>PMUK01000071.1 GCA_003166915.1 Candidatus Cybelea palsarum
GCGACGCCGCGCGGCGCCCCGTTGTAGCCCGTCGTCAAGATGCGGTGGGCGCGCATTAAAACGCAACCAACCGAAGCTCGCGGGCAGGTCGCGCGCGTGCTGACGGTATGCGCGATCTGCATAAAATACTCGTCCCAACCCGGGCGCACGGCTAAGGGACGTCGTAGCGCGATGTCAATTCGCGAACCCGTCCCCCAAGCCGCGCAATCTCGCGACGCTCTTCGATGTCGCCCAGGGCGTCGCAAATGATGCGGGCCACTTCGCGACAATCTTGCGCGCCAAAACCCCGCGTCGTGATCGCCGGCGTGCCGATTCGAATGCCGCTGGCGACCATGGGCTTTTGCGTATCGAAGGGAATCGCGTTCTTGTTGACCGTGACGTTGATCTCGTCGAGGTAGGCCTCGACCGCCTTTCCGGTCAGACCCTTGACCGAGACGTCGACGAGCATGAGATGCGTGTCGGTTCCTCCCCCGACCAAACGAAGTCCGGCACGGATAAACTCCTCAGCCATAACGCCAGCATTTTCCACGACCCGTTCTTGGTACGTCTTGAAATCGGGCCGCAGCGCCTCACCGAACGCCACCGCTTTCGCGGCAATCGTATGCATCATAGGGCCGCCTTGAATCCCGGGGAAAACGCTCTTGTCCAAGGGCACGGCCCATTTCTGCGTGCATAGAACGAAGCCGCCGCGCGGACCGCGCAGCGTTTTGTGCGTCGTGGACGACACGAAGTCGGCCAGCGGTATCGGCGAGGGATGGAGCCCAACCGCGACGAGTCCCGCGACGTGCGCAAAATCGACGAGGAGCGCCGCGCCGATCTCCGATGCGATCTCGCGAAACGGCTCGTACTCCATCACGCGGGGATACGCGCTCGCGCCGGCGACGATCAGTTTCGGCTTATGTTCGCGGGCGAGCGCTCGAACTTCGTCGAAATCGATTAGCTCGGTGTCTTTACGGACCCCGTAGGCGATCGCATTGTAGAGCTTTCCCGAGAAACTGACCTTTGTTCCATGCGTCAAATGGCCGCCGTGGGCGAGCGACATTCCAAGAACCGTGTCGCCGGGTTGTAGGATGGCCATGAAGACCGCCATGTTCGCTTGAGCGCCGGAGTGCGGCTGGACGTTGGCATGATCTGCGCCAAAGATCTGTTTGAGCCGCTCTTGCGCGAGCGTTTCGGCGACGTCGACCCACTGACAGCCTCCGTAGTATCGCTTGCCCGGATAACCTTCCGCGTATTTATTGGTCATCACGCAGGCGTTTGCTTCGCGTACCGCCCGGCTCGTATAGTTCTCCGAAGCGATCAGCTCGAGGTTCTCTTTTTGCCGGCGCTCCTCGCCTGCAATGGCGGCAAAGACTTCGAGATCGCCCGCTTCGATGCGATTCGGCGTTAGAATGTCCACTGCCAAAGGTCTTTGGGGATTTGCGCCCCGGTGACCTCCGGTATCCACCGATGAGGGTGAGCAACGGCGAGCGGTCGAAAATCCGAGGCCGATGAAGCTTGCCTGCGCGAGCGGTGCCCTCCACCGCGAGATAGAGAGCGGCGAGCTCACGCAACTCGAGTTCTTGGACCTGTGCGCGCGCGAGTTGGGTTGCGACGGCGTCGTCTTAGACGTGCGCCATTTTCCGCGACCCGACGACGACTACCTCGCGCAGATCAAGAAGATGGCGACCGACTGGGGTCTCTCGATTGCAGCGCTGAGCGACTCGAGCTTCTTTTGCTCGGAACGAGGGCACGTGACGAAGGTTCTTAGCGATGCGGCCTTACTCGGCGCGCCGGTGATCGCGGCCCCGCTCGCACTCCAGACCGAATGCTCCTGGAGCGAACAGTTAGAGCGGCTCGCCTTCGCCACGTCCCTGGCAAAGCGCCTCAACGTCACGCTGGCTTTGCGTAATGCCCCGAACACGTTCGCGGCCGGGACTCAAGATTGCAAGCGCGTCGTCAAAGAGACTGACTCCGCCTGGCTGCGGTACGGGCCCGATCCGCAGGAGCTCGACGCCGCCAGCGACGCGCAAGCTCTCGCGCCCAACACCGTCTTATTGTGGAGCGGACTGGGCAAACAAACAGAGCAAACGGTCGCCGCCGCGACGCACGCTTTCGCAGCTTTTCGCGGATACGTTGCCATTGACGAGGCGTTTGGCGCGGCTACGACGGACGGGCTTGCGGCCGCGATCGCTACGTGGCGCAACGCGCTTTGCGCCCAATACAAAGAACTCAACCACAAATAGCGTCTTGCGTACGCGGTACGAACCTGCATTCTCGCAGGTGGGTGCGGCCCGGGCGCCGGTTTGGGGCAGGCATCTCGAGCCCGCCGCTCCGTCGTATCCGGAGCTGATGCTCCCTAGGTTGTATAAGTCGGTTCGGTACCTACGTTCGCTGCGCGCTAAGCGCAGTCGAGCCCCTCTACCGTACCACCGTGAGTCAAGTGCCTGGGGCTCCGAAGGCCAAGCCGGTAGAAGCCGGCGCGCCCACGAAGTGCGAGGCCGATGTCTTCGCTCTCGATCTCGGTCTGCGCGATGGAGCTGCCGCTCGTACACGTCTTCAAGATCGCGCGCGGTGAAGAAGCAATCGCGCGCACCGCAGTCGTCCGCGTTCGAGGAGCCGATCTCGAGGGTATCGGCGAGGCGACGCCGATCGAACGCTATGGGGAGTCAGTGGAGAGCGTCATTGCGTATTTCGCAGCGCATCCGCTCGCCTGCGACGATCCCTTCCGCCTCGAATCGCTGTTGCGCGCGGAGATCCCCGCAGCGGCGCGCGCGGGGCTCGACCTCGCGCTCCACGATCTGATCGGCAAAGAGCTCGGCAAACCGCTCTACGCGCTGCTTGGTCTGGATCCGTCGCGCGCGCCGTTGACCTCGTTCACGATCGGCATCGCCGACCCGCAAGTGATGCTGCACAAGGTCGACGAGGCCGCGCACTATCCGATTCTCAAAGTCAAGCTCGGAGCCGGCACGCTCTCCGAACAGGTCGAGATCGTCGCGGCAATCCGGGGACGTTACGGCGGCGCGCTTCGTCTCGACGCCAACGAAGGTTGGAACGTCGACGAGGCGATTACGATTTTGCGCGAGCTGCAACGCTACGAGATCGAGTTTTGCGAACAGCCGGTCGCCGCCGGCAACCCGCAGTGGCTGCGAGCGATTCGCGACCGCGTCTCCATACCGATCGTCGCCGATGAGGATTGCCTCGTTGCAAGCGATCTTCCGCCGTTATACGGTTGCATCGACGGCGTCAACGTCAAGCTCGCCAAGGCCGGAGGTATTCGTGGCGCGCTGGCGATGATCCACAGCGCACGCGCGATGGGTTTGAAGGTCATGATCGGCTGCATGGTCGAGAGCGCAATTGCCGCGACGGCCGCAGCACACGTCTCGCCGCTAGCGGATTGGGCGGATCTCGACGGGCCGCTCTTGATATCACGCGACCCATTTACCGGAGTGCGCTACGAGGCGGGCAAAGTACTGATTCCCGATGCGCCCGGGCTGGGTGTCCGCGAAGGCGCGCTGCGGTGACGCGACGTTACGCGATTCTCGCTCCGGATCGCTTCGAGCACGATGCCAAGACCGCGCACGGCGTGATTCGCTATGGAAGTGACGAGGTGGTGGCGGTAATCGACCCGACGCACGCCGGGCAGCGCGTGCGCGACGTGCTTGCGTACCTCGACAGCGACGTTCCCATCGTTAGCAGCGTCGCGCAGGCGCTGGAGCACGCCCCGACGTCGCTGCTCATCGGAACGGCGCCCAAGGGCGGCGGCCTTCCACCCGATTGGCGCGCGGCCGTCGCGCACGCAATCGCCGCGAAACTCGAGATCGTCAGCGGCCTACACGAGATCCTCGGAATCGATCGCGAGTTTCGAAGCGCCGCGCGCGCCGCAGGCACGGCGATCTGGGATGTCCGCGAGCCTCCCGACGTTCCGCTTTTTTCCGGCGACGCCTACGATGTGCAAGCGCCGGTTCTTCTCACGGTCGGCAACGATTGCGCGGTCGGCAAGATGACGGTCGCACTCGAGCTCGTTGCGGCCGCATGCGCATCGGGAAGGCAGGCTCGATTTGTGCCGACCGGTCAGACCGGTATCGTGATTGCGGGATGGGGAATCTCGGTCGATCGCGTCATTGCCGATTTCGCGGCGGGCGCCGCAGAACAACTCGTGCTCTACGCGGCGCACGAAGGCGCCGATCTCATCGTCGTCGAGGGACAGGGCGCGATCAACCACCCGGCCTATGCACCGGTGACGCTCGCGTTGATGACCGGGTGCGCGCCGGACGCGTTGGTCCTCGTCTGCGATCCAAGCCGCACTCACATCGAATCCTATGCAACGCCGGTTCTAGGCTACAAAGAGCTAATCGCCGTTCACGAGGCATTGCTTGAGACGATCAAGCCCGCGCCGGTTGTCGGCATCGCGCTGAACACGCGCGGCTTAAGCGAGACGCAAGCTCGCGCCGAAATCGCGCGGGCCCGCGACGAAACGCAACTGCCGGCCGGCGACGTCGTCCGCTTTGGTGCCGATGATTTCTACTCGCAGATCTCCGCACGCATCGTCAAACGGCCGCCCTTGGGCGCGCGACACGAACCGTGAACTCCGGCCGCATCGCGGCGGTTGCGCTGGCGATGCTCGTCGCGGTTTCCGGTTGCTCGAGAGCGGCTGCGCCGTCGAAGGGCGAACGGAACTCCTGGACGATCCCCGGCGTCGTGCGCATCGGTGAAGACGAAGAGCCCGACAGCCTCAACCTAATGTACGCGCACAGCGCCGCCAGCGACGCGATCGTCGGCCTGCTCTTTTCGTTCATCCTCCGTTACGACGCGCAGGGAAACTACATTCCCGATCTGGCAACGCAGGTGCCGACGCTGCGCAACGGCGGGATCAGCCGCGACGGTAGAACGATTCTCGTGCATCTGCGTAAAGGCGTCGTATGGGCGGACGGCGCGCCGCTAACGGCGGCCGATTGGCTCTTCACCTATGACGCCGTCCGAAATCCGCTCAACGCCGTCAAGACGACGTACGGATGGGACGACATTGCCTCCGCGCGCGCACCGGATCCCTACACGATCGTCATTGCGCTCAAACGGCCGAACGTGGCAGTCCTAGGAATTCTCGCGATCGGCGGCGCCGCGTATCCGCCGATGCCCGCGCATCTGCTCGCGAAGGCCGGCAACCTGCGCCGGGCGAGCTTCAACGAAAGCCCGCTCTCCAGCGGACCGTTCGTGCTCGAGCAATGGAACCACGGAAGCTCGTTAACCTTCGTGCCGAACCGCCGCTATTTTCGCGGGCCGCCGCACCTCAAAGAAGTCGTGTGGAAGGTCGTTCCCGACGTCAATACCCTCTTTAACGAGCTCGTAACGCACGAGGTCGACGTCTATCCGACCGTCAACGTGAACGATGTCGCCCGACTGCAAAGCATCTCCGGCATAACCGTGAAGCGCCGGACGATCGCGAACTGGCGACACCTCGGACTCAACCTGAGCCGTCCGCAGCTGGCCGACGCGCGAGTACGCCGCGCAATAGCCGAGGCAATCGACTGGAGGCGCATCGAGGCGACGGTGTATCACGGGCTCGACTCACTGGGGGTCTCGGATATCTACCCCGAACTTTGGGCCGCGCCCACGCTACCGCCGTACCGCTACGATCCCGCCGATGCGAAGCATCTGCTCGCGGCGGCCGGATGGAAGCCGGACGCCGGCGGCACTCTTCGCAAAGGCGCGATCGCGATGCATCTGAGCATCTACGCCACGACCGGCCATCAAGAGAACCCCGAATCGCAAGTGCTGATCCAATCGATGCTGCACGCCGTCGGCATCGACGTCGCGGTTCGTAACTATCCCGGAAGCTATCTCTTTGCAATGGACGGGCCGCTGTATACGGGCAAGTACGATCTCGAGTGGTCCGTCGAAACGAACGGACCGGATCCGGATAACTCCGGGAGCTGGTCCGGTGCCTTCATTCCGCCGCACGGGGCGAACACGTCGTGGCTCGACGATCCCATCGTGAACGCGACGAGCCTGGCAGCGGCGAGCACGTTCGACCTCGCGGCGCGCAAGCGGCTCTATCAGCGCGAAGAGGAGCGCATCCGGGAACTGGTACCAGCCGTCTTTTTCAGCTGGGAGACCGATTACACGGCGATCAACGACGACCTGAAGAACTACGTTCCGGCGGCGTTCATCGGGGACACGTGGAACGCGTGGCAGTGGCATATTTAAACGCTCCCGCTTTCGCGCAGACGCTTGGCGCGCAAGGCGGCGCGACGCTCTTCTTCGAACCCACGCGGACCGGCGTGTTGAGCTGGAACACCCTGGCGCCCAAAGGGCGGATCGCATTTCGTCTGCTGCGCGCGCATCAAACCGACGGCGATTGGCTCGATCATTCGGAGTGGCAAAGCGATGCCGCTACGTCATTGAGCCCCTCGCACGCCGGCACGAACGTGGAAGTTGATGTCATCTCCACTTTGCAGCCCTTCGACGGGATCGAAGTGCGTGCGCCCGGCGTCCGATTCGAGCTGCTCGCATTCTCCGCTCCCGTGCATTCGCGCCCGTCGCTCCCCTACGCGCGAGACGCGCTCATTCTCGACGTACCGGCGCGCTCGCAATACCCTTCGACGAAGCCAATAAAGGAAGAGCGGGGATGGTGCAGCCCCGCCAGCCTTTCCATGATTCACGCCTACCACGGCATCGATCTCCCTCTCGAGCAAGCCGCGCTCGGCGTTTTCGATCGCGCCTATAACGGAACGGGAAACTGGGCCTTCAACGTTGCCTACAGCGGCAGGCTCGGCTTTCGAGCGGTCGTAGCGCATCTGCGTAATCTCGACCACGCCCAGCGATTGATCGAGCGTAATCTCCCGCTGGCCATTTCATACTCGTGGGGTCCCGGAGAGCTGCCCGGCGCGCCGTTGCCTCACTCCGACGGTCATCTCGTCGTGCTCTGCGGATTCACGCGCAACGGCGATTGCGCGATCAACGATCCTGCCGCTCCAAACGTGCGCGTCGTCTATCCGCGCGCCGCAATCGAGCGGATTTGGCAACGTAACGACGGCATCGCCTACGTCGTGGCGCCGGTCGGCGTCGAGTTCGCCGACGTGCTGGCCTAGGGACCGAAACCGTGCGAGACCTCGCCGCGATTGCGGCCGCCGTCGTACGCTGCCGGCGCTGCCCGGAGCTCCGGGCCTATACCGCGCAAGTCGCGCGCGAAAAGAAGCGCGCGCATCGCGACTGCAGCTACTGGGGGAAGCCGGTACCGGGCTTCGGCGACTCGCATGCCGGCATGGTCTTGGTTGGGCTCGCTCCTGGAGCTCACGGCAGCAATCGTACCGGGCGCCCCTTTACCGGTGACGCGTCGGGCGACTTTCTCTATCCCGCGCTCTATCGCGCGGGTTTCGCCTCCGCGCCCGTTGCACGCGATCGCAACGACGGCCTCGTGCTTGCCGACTGCTACATTACCGCTGCGGCGCGTTGCGCGCCGCCTGGGAACAAGCCGACTCCCGGAGAGCTAAAGAACTGCTTTCCCTACTTGCTCGAAGAGTTCGACGCCCTCGATCGGATCGTGGTGATGGTCGGCCTTGGAGCGATCGGCTTCAACGCCGTTCTGCGCGTGCTCGACCGGCGAGGCTTTGCGTTCGGGCCGCCCAAGCCGGTCTTCTCGCATGGCGCGCAGTACGTCGCTCGCAACGACCGGCGAACGATTTCCGCGATCGCCTCCTTTCATCCGAGCCGGCAGAATACGAACACGGGCAAGCTGACGGTTGCGATGTTCGACGCGATTTTTACCCTCGCGAAGGAGATTCTGGCGCGCGCCGGAGGTGCAGATCGGCCATCAGCTGATCCGGTACCGAGCTCGGCGCATCCATCATCAAGTCCCGAGCGCCTTGATTCTTCGGGAACGCGATAACCTCGCGAATGTTCTCCTCGCCGCATGCAATCATTACGATGCGATCGATGCCCAGCGCCATGCCGCCGTGGGGCGGCGCCCCGTATTCGAGCGCGCGCACGAAGAATCCGAAACGCTCCTCGATCTGATCCGCGCTCAAGCCCAACATTTCGAAGATTCTGCGCTGCTCCTCAGGCTTGTGGATTCGGATCGAGCCCGAACCGAGCTCCCATCCGTTGAGCACGAGATCGTAATGCTGGGCGCGCATCTCCATCGGAGCCCGATCGATCAGTGCCCAATCGCCCGGCGCCGGCGCCGTGAACGCATGATGCGCGGGCGCCGGCTTTCCGCTCTCCTCGTCGATTTCCAGATACGGAAAGCCGGTCACCCAACCGAAAGCAAAGGTCTGCGGGTCGCGCAAACGACATCGCTCGCCGACCTCGTTGCGCATCTTCCCGGCGACCGCATGCGCGAGCGGAACCGCGTCGGCAAAGAGCAGGATCGCGTCCCCCGGTTCGGCTTCGACCGCCGCGGTCACGGCGGCAACGTCGGCGTCTGCGAGAAACTTTGCGGCTGAGGATTTCATTCCATCGGGCGCAAGCGAGATCCAGACCATCCCTTTGCCGCCGAACTGTTTGGCGATCTCGGTCAAGTTGTCGAAGTCGCGCCGCGAGAGCGCCGCGCCCCCAGGATAGCGCAACGCCACGATCGAGCCGCCGCTCTCGATAGCCGATTTAAAGACTACGAACTCCGTGGCGGCAAAGACCGCGTCGACATTTGCCAGCTCGAGGCCGAAGCGCAGATCCGGCTTGTCGAGCCCGTATTTCGCGATCGCTTCTCGATGCGTCAGGCGCGCGAACGGCGACAGCTCGATGCCGAGCACCGTTTGCCACACGTAACGCATGCACGATTCCATCGTCTCGAGAACTTCCTCTTGCGTGCAGAACGACATCTCGACGTCGAGCTGCGTGAACTCGGGCTGACGATCGGCGCGCTGGTCCTCGTCGCGCATGCATCGCGCAATTTGCATGTAGCGGCCGAAGCCCGCAATCATCGAGATCTGCTTGAGCATCTGCGGCGACTGCGGTAGCGCGTAGAACGACCCAGGATAGAGACGGCTGGGAACGAGGTAGTCGCGCGCGCCTTCGGGCGTCGACTTGATGAGCATCGGCGTCTCGATTTCGACAAACCCGCGCTCGTCGCAGAAGTCCCGCATCGCCTTGATGATGCGGTGCCGCAAGCGGATGTTCTCCTGCATCCGCGGACGGCGCAGATCGAGGTAACGATACTCGAGGCGGAGGTTCTCGTCCACGGCCTCGTCGGCGTTGACTTGAAATGGGGGAACGAGCGAGCGATTGAGAATCTCCAATTCTTCGATCGCCGCTTCGACGTCGCCCGTTGCCAGTCGCGGATTCTCCGTTCCGGCCGGCCGGGTGCGAACCGTACCGCGAACTCGCAGGACGTCTTCGTTGCGCAGATGTTCGGCCTCCGCAAAGCTCGGATGCGCCGGATCGAAAACGACCTGCGTTACGCCTTCGTGGTCGCGGAGGTCAACGAATATCAAACCCCCGTGATCGCGACGGCGATTGATCCAGCCGCAAAGCTCGACCATCTTGCCCGCATCGGCGGCGCGCAGGGCGCCGCACGAAAGCCTATCTCTCGTCACGAGCTTCCTTTATCCCGGAGACGTAGTGGTACTGCAGCAAAAGCTCGCGCGCGAGCCGCGAGCGTTCCGCGCTGCGCGCGACGACGCCGAGCAGAAGCGGCATCCGCGTAAGCGCGGAGTGCGCCCAAAGCGATAAAGGAGTCATGCCCAGATTGAACATTACATTTACGTGCGGGTGCTTGCGATAGAAGCGCGCGGTCGAACGTCCGGCCAGCCGCATTTTTTCCTTTTGATCCCCGTACGCAACGTCTTGACAATGGTAGTTCACCGCAAGCGGCTCGTACGCGATCTCGATCCCGAGCCTTTGCAAGCGGTAGCCGAGCTCCAAGTCCTCGTGGCCGTAGCCGGTGAAACTCTCGTCGAAGCAGCCGGCGCGGAGCAGATCCTCGCGTCGCACGGATGCGTTGCCGGTAAGAAAATAAAGCCACGAAAGTTTTCTTCGCGACGGCGGATGCAGATGCCCGCGCGCAGCGGGATGATCTCGCTTGTACTCGTACTCTTCGAAATCGCGAACTTGAACCTCCAATCCGACGACGGCAATGCCGGTTCGTTTCCCATGCCGCCGCAGATGCGTCGAGAGGAGATTGGGCGACGCGAAGATGTCGGCGTCGTTGAAAAGGACGATGCCGGCGCGCGCCTGCGCGATGCCCGCGTTACGGGCCGCTGCCCGGCCGCTATACGGCCCCGCCAGGTGACGGACATTCCCATGCGTTTGCACGATCCCGGCAAGAAACTCGGCCGTGCCGTCGGTCGAGTTCGAATCGCAGACGAGCAGCTCGAACTGCGAAGGCTCGAGGTCCTGGTCGAGGAGCGTCGGCAACACGCGCGAGAGCGTGTCGAGACGATTGTAGGTCGGAATGACAACCGAGATATCAGGCATGCATCAACGCAGCGACGCCAGCCGTGATTTCGTGGCGAAATCGTTCGAGCAGATCGGGATCTGCGCGTGCCGGTTTGCGCACCAAGACGTGAGGCACGCCGTACGGCGACCACTCTTGAGAGTTTAGCCGGAAGTACGCGTGTTCGAAGGCGACCAGCGTTGGCCGATGGACGGCGCTTGCGACGTGCGTAGCACCCGTGTCGACGGTTACGACCACTCGAGCGCGTTCCAGCACGGCGGCCCATTGGTGGAAGGGCAGGCCGCGCAAACAATCAGTGATGTTGCCGCTGGCTTCAAAAGCCGAAGCCTGCGGCTCGCATTCGCGCGCACAAGTGATGACAACCGGGGCAAGCGAGGCCAGTTCCTTCACCATCGCGAGCGTTCCCGCCAACGTGCTGCCGCCGGTAAACCATCTTGGAGCCAAGTGAAGCACGATGGGACTCTCGGGAAGCGTTCGCGCGATCGCTCGATCCGCATCGACCAAGTCGAGCCGCAGCGACGTGACGCGGCGGTGCGCGCCGGCGAGCGCGACGAGATCGAGCAGCTGCAAGACCTCATGGCGCACCGTGCGGCGCGGCTCGCGATCGCACAGGTCGGGGTCCGCCTCGGAGACCATGATCCTGTTGAGGAACAGACGAGCCGTCAGCCGCGCAAACCAGCGGCGCTCGTACGTATAGCCGATTCGAAGGGGCGCACGCGTTCCTCCCACGATCTGCAGGTCTATGAAGCGCGGCGCCAGCGCAACCGCAACGTCGTACCCGGTCAAGGTTGCGCCGAACGCGCGGGCCTTTACGCCGCGCGGCAGCACGATGAGCTCGTCGATGTCGCGGTCGCGCTCCACGACGACGCGGTTGTATTCGCTGGTCACGATAGCGAGGTGCGCGTCGGGAAACGAGGCTCGGACCGTCGCGATCGCCGGCGTTGAGAGTACTAAGTCCCCGATGCGATCGGTTCGAGAGAGCAGAATCCTCACGAACTCGCGGCTCGCAGCGCGTGCTCCAGCTCTTCAAAATAGGCTTCGTTCGCGAGCGCGCGCGACAGTCGTACTTCGCGCGACGTGAGTTCTCGCTCGCTAAGGCCGGCGAGCCGGCCGCGCAGGCGATCCGCCAATCCCAGCCGGCGACGCCACGCCGCAAATCGCCGTTGTGCCGGATTGATTCCGGTCGCGAGATACGCGCGCCAGTGAGGATGAAGCCGCGCGAGCGCGACGGCGGTACGCGCCTTGGCCCTCGCCTGCGCCACCAAGCCCTCGATGCTGCTTACCCGAGGGCGCGGTTTGAAATGATAGACGAGGGCGCGCGGATTGAAGACTGCCTTAACGCCGGCGGCGCGCAGCCTCAAGCCGACGTCGATATCTTCCCAGCCGTACTCGGAGAACGACTCGTCGAATCCGCCGATCGCGCGCATCGTCGCGAGCGGCGCGGAGACGTTCGTCGTCCAAAAGTAGTTGCCGCTGTAGTTCTTGATGCTCCAGACGGGCGGCGGCAACTCGTCGAGCGATTCGACTTCGATGGCGCCGCCGCGCACGATCGCGCCGGGACGCGCCGCGGCGCTGCGCATATGCTCCTGCACGAAGTTAGGAAGCACGAGTACGTCGTCGTCGATAAAAATGATGCGCTCGCCGGCCGCACGCGCGATTCCGGCGTTCCGAGCGGCGGCAAGTCCGCGGTTAGCTTGGCTTACGACGGTAAACGGACACGCCGCGCGCGAACGTGCGCGCTCGATGACCGACGGTGTTTCGTCGCTCGAGCCGTCGTCGACTAGCACGACTTCATACGCATCGTCAGGGGCCGTCTGATCGAACGCGGCCTCCAGCACCCGCTCGAGCAGCGTCGCGCGATTGTAGGTGCAAAGCTGGATCGTCGTCGCAATCATGCGATCAACGAGTCGAGCGCGGCGAGGATTCGGGTACGATCGAGGTTCGCGATGCAAGCGTAGTCGCGACAGCGTTCCTTCGTATCGCCGGGGTGGCAAGGATACGAAGCCCGCACGACAGCAGTTCGCTCGCCCAGCGGTGCCCATCGTTCGGGGAAATCGGATTGAAAGGGAAAGATACCCACCGTCGGGCAGCCGACGGCGGCGGCAACGTGCATCGAGCCGGTGGTTATTCCCACGAACGCGCGCGCGCGCCGTGCGAGCGCGCCGAAGGCGCCCACGCTCGTGCGCCCCGCGATCGAATCGATTCCTTCCCGACCATCGAGGAGACGAACGATGCCTTCCGTCGAGCGCGCATCCGCCGGCGAACCGCTCACGAGCACGCGCGCGTCGTAGCGCTCGTGAAGCGCGCGCGCCAGCGCCGCCCAGCCCTCGAGCGGCCAGAGGCTGCGTCGCGATGCAATCGCGTTGCACGGATTGAGGATGATGAAGCGCTGGGAGCCGGCGAGAAGTTCTGCGGCCTCGCGCTCGTCATCCGCCGTCGGCACGAAACGATAACGATGGTCCCCGGTGTCGCAGCCGATCGCACGCGCAAAATCGAGCAGCACATCGGACCAGTGAGAGGTAACGTCGCCTCGTTCGCTTCGAACCACGACGCGGTTGGTGAAGCGAAACGAGTAGAATCGGCGCGCCTGGCCGACTCGAACGGGAATGCCCGCTCGCTGCGGAACTCGTGCCGCTCTGGAAGTCGCCCACGTGACGACGCAGGCTTCGTATCCCCAACGCGCGAGCTCCGTCGCGACCGCGCCATCCTCGCCCGCATCGACCAAAACACGATCGACGTCCGGCACCCGTTCGAGCAGCTCGCGATGCGAGGGCAGCGTGAGCGCGTCGACCTTTGCGAACCTCTGGTGCAACGCACGGGCAACAACGGAGGCAACGAGCGAGTCACCGATGCCGCCGCCGGCGCAATACAGCAAGGCTCGCTCAGCGTTCATCGCCGGCATCGAGCGCGCGAACGAGCTCTCGGGCGTACAGCCCGTCCAAGAGTTGCCCGCGGCTTACGCGCCGCAGCCAGCCAGGCGCATCGCTGGTGGAAAGACCTGCATAGAGCGCGAGAAGGCGGTCGGGCAAGAAATAGCGAGCCCGAAGAAGATTCAGCGCATGGGCGCCGGTCGCCAAGCGCGCCCGGCGTGAAGGATGCTTGGTGAGAAAGCGCCCCGCCATGCGCGCCTTTTCAATCGCTTTTCGGCTTTCGATTTCGAGTGTGTTCTCAGCGGGTGGCTTGACGTGCCAAAGAAATGCATCCCAGGCAAACTTCCAGCGGCACTTTGCTTGGCGCAGGCGCACGCCAAGCTCGGTATCTTCCCAGCCGTAGAGATCGAACGTTTCGTCGAATCCACCGGCACGGAAAAAGGCCTCCCTCGAAAGCGACGCGTTGCACGTGCAGAGAAATGCGCGCGAATAGTTGGCGAGTGTGGGCAATGGTCTCGCGTCGTACGACGGCACGTTGAGAATCGGCCCGTTGACGACCTCGTCGTCTCCCCGTTGCGCCGCCCCGTGCGCGGCGACCCAAGCCGGCGGCAGCCAGACGTCGTCGTCGCAGAACAGGAGATACCGGCCAGCCGCGACCTGCGCGCCGCGATTGCGCGCCTTTCCGCGATTGGGCTGCGGCTCGGTAAGGTAACGCACCGGAATGGAGCGCCCAGCGCAGGCTTCCACGACAACTTTCGTCTCGTCGGCAGAGCCGTTGTCGACGACGATCACCTCGAACTGCGGCGCGTGCGTTTGACCCTCCAATGATTCCAGCGTGCGCCTGAGATACTCTTGCCGGTCTTTCGTCGCGATCACGACCGAAAAGTCCATTTCTGTTCTACGCCGCCAAGCGGAGCAGCGAATCCGCCATCCGATCGGCCGCCCCGATATGGTCGCGATAGAGCGCCCCCAGCGCGGCCCCGGATGCCGAAATCCAGGCCTGGTCGTCGTACGAGTCGAGCGCGATCCGCGCGATTCGACCGGGCGTGACCGTTCCGTGCACTTCGCGCACGAGCGCGCAACCCGCGTCTATGTTCGGCTGCGTGTGAAAAGCGAAGCGGCGAGCGACGGCAACCGCTGCCGCGCGTTTGAGCGGGACTCCGACGAGCGGAATGCGGTTGAGATAGGTGAGCGGGCCGTTGATGGCAACGAGCTCCGGTGCGTTGAGCGGCGTGATCGCGATCGCGGGCTTACCGAGCACCGCCAGCTCGATCGTTTTCGTCCCCGGAATCGTCAAGACCAAACGCGCGCCGCGGGCTGCTGCCAGAGCGTTGTTGAGAAGGGGAATGCGCACGTCGTCGGACTCCGTCGCGAGGAAGTCGCGTCCGGCCTCCGTTACGAGCCGTCCGCTTCGACCGAACATCCGGGGATGGCCACCGCCTTCGATCGCTGCCGCGACCTGCGCGCGCGTCGTAAACGGCGAAAGGGCAAAGGCAATCCGAAGCTCGGGGCGCTCCCGCAGCATGCGCAACGCCACCGCAAAATAAAATGGGACGAGATTTTCGATCTCGTAGGATCGAGATCCGGGCATGATCAGCACTCCGTCGGACGGCGTCCCCGGTTCTCGTTCCAGACCGGCCTCGAAGAGTGCGCCGTCGATTGCCAAGTTTCCGACTCGCTCGATTCGCTGCGGCGGAGTTCCCCACGCAGCTAGCTGTTCGACGTTACGCGCGTCCACCGCGAAGGCGCGATCGAAGAGCGAACGATACGATCGGCGCGAAAACTTATAGGTCGCGGCGCGCCCCTTCAACCGCGCGTGAACCCGCGCGGCGTGCACGAGATCTCCTCCGATGTACTGCACCAGATCCGCGCGAGCCGGGAGACTCTCCAGTCGCGCGCCTAACGCGAACTTCAAGTACTCTTTCGGAGTGAAGACGCGTGCCGCCGGAAACGAGTCGCGCACGATTTTCGCTTCGAAGCCGGTAGCATAATCGTCGGGCACGAGAAAGACCAGCGCCTCCAAATCCGGTTGCCGCCGGTAGAGAGCGCGCAGCAGTGGCCGCAGCCACCCGGCAACCTCACCGGGACCGTTAGCCGTGACGGCTATACGCATCGAGGATGCGGGCGATCGTCTCCGTCGTGCTCTTCCCAGCCGCGTGCGGCGCGAGCGCGATTCGGCCGCCGTACGCAAGCACGACGCTTCGCTCCGGAAGTTCCTCTTCACGGTACTGGTCGCTCTTGACGTGGACGTCGGGCCGAATGCGATCGAGTAAGACCTCAGGCGTACGCTCCGGAAATCCCACGACCGCGTCAACGCTGCGCAACGCCAGCAGCAGTTCGGCTCGGTCCCGGAACGGAACTATCGGCCGGGCCCGGCCTTTGATCTGGCGCACCGAACCGTCTTCATTCAAACCGACGATCAGGGCGTCGCCTTGTGCGCGTGCCCATGCAAGATACTCGACGTGACCTGCATGCAGCACGTCGAAGCAGCCGTTGGTAAAGACGACGCTGCGGCCCTTGGCGCGCAGCTCTTCGCGCCAGTCGACCGCCTCCTGCGTGCGCAGCAGCCGGCCAAAGAAGAGCGCCGCGTTCATCCCGGGGCCGTCGCCGGCTCGACGAGGGCCACGATCTCTTCGGGCGATGCGGTTGCAGTTCCGAGCTTCTCGACGACGACCCCGGCGGCAAAGTTGGCGAGTTGCATTGCCTGCTCGATGGCCGCGCCGGCGGCCAGCGCCAACGCCAGCACGGCAATAACCGTATCGCCCGCACCGCTCACATCGTAAACGGTCCTCGCGACTGAGGGAATTCTCAAACGCTGACCGTCGCGTCCAAAGAGCGCCATGCCGTGTTCGCCGCGGGTAATGACCGCGTACCGGCAATCGAGCATCTCGAGGAGGCGCACGCCGGCCCGTTCTAGGCTCGCATCGTCGACGATGGAAATGCCCGTCATCGTGGATGCCTCGGCCACATTCGGCGCGACACACGTGACGCCGCGCAGCAATTCTACATTCTGCGGTTTGGGATCCGCCAGTACGAGGGGGCAGATCGACGTCGCCTCGACGATTTCCCTACAGAGCAACCCTTTGGCGTAGTCGCTCAAAATAACGGCGTCGCAATCCGCCGCGCGCCGGCGAACGAACGCGGCAATCCGTCCGCGGTCGTCGTCGGGAGGCGGCGCGGTGGACTCCCAATCCGCGCGCACGACTTGCTGATTGTGCGCCACGACTCGAGTCTTTCGCGTGGTTGGCCGATCGGCCAACGTGAAGATTCCCGAATCGTCCACGTGCTGTTCTTGCAGCAGGCTACGAACCTGCACGCCGAACGCGTCGTCACCGATCGTTCCCGCAAAAACGACGCCGGCGTGCAAGGCCCGCAAATTGCTGGCGACGTTACCGGCTCCGCCGAGCGTGAACGAATGGTCGGCGACGGCGACGACGGGCACGGGCGCCTCGGGTGAGATGCGCGTGACCGTACCCCAAATCCATTCGTCGATCATCAGGTCGCCGATGACGAGAATCCGGCGTCCCCTCGCACGTTCGAAGAGCGTTCGCGCGTCGGGTGCCATCAGCGAGGTCACGGCAAGCCGCCTTCGAAGATCAAGCGCTGCTCTACTAAGTCGCAGACGATGTGCGCCATGACCTGATGGACTTCTTGGACGATCGCTGCGTATCCATCGGGGCCGAGCAGGGTAAGATCGGCATATTCGAGGACCTCGCCGCCACCGTTGCCGGTAAACGCAACCGTCACCGCGCCGCGCCGCTTCGCGGCTTGCAGCGCGAGCACGACGTTGCGCGAGCTGCCGCTGGTCGTCATGCCGATCAGGACGTCGCCCGGTTGCGCAAACGCTTCCACCTGGCGAGAGAAGACGAAGTCGTATCCGTAATCGTTGCCGATGCACGTCAGCGTTGACGAGTTAACCGAAAGGGCTTCGCTGTTCAGGCCCGGCCGCTCGCGCAAGTAACGCCCGGAAAGTTCGGCAGCCATGTGCTGTGCTTCGGCCGCACTGCCCCCATTGCCGCACCACAACACTTTCTTGCCCGCTCGAAGGGCCGCAACGACCGCATCGACGATGGCTTCGACTTGCTCGCGATACTGCGGCAGATCGAGAAGCCCGCGCCGGTCGGCGAGCAACTCGTCGAAACCGCGGCGTCCGTGGTATCGCGCCATCTGCTCGTTCACGATTGCTCGATCCAGAAAAGTTCTTCACCCTGGGAGACCAGCTCGCCGTTGCCGGGCACGACGCGCACGATCGTGCCCGAATAATCGCTCTGAATTTCGTTGAAGAGCTTCATCGCTTCGAGCACGCACAGGACGTCGCCGGTCTCGACCCGGTGGCCGACTTCGACATACGGCGCGGCATCGGGTGACGATGCAAGATAGAACACGCCGGTCAATGGCGCCAGCACTTTGGTAACGTTCGGCCCCGCTGCCGGCGCGCTTTCGCCGGCCGATGTGGAGAAGCTGTCATCCGGCGCCGGCTCGGAACTCGCGCGCGAGAGCTCGTAGATTGCGTCGCCCAGTCTTACCTTAATCGTGTCGAGGGCGTGCTCGTGCATGAGCGCGAGCAGCTCGTGTAACGTTTGCGTCTCTTCGGCATAGCGCTCGTCCATTACAGTCCGGCTTCTACGAGGAGCTCGACAAGGACTCTTATCGAACCGAATGGCACTCGGCGATCGCTTCGGTGCTCCAGGTCCCGCAACACCGCCTCGCCCGCGGCGAGCTCGTCGCTCCCGAGAATCAACGCATAGCGCGCCCGGTTACGGTCCGCGATCTTCAACTGAGCGAGCAGCTTACGCTCGAGATAGTCGGCATAGGTAGGCGCCTCAAGCGTACGACGCAGCTCCGCGACGATCGGCGCCAGGACCGTGCGCGCTTGCGCTCCCAGCGCGATGGCTTGGAGGCCGCGTCGCGGACCTTGTGCTTGCGCGTCGCGGGCCTGCAGCATCATGAGGAAGCGTTCCATGCCAAGAGCGAAGCCGACCGCAGGCACCTCCGGGCCGCCAAGCGATTGCACTAAGCCATCGTACCGGCCGCCGCCGCAAACGCTGCTTTGCGCGCCGAGTACGCTCGATGTGATCTCGAAAACGGTTCTTCCGTAGTAATCGAGTCCGCGCACGATGCGCGGGTTGATCGTATACGGAATGCCGGCCAAATCGAGATACGATTTGAGCGCGTCAAAGTGCTCCCGGCAGGGCGCGCAGAGAAACGATTCTAATGCCGGCGCGCTTTGCACGTACGGAACGTCCGCCGGATCCTTGCTGTCGAGCAAACGCAGCGGGTTGCGCTCAATCCGCAGTCGCGATTCCTCACTGAGCCGCGCCAAGTGCGGACTGAAGTGCGCGACCAGCGCGTCGCGATAGGCCGGCCGGCAGCGCTCGTCACCGATCGAGTTGAGGTTGAGCACAGCGTCGCCGATCCCATATCCGCGCACCAGCTCCCATGCGAGCGAGATCACTTCCAAGTCCGCTTCGGGACCCGGAAAACCAAAACACTCGACGCCGAACTGATGCGATTGGCGGTAGCGGCCCTTCTGCGGACGCTCGTAGCGAAAGATCGGTCCGATGTAATAGAGGCGCAGCGGCCCGAGCGCAAAGAGATGATGTTCGAGCGCGGCGCGGACCACCGGCGCGGTCCATTCCGGGCGCAGCGTCAAACTACGGCCGGAGCGGTCGGCGAACGTATACATCTCTTTTTCCACGATGTCGGTCTGCGCGCCGACGCCTCGGACGAAGAGGTCGGTCGACTCGAAGACCGGCGTGCGAATCTCGCCGTAGCCGAAACGCGCCGCGAGAACGTGTATCCGTGCTTCGAGCTCGTTCCAGCGCCCCGACTCGGGAGGAACGAAGTCCTGGGTGCCGCGCGGGGCGCCAAAGTTATCCGGCATGCCGCCGACCGGTTCGCCGGGTCGATTGACTAGCCATTGCGGCGGCACGCGTGATGGTTGCCAGTGCGTATCGCACTCTATGCAGGCGCACTACTCGCCCTTGCAACCCTCTTCACGCCGGACACCCTGCGCTGCGCGCTGGCAACGTCGGCGAGCGCTCTTTTTGAAGCCGCACCATTCTTGCTCGCCGGCATCATTGCCGGACGCCTCTTACGCCATTCCAATGCGATGGCGTATCTCGGTTGCGGTTGCGCGGCCGGACCATCGGCCCGCTCACTTCCCGCGGCCGCGGCGACGTGGCTACTCTTCGGTCCGCTCGTCGCCGCCGCGCGGTTTGGCGCCGGGGTCGCGGTTGCGCGTTTGCTTCGCCACGTAGATCGCCGGCCCGGCTGCCCGCAACCGGCGGATCTGCTCGGTGAGTTTGCCACGCTTCTTCCACCGGCAATCCTCGCCGGTGCCGCGACGCAGTTCGCGGCCGCAGTTGACCCGGCAAAGCTTCCACCGATGCTCAGCGCAGCGGCAGGCGCGATGCTCGGCTTTACGACGGCGCCCTGCGGGCTTGGGGCCATAGCGGTGGCGGGCGCATTGCGCGTACAAGCTCCAATCGCGGCGGCGGCCTTTCTCTCCGTGGCCGGAATCATCGACCTGCGTGCGTTTCGGCGGCAGACGCACTCGGACAAGGGCCACGATGCGCTCGCCTACGCGCTCTTAGCCGCAGCGTTTACAATCGTCGCGTCACGGCGCGGAGACGCGCTCGTCCATCCCGCAATCGCACCCCTGATGGCGGCGTGCGCCGCCGTGGCACTGATCTGCGCGATCGCGTATCGACGCGAGCAAAGCCCGGCGCGGCGATGCGCGCCCGTTTTGATGCTGGCCGGCGCGATGATCGGCGCTCCGCCGCCGCAATACCACGCCACCGAAACGACGCTCGCCGATCTCTTTGCGGGCGAGCACTTGACGTTCACCGGAACGCTCGCGCGCAGCGGGGCGGAGAGCGCTCTGGTGCGTTACGCAATAACGTGCTGTCGCGCCGATGCGGCTCCCGTCGTCGTCCGTCTCGATCGCGCCCCCCGCTTCGCGACGGGCAGCTGGCTGCGCGTGGACGGACGGATCGAGAGCGTCGGGGGGAACCTTCTTCTGGTTGCCGGCAGCGCGCAACGCATCGCGCCGCCTACCGATCCCTTCATCTATCGCTAACGAGGCTCCAAGAGCTCGACCGGGATGCCGTTTGGATCCTCTACGAAGGCGATCGCGCGGGTACCGCCGGGAGATTTGTAGACGTCTTTGAGAATCGTCACGCCTTTGGCTCGCAGTGCATCGACGTACTCGCGAAGGTTGCCGTCGGCTTCGAGGGCCAGGTGTTCGTAGCGGTTGCCCAACGCATACGGAGGATGCTCTTCCAAGTCGTAAACGAGCTCGATGTACGAGTTCCAATCGTTTCCCACAAACGCCATGTCCGCATTGCCGGGATAGTGAAACGGGCCGTCGAGTAAGCGCAATCCGAGCTTCTCCGTGTAAAAATCAATCGACTCTTTCATGTCATTGACGAAGATCGAAGTGTGAAGGAAACGCGGCATTCAAAAACTCCTCGTGACCTAGTGTAAGAAGTAGCGGTAGCTCGAAAAAACTAGCGCGACGTCGAGGCGATCGGCCGCCGAGACCACTTCACCGTCTCTAACCGATCCGCCAGGCGCAATAATCGCCGCGCATCCACCGGCAACGGCCGCTTCCAAACCGTCGGCAAACGGAAAGAACCCGTCGCTGGCGCACGCGGCGCCTTTGGCATGGTCGCCGGCGCGCTGCGACGCGATCTGCACCGCGCTCACCCGGTTTGTCTGCCCCGCGCAGATTCCACGGGTCGTTCCGCCGTCAACGATCACGATGCCGTTGCTTTTTACGTGCCGCACGACATCCCAAGCAAACGCCAGATCATGCCATTGCTGCGGGCTTGGTTGCCGCCGGCTGACGACGCGCCATTCTTCCGCTGGTGCGGCCGGATCGTCGTTTTCCGCGAGAACGCCGCCAAGCGCACTTCGGAGGCGCAGCTCGTGCGCCAGCTCGTCGGGGAGCGATTTCCCAAAGCGCATAATTCGAAGGTTCTTTTTTTGCTTGAGGAGGTCGAGCGCATCCGAATCGAAGTCCGGCGCGGCGACGATCTCGAGAAAGTACCGGCCGAGCGCTTGCGCAGCAGCGGCGTCGATTGGAGCGTCGGCTGCAACGATTCCCCCGAATGCCGAAACCGGATCGGCCTCGAGCGCTTCTCGAACGGCCAAGCCGACGTGCGAACGTTGGGCGACGCCGCAGGGAACGGTATGCTTCACCACGGCCGCGCGAATGAAGCGTTCGCGATCGCTTCCGAACTCGGCGCCGAGCGGGGCCCGGGAGAGGAGCCGCAACGTCGCATCGAGATCGAGTAAATTATTATAGGAAAGCGCCTTTCCGTGGAGCTGCTCGGGCAGACGCTCGGGCCGGTCGAGGTAGAACGCCGCGCGCTCCTGCGGATTCGTGCCGTACCGCAAACGTTTGGCAAGGGGCAACGTCAGCGCCAGAGCGCCGGGGAGCTCGCTGGGCAAGATTTCCCCCGCTGCCGCCAGGTAGTGCGAAATTGCAACGTCATACTCCGCGGTTCGTTCGTAGGCCGCGATTGCATACTTGCGGCGCAGCGCCGGCGGCAGGTCGCCCGACTCGATCGCGACTCGATATTCCGCATACTGTGAAGGATGCGTTAGGACGGCGACGTGCTTGAAGTTTTTGGCCGCAGCTCTCAACAACGCAACGCCCCCGATATCGATCTGCTCGATCGCTTCTTCTTCCGTCGTGCCGGGGCGCGCGACCGTCGCTTCAAAAGGATAGAGGTTCACGACGACCGCGCAGATTTCCGCAATCGCGTATTTTTGCGCTTGTGATTTGTGCTCGCGATCGTTTCGATCGAAGAGTATCGCGCCGAAAATCTTGGGATGCAGAGTCTTGACGCGGCCGCCAAAGAGCGCCGGAAAACCGGTGACGTCCTCAACGTCTCTGGCCCGTACGCCCTGCTGCGCTAAGAATGCTCGCGTTCCACCCGTGGCGTAAATTTCGATGCCGAGCCGCTCGAGCGCACGGGCCAGCTCCGCCGAACCGGTCTTGTCGAAAACAGAGATGAGTGCTGCGCGTCGCGTCGCCGCCGGGGCGTCAGGCAACCGACATCTCCGCTTGCGCCGCGAGCTCTGCGGAAACGATCGCGCTGACTCCGGCTTCTTTGGTCGTGACGCCGTACAGACGATCGGCACTCTCCATAGTCTTCTTATTGTGCGTGACGATGAGCATTTGAGACTTTGCGGCGAACTCGCGCACCATCTGGCAGAACCGCTCGATGTTCGCATCGTCAAGGGCGGCGTCCACCTCGTCGAGCAGATAGAACGGCGCGGGCTTGATCTCGATGAGGGCAAAAATCAAAGCCGCAGCGGTCATGGCGCGCTCGCCGCCCGAGAGCGCGGCCAGCGGCATCTGTTTTTTGCCCGGCGGCTGCACCGCGATCTCAATGCCGGTTTCCGAAAGGTTGGCGGGCTCCGTCTGCCACATCTTGGCCTGGCCGCCCGCAAAAAGCCGTCCGTACATTGTCGAGAAGGCGGCGGCCACACGCTCGAAGGTCGCATTGAACTGCGCTTGACTCTCCCGTTCGATCTCTTGGATTGACTCGAGCAGCGTCGCTCGCGCTTTTGCGAGATCCTCGAGCTGCACGCGCAGGAACTCCTCGCGTTGCGCGACGTCGTCGCGCTCGGCCTCCGCGTTGAGGTTGACGTTCGATTCCAAACGCGCGAGGTCGTCGCGCAGCCGTGGGAGCTCTTCGACGACCGCATCGGCTTCGTCCCGATACCGGCTCTCCACGTCGGCGCATTCTTCATTCGTGGCCGGATGCTGCGCGAACTGCGAGACCAGCATTCCGAGTTCGGCTTCGATCTGCGCCAATCGCGTGCGGTGACGCTCGCCGCCGGCGGCGGCGTCGCGCTCTTCCTGTTCGGCCAGCCGCAGCTCCGATTCGACGCGAGCCTGTCCCGTCACGAGTTCTTCACGCTCTTTGCGAGATTGCTCGAGCCGCGCGTCGAGCGAAACAACGCCGCGCCACAAACCTTCGAGATGAAGGTGCGCGCTGCGGGTTTCTTCCATCAGCAAAGCGATCTCGGCCAGCATGCGCTCCCGTGCCGAGCCGGCGCGCGCGCGATCCTGATCGAGCATTCCGAGCCTCGCATTGGCCGCATCCCTTTCGGCGGCGAGCCCGCCGGCTCGCTCGCGCAAATCGGCGGCGTGCGCGCTCGTCGCGGTCTGCGCCGTTTGCGCGGCCGCAATCTCCTCACGGACGCGTGCAAGCTCGGTTTCCAAGCGTAGCCGTTCGTCGTCGCTTTTCTGGGCTTCTGGGTCGCTGCGCTCGTACTCGCGCTGCAACTCTCGAGATCGCAGGACCTGCGCGTGAAGGGAAGCCGTCGCGGCGCGCGCCGTTTCGAGCTCGGCCTGCGTGCGCTCGACCTCTTCGGTAAGGGCCGCGGTTTGCGCGCGCAGGCCGACGAGTTGCGATTCTGCGCGCGCCTGCCGCTCGCGCGCCGCGTCGCGTTCTCCAATGGCAGCGTGGGCTCGAGCCTGAGCTCCTCGCAGGGCCTGCTCGGACTCGTCGAGTCGCAGCCGCATGTCCGCCAACGCTTCGCGAAGACTCGCAGCCAGAAATCGCCGGGAAAGGATTGAGCGCTCGCGCGCAAACCGGCCGCCGGTAATCGCACCGCCTCCGGTGATTTGCTCGCCGCTCAGCGTCACGATCGTGTCTCGCACGCCGCGCTCTCGGACGAGCTCGATGCCGGTCTCGAGCCGATCGACGATCAAAACGTTCCCAACCAAAAAGTTGACGATGCTCGCGTAGCGCGGCGCCGTCTGCAGCAGCGTGTGCGCGTAGCCGAGAACTCCGGGCACGGCGGCCAGCCCAGATTCGAGATTTCGGCCTTGGCGATCGGAGAGCGTATCGAGCGGCAGAAAAGTTGCGCGGCCGGCCTCCTTGCGATTGAGAAATTCAACGCACCGTTCGGCATCCTCCGAGGTCGTCGTGACGACGTTGGAAAGCCGAGCGCCGAAAGCAACGTCCATCGCGCGAGCGTACCGCTCTTGCGTCGTAATGAGATTCGAAACGATGTCCTCGATCCCGTGCAGCTCGCCGCGTTGCCGCGCTTCGACGACTGCGCGCGTTCCGGGAACGTGCCCCTCGAGCGAGTTTTCCAGCTCTTCGATGGTGTGCAGGCGCGATTGCGCCGCTGCGACGTCGCCGGTTTGATCGCGATGAGCGCCCAGCGCCGCCACGACTTCCTCTTGGGCGGCAGCGGCCTGGAGCTCCGCATTCTCCGCGCTACCGCGCGCATCGAGCAACTCTCCTTCGAGCGCTGCGATGTGGCGGCGGCTTTCGCGGTGACGGTGTGATGCCCCACCCGCCGCAATCTCGAGTTGCTCTGCGCGCTCGCGGGCAGTCTGCTCTTCTCGCTCGAGGCGCTCGACTTCGGTGCGACGCGTTTGTGCTTGAACTCGCCGCTCCGCCTTGCGGGTTGCCAGCTCCGTCGCGCCGGCTTCGACCTCGCGCAGCTCGGTAAAAACCTTTTCGAGCTGCGCGCGAGCCTGCGAGAGCGTCGCTTGCGCCTCGAGCTCGCGCTCGCGCGCTTCTTCCAACGCGTGCGATAGCGGCGCGAGCCGTGCCTCCAGCTGATCCATCGCCGTAACGAGCAGCGCGCGCTCTCCAAGCACCCGCGCGGCGTCCTCCGAGGTTTGCGTCGATTGTCGCTCGAGCGCCTCGCGGCGCGCGAGCGCGGCGGCGTACTCTGCTTCGACGCGTGCGACGTCGTTGCGCTCGCTTTGTGACTTCGAGCGCAACTCTTCGAGCTGCAGTTCGCACCGGTAGAGCTGGGTTCGCAGGCGCGTGATTTCCGCGCCTAGCGTTGCAGCCTTTGCGGCGGCCGCCGCGCGCTGCTCCTCGCCTCGCTCTAGCTCGTCACGTAACGAGACCCTTTCGGCGCGGCGCGACGCGCCGGCCCGCAGGTAACCGAGGATTTCCAGATCGCGCAGACGCGCGCTGACGCGGCGGTAGCGCTTCGCCCGGCGAAGTTGACTCTCCAACTCCGGAATTCGACGTTCCAGCTCCGCAATAAGATCGCTGATGCGAATGGCGTTCTGCTCGGTGCGATCCAAGCGGCGCATCGACTCGTGTTTGCGCGCCAGAAACTTGCCGATGCCCGCGGTCTCTTCGAAGAGCGAACGCCGCTCGGCCGGCTTGCTGACGAGGATTGCATCGATCTGTCCTTGCGAAACGATGGCATAGGAGCCGGGTCCCAGACCTGTCCCCATCACTAAGTCGAGCACGTCGCGCAAGCGTACCTGGCTGCGGTTGATGAAGTATTCGCTCTCACCCACGCGATAGGCGCGCCGGGTAATTTCGACTTCGTTGAAGTCGATCGGCAACGCACCGTCGGAGTTATCGAACAGAATCGAGACTTCGGCGAGACCGAGCGGCTTGCGGCTTTCGTTACCGGCGAAGATGACGTCTTCCAACCGCCCCGATCGAATGCTCTTGGTCGACGTTTCTCCCAGCACCCATCGAAACGCATCCACGAGGTTGGACTTTCCCGAACCGTTCGGACCGACGATCGCCGTGACGCCGTCGCCGAACTCCAGCGCCGTCGGTTCGGCAAACGTCTTGAAGCCGAACGATCTAATCTTCTTGAGTTTCACGTCCCGACCGCGCGCCGCAAGTCTTCGTCGCTTGCCGGAGTGAGCGAGAGCAGTGCGGCCTGAGCCGCCGCTTGCTGCGCGGTCTTTTTCGAGGGCCCGTGCCCCTTGCCCAGGAGCTTACCCTTGACGGTGACCCTGGAATGGAAGGCGGGGCGCTGCGCTGTGCCGCGACTGGTCTCCCGGTAGACGGGGGTCGCCGCCAAATGTTCCTGTGCGTAGTGCTGCAAGCGCGTCTTGGCGTCGAGCAACGCATCCGCGGAGTGATCCAACAGCTCGACGTGATATTTAACGACGAACGCGCGCGCCTTTTCGAGCCCGTAGCTGAGGTAGAGAGCGCCGACAAAAGCTTCGAAGGCGTCGGCCAGTACCGACGTATTATCGCTTCCGCCTGCGGCCCGCATTCCGGCCCCGAGCAGCGTGAGCTCTGAGAACCGTAGCCGTCGCGCCGTTCGGGCAAGCTGCGCGTCGTTGACGATGGCGGCTTTGCGCAACGTCAGCAATCCCTCGGACTCGTCGGAGAATTGCTCGAAGAGCCATCCCGCCGTGATGCAACCGAGCACGGAGTCGCCAAGAAACTCCATTCGGTCGTTCGAGCTCCCGCCCCGCTCTTTTGCATAGCTCTGATGAACGAAGGCCATTTCGAATACGCTTAATTCGTCACGCTTGCGAATGCCTGCAAGACGAAGCAGGGCGCGCAACCGCCGCCGATACGCTTCGCCGCTCACGTTACGCCCCGGGACGAACTTTGCCGAGGACGATGACGCTGTTGTGGCCGCCGAAGCCGAACGAGTTCGAGAGCGCAACGCGGATCGGCGCATGGCGCGCGACGTTGGGCACGTAATCGAGCCGGCACTCGGGATCGGGGAACTCGTAGTTGATCGTCGGAGGCATGATATCGTTGTACACTGCCAGCGCCGTCGCTACGCCTTCGATGCCGCCCGCGGCGCCGAGCGCGTGCCCGTGCATCGATTTGGTCGAACTTACTCCGATTTTGGCGGCATGCTCGCCAAAGGTTTTCTCGATCGCACTAGATTCGGCAGGATCGCCCATTGGCGTCGACGTCCCATGCGCGTTGATATAATCCACGTCCTCGGGGGCGATGCCGGCGCTTGCGAGGGCGCGAGCGAAGGCCAAGTGGACGCCCCTACCCTCGGGATCCGGCGCGACGAGATCGTAGGCATCGGCCGATTGGCCGTAGCCGAACAGCTCGCAATAGATCTTGGCTCCGCGAGCCAGTGCGTGTTCGTACTCCTCGAGAACGAGGATGCCCGCGCCCTCAGCGAGGACGAATCCGTCGCGCTCGCGATCGAACGGGCGGCTCGCTCTGGCCGGATCCTCGTTACGGGTCGACATCGCTCGCATCGAGCAAAAGCCGCCGATTGCAAGCGGCGATACCGTCGCCTCGCTGCCTCCGGCAATCATGGCAATGGCATCGCCATACGCGATGGCATTGTATGCGGTGGCGATGGCATCGTTGCCGCTTGCGCAAGCGCTTGCGGCCGCGAAGAACGGTCCTTGAAAACCGAAGGCCATCGAGATGTGCGCCGTCGCCGCGTTGGCCATGAGCATCGGAATGAAGAAGGGCGTAACCTTCGACCACGTTCCGTTTTCGTTGGCTTTATCGGAGTTAAGCCAGAAGGTAATGATCCCACCAATGCCCGTCCCGACGACGCCCCCGACTTGCTGCTTGAACTCCGGATCCTCGGGCAGCTTGGCATCCTCAATCGCTTCCCGCGCGGCGACAAATGCGAACTGCGTGAAGCGATCCATGCGGCGCGCTTCTTTGCGTCCGATGAGCTGCTCGGGATTCCAGTCCTTTACTTCGCCCGCGAAACGCGTATCGAAGAGGCTGGCGTCGAAAGCGGTAATTGGAGCGATTCCAGATTCGCCGGCAATCAGGCGTCTCCAAAAATCCTCGCGGGTGTTTCCGACCGGAGTAACCGCTCCCAGACCCGTCACGACGACTCGTCGGCGGGCGGGCGGCTGCATTCTGGAGGGGCTCAAAACTTCAGCAAGTTACGGCGGCATTGGGGTGGTTCCCCCTGCCTTTCGCCGAGCACCGCCTTGCGCTGACCCCTCGCGCCGGATATAATCAGGGGCTGTCTGCCGCATAGGGGTGTGGGGCACTACTCGATCACCGAAGGGACGTTATGAAGCGGACTTTTCAGCCGCACAATCGCCGGCGCAAGCGCGTGCATGGATTCTTAGAGCGCATGAGCACCAAGGCCGGGCGTAAGGTGCTGGCGCGCCGCCGGAAGAAGGGACGCCATCGTCTCACGGTCTGATGCCCCGCGTGGCAAGCCTGCGCCGGCAAGTGGATTTTGCTCGGTTGCGCCGCCAGGGCCGTCGCGTTTCGACCAAGAGTCTGACCATTTACCATAGTGGTGCCCCCACGGGCGACGCGTGCTCGCTCGTCGGGATCACCGTCAGCAAGTCGATCGGAAAGGCCGTGGTCCGCAACAAGCTGCGCCGGCGTTTGTCGGCAATCGTTCGGGAAGCGCTCGCGTCGCGTGTCGCGATGCGGCTGCTCGTCGTCGCCCGACCCGTGGCCGCCGACGCGCAGTTTTCCGATTTACGGGCCGAAGTAACTTCGGCTCTGGGACCCGCGTAGTAGATCGCATGCGAGCCGCCGTCTTGGGACTCATCCGCGCTTACCAGCTCGTCATTTCCCCGCTGCTTCCTCCGGCATGCCGTTTCTACCCGAGCTGTTCCCAGTACGCCGCGATCGCGGTGCGGGAGCACGGGATTGTTAGAGGTGGCTGGGTAGCCCTCTCTCGCCTTGCTCGCTGCCATCCGTGGAACCCGGGTGGCGTCGATTTCGTGCCCGCCGCCGCGCCACACGGCGCGCGCCGCTTGGAATCGAGGTAATCCGTGCACTGGCTCGATCCCTTCGTTAGCTTCATTTGGTGGGTCGTGTTGGCGATCAACAAGCCGATCGGAAATCTCGGCTGGAGCATGATCATTCTGGCGGCGTTGATCAGGCTGGTTTTTTGGCCGCTCAATACGGCGCAGTTCAAGGCGTTCTTGAAGATGCAGAAGATTGCGCCGATGCTCAAACGAGTTCAAGAGCGCTTCAAGGACGATAAGCAAAAACAGCAACAGGAAACGATGGCGCTCTATAAAGAGCAGGGCGTCAATCCGTTTGCCGGCTGCTGGCCGATGCTCGTACAGTATCCCGTCATCATCAGCGTCTACTACGTGGTGCTCAATCACAAGACGCAGTTTGCTAATCAGAACTGGATGTGGATCGGGAGCGCTTTCTCCAAAGCAATCTCGTCGCCGTCGCTCTTCGGGACGCACGTCTTCGCCGCGAGCCTGGCGCTCCCCGATCTCTTTTTGATCCTGGTCTATGCGCTCTCGATGTATCTGAGCGTTCGCTACGTGAGCATGCCGGCAACCGATCCGCAGCAGGCTCAGATGCAGCGATCGATGGCGATTTTCTCACCGCTCATGCTCGGCTTTCTCGGCTGGCGCTATCACTGGCCATCGGCGATGGTCCTCTACTGGTGCTGCTACAACATTTTCACGATGGCACAGCAGTTCTATCTGCTGCGCCGCTACCATCAGCCGTTGGCATTGATCGACAGCGAGCACGTCATCACCGAAAGCGTTTCCGGCGGCAACGCGACCGGCAAGGCAGCCTCCCGAAAGGCTTTGCCGAGCAGCAACGGCGCCGCGCAGCCAAGCCAGCCTCGCGCCGCGCGCTCCTCGCGATCGAAGCGAAAGAACAAAAAAGGTAACTAACATGCTCTACGAAGACGATTTCGAGTTCGAGGAACAGCCAGCCGACGTGCGCGACCGCCCAATTCCGGGCAAGTCGGGGGGCGGAAGAAACGGCGGCGGCACTCGCCGGCGGCGCGACCCACGCCCCAGCCATACCGCGCCGCGCGATCGGCAAGATCTCCCCGATGAGGCAAAACCGGCGCGCGATTTTCTTGCCGAGTTACTCGAGCGAATGGGCGCCGGGCCGATCGACATCGAGTATATCGCGCGCCCCGAGGGTGAATATCTCGAAGTGACCGGCCCCAACCTCGGCATGTTGATCGGTCGCCACGGCAACACGTTGGAAGCGCTCAACCTCGTCTTCAACAACGTGCTCAACGCCGGTGTTCGAAACAATCGCCGATACTTTACGATCGACGCCGAGGGTTACCGCGCCGCGCGTGCCGACCAGCTGAAAAATCTCGCGATTGCAACGCTCGAGCGCTGCGTCCGCGAGCGCTCGCCGCAGAAGCTCGAGCCCATGCTGCCGTCCGAACGGAAGATCGTTCATCTCGCAATCGCCGATTCGGAGTTGGTGCGCACGGAGTCGGAGGGAGAAGAGCCCGAACGCCGAGTCGTCATCTTTCCCCGTTGAGCTCGCGCTCCACGGGGACCCCGAAATTTCAAACGGCGCGTCGCCCTTCGGGCTGCGCGCCCCCCAGCGGCAAAGCCGCCGGGGCCCCTCCGTTGAGCTTGCGCTCGACGGGGACCCCGAAATTTCAAAAGGCGCTTCGCCCTTCGGGCTGCGCGCCCCCCAGCGGCAAAGCCGCCGGGGCCCCCCGTTGAGCGAATGCTCGACGGGTCTTCGACGACCATCGTCGCCGTCGCGACGCCTCCGGGAAAAGGCGCGATCGCCATCGTCCGAGCCAGTGGTCCGTCGGTCCCCGAACTCGTCCGCCGCCTAGTTCAAACGAAATCTCGCTTGCGACGCCGTGTGGCGACGTACGCGACAATCGTTGACGAGAGCGGCGACCTGCTCGACCGCGGGCTGGCGATTTTTTTCGAAGCTCCGCACAGCTACACCGGCGAGGATTTACTCGAGCTTCAGATCCACGGCTCTCCGGTGGTCGGCCGCGAAGTCGTTCGCGCGATGCTCGCATGCGGCGCTCGGCTAGCCGAGCCGGGCGAGTTCACCCGTCGGGCGTTTTTCAACGGAAAAATGGCGCTGCACGCTGCGGCCGCCGTTGCCGACATCATCGACGCGCAGACGCGCTGCGCGGCGCGCGCCGCGCTCGCGAACTTTGAGAGCGGCCTGGCGCAGGAGATTCGCGCGGTGCGCAGCGCTCTAGCGACAATCCTCCAAGACCTGGAGGGTGCGATCGACTTTCCGGACGAGGTTCCCGAGCCCGACCGTGGCGGACTCAAGGAACGGCTGGCGCCGATTCGCGCGCGTTTGGAGAGTCTTGCGCGAGACGGCGAACTCGGCCGGCTCGTGCGAGAGGGTCTCGGCGTCGCGATCGTCGGCCCACCGAACGCCGGAAAGTCGTCGCTGCTCAACGCGCTGCTGGGTACCGAACGCGCGATCGTCTCCGACATCCCAGGAACGACCCGCGATACGATCGAGGAAAGTGTGGTAGTCGACGGAGTACCGGTGCGGCTGATCGATACGGCCGGCATCCGATCCCACGCCGACCGCCTGGAGGCCCATGGCATCGCCCGCACCGAGCGCGCGCTCGACTCGGCCACCATCGCCCTCGTCGTCGCCGATGGCTCACAACCGCCCGACTCGGCCTCAAGCCAGCTGCTCGAACGCACCCGAGACCGGCCGCGTATTCTTTTCTTAAACAAGGCCGATTTGGGAACGGACCCGGCGTTCGCGACGGCATGGCCGCACGCAATCGTTGGAACCGTACGGAATCCCGAGACCCTGGAGCGGGTACGCGACGCCATTGCCACGGCCGGCTGGAACGCCCAACGCTTTGACGCGACCCGGCCTCACCTGGCAGGGCTTCACGAGTTCGAGGCCGCGTACGCCGCGATCGCGGCGCTCGGGCGCGCCTGCGGCGCGCTTGACGCGTCCGAGCCGATCGATTTCGTGGCGACCGAGCTGGCGCACGCGTTTTCGCAACTCGGGCATGTAAGCGAGCAGGTTGCCGCCGAAGAGATCGTCACCGGCATCTTCTCCCGGTTTTGCATCGGAAAGTGACGCACCAACTCACCCGGAGATCGATATGCAACGCATTCTTCTAATTGGGCTTATCGCTGCCGCCGTAACGCTACCGTCCGCCGCTTCGGCAAGGCTCATTTCCGCCCTCGGCATCACTATTCAAAGCTGCAACGCCAACGTGAACGGAAACGTTACCAACGGCATCAACGTCGTTTACTACAACACGCATCAATCTCCGGCGACCGAGGTGGATTTCCTTGTACGGTATCGCGGACACAAATACGTGCTCATCGATCGCGGGACGTTCTCAGTCGGAGCCCAGATCAATCATAATATCAACAACGCGCTTGTCGGCGCACCGTGGCAGGGCCCCAATGTTAAGCTATGCACGCCGCAGCGCGTTATTCTCGCCAACGGAAAAGTGTTTCAATAGCTCATGCATTCGATCGAAATGGTCGGCGGCGTCGCGCGAAACTGGTGGCTGTGGCTAATCCGCGGAATCGTTGCGATTCTCTTCGGGGTGCTAGCACTTCGGTGGCCCGGTGACACACTCGTCGTCATCGGGTTTCTCTTTGGTGCCTACGCGCTTGTTGACGGCATCCTAGCGATCCTTGCGACGATACGCGCCGTAGAGACGCATCAGCGCTGGTGGCCGCTCTTGTTCGAAGGCGTCGTGGGAATACTCATCGCCGCAATAACGTTTTGGGATGTCCGGATCACGTTGCTCGCCCTCTATTTCACGATTGCAGCGTGGGCTTTCATTACCGGAGTTCTGGAGATCGTAGCGGCAATTCATTTGCGCTCGCACTTGACCAATGAGTTCTGGCTCATCACCGGTGGAATTGCTTCGATTCTCTTCGGCGTTTTGATGATTTGGTATCCACTCGCCGGCGCGCTGGCGCTCGTTTGGCTGATCAGTGCGTACGCGATCGTTTTCGGCATTATAATGATGGCTTTTTCGCTCCGCCTGCGCGGACACTCCGCTGCTTTAGCAGCCGAGTCGACGCGCTGAGCTCTATGTTCGACGACGCCGGCACGATCGTCGTAGGCGGCGGCCATGCCGGCGTCGAGGCGGCGTTAGCGGCGGCGCGTCTCGGCGTTCCAACCATGCTCGTGACCGGCGATCCGCAGAGAATCTGCACGTTGCCCTGCAACCCGTCGATCGGCGGGAGCGCGAAAGGGCAACTGGTTCGCGAGATCGACGCTCTCGGCGGGGCGATGGGCAGCATCGCGGATCGCTGCAGCGTTCACGCTCGCTTTCTCAACGAGAGTAAGGGGCCGGCGGTGCGGGCCCTACGCCAACTGATGGATAAGCCCGCGTACGGCAAGCTCGCGACGGCGCTGCTGCAATCGCAGACGAATCTTACGATCGTCCAGGGTCTGGTCGAAGGGCTGATCGTGGAGGGGGGCGCGGTTCGTGGCGTCGTCTGCGCCGGCGGCGCCAGCTATCGCGCTAGAAGGATCATCCTTGCGACCGGCACTTTTCTTGGCGGAAAGTCCTTTTGCGGGAGCGTCGTGCGCGCCGAGGGACGCTTTGGCGAGGCGCCGGCGCGCGGCCTAGCCGCTGCGCTGCGCCATCTCGGTTTTCCGACAGCGCGACTAAAGACCGGTACGCCGCCGCGCATCGACCGGCGCACCGTGAACTACGATGCAATGACGCTGCAGCCGCCCAGCTCGCATCCGTTGCTCTTTTCCTACGCGAGCGAAAGAACGTTCGCAGGACCCCAACTGCCGTGTTACCTCACGCAAACCAACGCGCGCACGCATGCATTAGTGCGAGAAAATCTTGGCAAGTCGCCACTCTACGGACTCGATTTGATTCGAGGAATCGGCCCGCGATATTGTCCCTCGATCGAAGACAAGGTCGTAAAGTTCGCGCATAATCCGGCGCATCAAATTTTTGTCGAACCGGAAGGCTGGGACGAGCCCACGCTGTACGTGGGCGGCTTTTCGACGTCGCTGCCGGCCGAGATCCAGCTCGAGATGCTTCACACGCTGCCCGGCTTGGAGGCGTGCAGCATGCTTCGAGCCGGCTACGCCGTCGAATACGACATGGTGCCCCCGACGGAGCTGCACGAGACACTGGAGACCCGCCGGATCGCCGGACTCTACCACTGCGGGCAGCTCAACGGCACGTCTGGTTACGAGGAGGCCGCGGCGCAAGGACTCGTCGCCGGCATCAATGCCGCACGGGCGGCCCGTGGCGAGGAACCGCTTCGGCTGAGCCGAGCCCAAGCCTACATCGGCGTGCTGATCGACGACTTGGTCACCAAAGGCGTCGACGAGCCCTATCGTATGCTCACCTCGCGTGCCGAGCACCGGGTCCTGCTGCGGCACGATAACGCCGATCTGCGCCTGACGCCCGTTGGCCGCGAGATGGGCCTCGTCGACGATCCGGCTTGGGAGTGTTTCCAGCGGCGACGCGAAGAGCTCCAGCTCGCGCGCACCCAAGCGGAGAAGACTCGCATCTCGGACGAGCGTATCGGCGAGGAACGCTTCGCCGCAGGGAGCACGATAGCGGACGTCCTGCGCCGGCCGAGCCTCGAGTTCAGCGACGTCGCCAGCCGATTTAACCCGGCGCTCGATGACGAGGTCGGCAAACGGCTAGCAATCGAGCTCAAATGCGCGGGGTACGTGCGCCGTCAAGAGCTCGCGATCGAGAAGGCCTCGAAGACCGAGAATGCGATGATACCAGCCGATTTCGACTACCAATCGATTGCGGCGCTCTCGGCGGAGGCGCGCGAAAAATTTACTTCGCAGCGACCGCGAACACTTGGGACGGCGGGGCGAATTCCCGGCATCACGCCCTCCGACGTCGCCATCGTCGGCCTCTTCGTCCATAAGGGCTGGCACGAGAGCATCTACGTTCCGACGGCCTGAGCATTGATTGCCCTTGAAGAGCTTCTGACAGGACAGGGGCTCGATGAACGCAACGTCGCGGCCCTGGCGCTCTACGGCCGGCTCGTTCTCGAAGCCAATCGCCACTTCAACGTGACGGGAGCCCGCTCGCCCGAAGAGATCGCGCGCCATATCACCGACAGCCTTTCGGTCGTCCCGTATCTAAGGGAGCCGTATGTGGACGTCGGATCGGGCGCCGGCTTCCCGGCGATTCCGGTCGGAATCGTGACCGGGATGCCGGTCACGTTGATCGAGGCCACGCAGAAGAAGGCGCGCCTGCTCGAGTCGCTCTTGGAGCGGCTCGAGCTCCAGGGGGTCGTCATCGCGGAACGCGCCGAAGCCGCCGGCCATCGGCCCGATTTGCGCGAGCACTTCGCGACCGGCACCTGCCGAGCCGTCGCTAGCGCCCCAGCGGTCGCGGAGCTCCTTCTGCCCTTGATTGGAATCGGCGGAGCGGCGGTCTTGCAGCGCGGCAGCGTCGACGACCGCGAACGGAGCGCGCTCGAGGACGCTTCCTTGATGCTGGGAGGCTCGGTCGAACGCGAGGATGAGATTGGCGGGGATCGCCGCATCGTTCTTTTGCGCAAGCAGCGGGCGACCCCCGGCCGATTTCCGCGCCGCACCGGGGCGCAGAAACGCCCGCTCTGCGAGTAGTCAGGGATTTCCGGATTGTTTCCCGTGAAACTTTGGGCG
>PMUK01000158.1 GCA_003166915.1 Candidatus Cybelea palsarum
CCTCTGCTGGTCCTGTGACACTTACCATACCGTGGGGCGGTGTCGCCGCTAGACGCCTTGCGGCAGTGGAGTCTAAGTCATTGCGTAAGGTTCCTTTTCGGGTTTCGGCGTACACTGAAGCCCGTGTTATAATACGGTGCATGAAAACTCGCGAGATAATAGACCCGGCAGACGAAGGATGAAGGTTCTGTGCCTCGTTGCGCTTTCTGCACTTTGCGCCTGCGGGCCGCGCGTCGTTACTGTCTCTCAGAGCGAGATGAGTATCGCCATGCTGCAACAAGTACAGGATGAAGGCTCGACGCTATGCCAAGGCAACGGCGGCCTAAAAGGTGCTCAGTGGCCGTTTAGCACTTTACCTGGGGACGAGCACGTCGCGCCACACGCGGGCGGTTGGACGTATGACCAACTAACGCCCGAAACACGCGCCGAGATTGGAAAGACCCGCGAACAGTACGAGGTCGATAGAATCATGGACAACCTTGCCGCGAACGCCCCTAAAAGCTACGCCTCAGACACTGCCGTCTTAGGTTCCATACATCCAACGTACATTTGCTCGGACGGCTCTGAAGTTACCAGCGTCGAGTTTCTTTTCGTGCCGTGACTGCAACAACTAGCGTCGAAACCCGAGCTTCTTGGACTTGGACTTTTTCGCGGAACGCTTCCCGCTTAGCAAAGGGTTCGGCTGTTGCCAGCGCCCTGGGCCTATCGCCACTATGCGTTCGGCTTCAAGCTCTTCCGGCGGCGCGGCGCTGAGGCCGTCCTCTCGCTCACGAACCTGATATACGCCCTTCCTAATCCGCAGAAGTTTGCCGATATGCACTGTGCCGTCATCTAAGGCGACTGCGACCCACATATCTAGCCAGCCGTTTATCTCAGCGACGCCCATACCCGCGTATTCGACTGCCGCGCGGAGGCTCCGGCTCGCCCCTCAGTGGGATGACCACTTATTGACCACTTATGTTCACGAGGAGGCTCGTCAGAATATACGCTCAGGCTTTCCGCCACCTACGCGAAAAAGGCTTATTTTATGGGCTTTTTCGANNCAATCCTTATACCGCCCACCATGAAAAGGCCCATCAAATAAAGCGATGCGGGCCTTTTTTAATTGCTGGGAGCCGCTGATGCGGGAGCCAAGACGATTACCATTAGCATGGATACCCTCGTCGACGTGGAGCGTTGCCGATAAGGCCCGTTATCGGTAACGTGTTCGAGCGTACCGACGGAGCTTCGAGGCCCCGGCGGCCCCTGGGACGGACGATACCGCGCGGAGTGCGGACACTACAGGCCGCGCGCGGCCGATCGTGGATGTTGCCCCTAACTTCGAACCGGTCGGTCTGCGCAAACAGATCATCGAAGCGTGCACGCGCCCCGACGAAGAGCGACATCGTGCTGGATTTCTTCGCCGGGGTGCGCAGCTTACCGCATCATCAAGGCTTCGGCGCGGGACTGAGCGCCGCTCCCGAAGCGAAGCTCCCAATCGTGATGGTGGTTACGGCCGTACCTTTAGGATAGTCGTAAACACCGACTTGATAGTTCGGGCCTTCGGGGACGTAGATCTTCTTCTCTTTTTCGTTGACGGCGCTGCGGTCTGTGTCAGTGGCCGAAATCGTCGCAGAGGGCGACGTCTGCCCGGGGGGATAGACGAGGACTTCGCTCAGGTCAAAGTCCGACACGACGACGTCATTGTGCTTGTCGATGAGCACGCCGGTCGGGCCTTCGATTCCCGTCAGACCGAGATTCGTGCCGGAGCCGCTCGCGTTGGCGAACTCCACGACGGCCGGCCCCGGGGAACCGTAGCCGGCGGCATAGACGTTGTTCGACGCATCCACACCAACGCCGAACACTCCCTCGTCGAGGTCCGAGTTCGTTAACCGGCTGCTCGGCGACGTGGCACCGGGCGGATAAACGTCGATGCCTCCGCCGTCGTCGCCGGCATACACGTACCCGTTGCTTCCCACGGCAACGTCGTCCGGTCCATCCGACTCAGTCAACGTCAGCGAAGGGCTCGTTCCCCCCGGCTTGTAGACCGTGACCGTGCCTCCCGAAAGGTTTGAGACGTAAAGGTTGCCCTTCTTGTCGGTGGCGATTCCTTCGGGTTGATCAATCCCGCTGGTGATCTGTCCGACCTCAGAATACGAGGGCACCGAGAACACGTCGATGATTCCTTGTGCTTCATCCGAAACGTAAAGGAGCTGCTTTTTCTTTTTCTTCCTGTCCGGCGACATCCAACCACGCAGGCCGGAGATATGCGATGGAACGCCGTTCGGGCCGATCCCATGGCGCATGACCCCTTGCGGCTGATTGGCAGATCCGGGGCTTGCGCCCGTCAGCGCGTTGCTCGAAGAGCACGCGGCGACCGCGATCCCCAAAACGCAGGATATTCCGAATAACCGTATGGTTTGCACAGAGTTGTACCTCCGCCGTAGCATGCCCCCGGAGCGCAGCGACCGCGGCAGCGTAGTCACAGGCGTAGTTGAGGCACATGTCGTTGTAACGCGCGTGATCGAGCAGTTCCCTCGCAGACTCCACGGCTCCATCGACGTCGCCCAGCAGAAGTCGTCTCCGCTCCACCCTTGCGCGGCAACTGAGCGAGGATCTCATCGCGTCGGCAAGCGCGCAAGGAAGTCGACTCACGGAAGACGAGGCCATCGTCGAGGTGCGCGCCGCGCTCGACTTGGGACCCGCAGCTTAGGCCTTCAACTGTCCGGGTGAACTGTACCGACTGTCGCTGTGAGCGCTGGTCGAAATCGCGGTAGCATCCCTACGAAGGCCTAAGAGCCTCCAGCCGAATTGGAGAAATGAAAATGCCCGAACAAAGTAAATACGATCGCCTCGGCTTCCTGCGCAACGCCGGGATCGCGCTTGCCGGTGCCCAGCTCGTGGCGATGGCCCCCGCGAGCGCACAAGTCCGCAAACTACTCGCTGCAAGTGCGCCCGCGACCACAGCCGGGACGCACACGTCCTTCGCCTCTCTGAAGCAGATCAATGCAGGCCTGCTGAATGTCGGATATGCCGAAGCGGGGCCGCCCGATGGTCAGGCGGTAATTCTCTTACACGGATGGCCCTACGACATCCACAGCTATGTCGACGTCGCCCCGCTGCTGGCCGCCCAGGGCTTCCGGGTCATCGTTCCATATCTGCGAGGTTACGGGACGACGCACTTTCTTTCAAGCTCAACGTTGCGCAACGGCGAACAAGCGCCGGTTGCTCTGGACGTCATCGCGCTCATGGATGCTCTCAAGATCAAGCAGGCCATCATCGGCGGCTTTGATTGGGGAGCCCGGACGGCCGATATTATCGCGGCACTCTGGCCCGAGCGATGCAAGGCGCTCGTCTCGGTGAGCGGTTACCTAATTACGAATCGTAAACTGACCGTACAACCGTTGCCCCCAAAGGCCGAATTGGGATGGTGGTACCAGTATTACTTCGCTACGGAAAACGGCGTGCTCGGCTATACGAAGTACCGGCACGATTTCGCAAAGCTTATCTGGACCATCGTCTCCCCGAACTGGCACTTCAGCGACGCAACCTTCGATCGAACCGCTGCGGCCTTTAATAACCCGGATCACGTCGCCATCGTGATCTCGGATTACCGCTGGCGGATAAACCTCGTTAAGAGCGAGCCGCAATACGAACACTTGGAAGCAAAGCTCGCGCAGGGTCCGGTCATCTTCGTCCCGACGATCACAATCGCCAGCGATTTCGACGGTCCGGCCAAGAGCGGAACGGGCTATCGAGACAAGTTCTCCGGAAAATACTCGCACCGGATCCTCAACGGCGTCGGCCACAACGTGCCGCAGGAAGACCCGCACGCATTTGCTCAAGCCGTGATCGACGTCAACGGTTACGCCTCTTGAGCTCGAGGTTATCGCTCACCGTGCTCGGCAGCGGTGGCCCGATCGCGAGCCCAAGGCGTGTCTCGGCCGGGTACGTGCTCTCAATCGACGGGAAGGCGCGGCTTCTCGTCGATGCCGGCGGTGGAAGCTTCGAACGCATCGGACGAAGCGGTCTCGATATTTCGTCCCTCGAGCAGGTTCTGCTGACTCACTTGCACATCGACCATACATCGGACCTACCGGCGGTAATCATGCACCTCTATATGGGCGATCGCAAGAGACCGATCGCCATAACTGGCCCAACTGGTCGCCCCGGCAACGACGCCGCCCCTGAAAACGCTTCGCCTCAGCCGGGAGTCAGAGAGTTCGTTCGCCGGTTGTTCGGACCCCGCGGCGTTTGGCGCTATATGAACACGTTCGAGGGCTTCGGGATTACCGTGCGCGACACGCCGAGTGACGTCTCCGAGCTGGCGATCTACAGCATTCCCGTCGATCGAGTGCTCGAAGATCTCGACGTGTCCGTCGACGCGGTTGCCGTCCCGCACGGAATGATGCCTTCGGTGGCATTTCGCGTTGACTGCGGCGCCGAGTCGGTCGTCTTCTCGGGCGACATCTCCGCGTCAACCGCATCGTTCATCGCGCTTGCCAAGAACTGTTCGATGCTCGTTCACGATTTCGCCTTACCCGAGGGTGACTTACCGCATGGAAAGTTGCACGCAAAGCCTTCTGCAGTTGGTTACACGGCGCAGCAAAGTGGCGCAAAGAGGTTGCTGTTGTCCCATCTTATGTCGCCCATGGAGAGCGAGCTTGCACAATCTCTAACGATCGTGCGAAATGCGTACGATGGTCCGATTGAAGTAGCGAGCGACCTCAAAACGTACGAAATCGGCGCCTAGAGAACGGCCGCTCGGCCCCCTCCATTTCATTGAGACGGAGAGCCCCGCAACTTCATGCGCCTTGTGCCTGTTGCGCGGAACATGACGACGACGATGCAGGCTGCGCGCGTTCCGAGTCCCGGCGATGCTCGGCTCGAGCTCGCGGAACTCGCCGTTCCCAATCCGCCGCCCGGATGGGTCCGCGTTCGCGTCGAGGCGTGCGGAATTTGTCATAGCGATGCGATTACGGTGCAGAACGTTTGGCCGATCGAGTATCCGCGGGTTCCGGGCCACGAAATCGCCGGAACGATCGATGCGATCGGCGACGGTGTCGTCGGATGGCACGCCGGCGATCGCGTCGGCGTCGGATGGCACGGCGGCCATTGCGGATATTGCGATCGCTGCCGGCGCGGCGACTTCATCACTTGCCGGAATCTTCAGATTCCCGGCATAGCCTACGACGGCGGATACTCCGAATATACCGTCGTGAAGGCCAACGCACTCGCGCGCATTCCGGCGGGGCTCAAATCAGAAGAGGCCGCGACTTTAATGTGCGCCGGCGTCACGACGTTCAACTCCCTTCGCAATAGCGGGGCTCGCCCGGGAGATCTCGTCGCGATTCTCGGTGTCGGCGGGCTCGGACATCTCGGCGTGCAATACGCCGCGAAAATGGGCTTCGAAACCGTTGCAATCGCTCGGGGCCGCGATAAGGAAGAGCTCGCGGTCAAGCTCGGCGCGCGGCACTATCTCGACAGCGAAAGCGTCGATGTTGGTGACGCGCTGAAAAAGCTTGGAGGAGCTAAGGTCGTGCTTTCGACCGTAACGGAAGCCAAGGCGATGGAACCGGTCGTCGCAGGACTAGCGGTCAACGGCGAACTGCTGATCGTCGGCGCATCCCCAACGCCGCTGAGCCTCAACACGATGTTGATGATCGGCGGCCGGCAGTCAGTAAAGGCATGGCCGTCGGGAACCTGCGCCGATTCGGAAGACGCAATGAATTTCAGCATGCTCACGGGAGTTCGCGCGATGATCGAAACCCTGCCGCTCGCCCGCGCACAGGAAGGTTACGACAGGATGATGAGCGGTAAAGCGCGATTCCGCGTGGTGCTAACGACTGGAGGGACTATCCCGCTTTCGCACGATTGACGTCGAGCGACGGCGGCTCTACGCTCAATGATGTGGACAAATGATCGCGGCAATACGAGTCTGAACGCTTCATTTGTCGCCGAATCCTTACCAAGAAATTGTGATCTGACCGTTGCCGGACGTCCCACCGCCGCGGGTGTTTTTGACGTTAATCGCGCTCGGTTCGACGTACGACGAGCCGCCGCCACCCCCGCCGCCTCCGCCAATCCCGCTGGTGCTCCACGAGCCGGCGCCGCCACCACCGCCGCTGCGGTATCCACCACCGCCGCCGCCGCCGCCACTTCCGTGGCCACCACAGGCGATTAGGCCTCCTGCGAGAGTGAAGAGGAGCGCCAGCATTCCAAGCATGGAGCGCCAGTTACGCCTCCGTGCGGGTATGCCGAAGAGCACCAGGCATGCAAACGCTACGCCGCTCGCCGCATACCAGGGAACTCCGGGGCGATTGGGTAAAGCGAGAGCAGCGCTGGTCGCCGCAGTGGTGGAGATGGTGAGGGTCCCCGTTCCGGCTGCTGCGCCGGTGATGTTCAGCGGGCTCGTCGCGCCGAAACTGAAGGTGGGAGGATACGCGGCTCCGGCCGGACTGGCGGTGACCGCCGCCGTCAGGGTCACGCTGCCTGTAAAGCCGTTGGCCGGAGTCACGGTGATGGTGGAAGTGTTACCCGTGGTTGCGCCGGGAGCCAATGAGACCGCTGTGGCTGTCACGGTAAAGGGGGCTGCCACGGAAATCGAAGTGCTGGTTGCTCCGCTCAATCCCGTCGCGCTCGCCGACAGCGTGTATGTGCCGGAGGTTGTGAAGTCAAGATTACTGAACGTCGCTACTCCGTTCACCGCATTCACAGTCAGCGTGCCGCTCACTCCTGCCGGCGTCGAACTGATCGTCACCGCAGCGGTAGAGGTGCTGATCAGGTTGCCCCCGGCGTCCTCAATCTGAACCACCGCACCGAAGGCCGTCCCCTCCATCCCGCTCGCGGGCGGCTCAGTTGTGTAGACCAGCTTCGACGCCGCGCCCGGGCCGATGGATATCGAACTGCTGGTGACCGCCGGCAATCCGCTTGCTGAAGCGGTCAGGGTGTAACTTCCAAGCGCGTTGAAGACAAGATTGCTGAATGTGGCCACGCCGTTCACGGCATTCACCGTCAGCGTGCCGCCGACACCAGCCGGCGTCGAGGTGATCGTCACCGGCGCCGAGGAGGCCGCCACCACGTTCCCGTTCACATCTTCTACCTGAACCACCACCGGACTCAGCGCCGTCCCCGCCGACCCCGTCGCCGGCGGCTCCGTCGCGATCACCAGCTTGTTCGCCGGCCCTGAGGGGATGAAGATCGAACTGCTGGTGAACGCCGATAATCCGCTTGCGGAAGCCGTCAGCGTGTAAGTTCCAAACGCGCTGAAGGCAAGATCGCTGAACGTTGCCACGCCGTTGACCGCATTTTCCGTCAAGGTGCCGCTCACGCCCGATGGAGTGGAACTAATTGTCACTGGTGCCGTAGAGCCGGTGATCGGGTTCCCATCGGCGTCCTGCAACTGCACTTCCAGCGGACCCAGCGTCGCCCCTGTCGTCCATGCCGCAGGCGGCGGCGGCACGAAAGCCAGTTGCGGCACATAGGCCAGGTAGCTTACCGCTATCCCAACGTTGCCCGTATTGGCGGGGCTGCCGGTTGCCACAACGGCCGTGTCCAGAAGGTCGAGGTTGTTCACTGCCACCGCGGCTCCGCTACTGCAGCCGGATACAGGTGCGCTGGTCGTGCAAGCCGACAAACTTGTTCCGCTGAGCGTTGTGCTCAGAGTCGTATTGGCGCTGTTATCGCGCAGCGTAAACGCATACTGCGCTCCACTTCCAGGCGCTACCGAACTCAACACATAAATGCCCTGAATCTGTAAGTTATCGGCAATCTGTTGAGCGGATAGCTCCACAGACTCGAGTGTGCCGTTTGACTTTCCGGTAAACGGAAGATAGAACGCCGTAGCCGAATTGCTCACAGTATTGCGCGAGGTCGGGATCACGAATTCCCCGGCCACATCGGGTACAAATACTACGCTGGCGTAGACAGCCGTGGTATCCGAAATCCCCGTCTCGCTTACATCGAACACATCTCCGGCGGATACGCTCAGGTTTCCCGGCACCTGAAACAATTCGCCCGAAGTGGACATCAAAGCGGAAAACGATGTTGGCAATTCGTTCTGATCCAGCACCGCTGTCGAGGGAGATCCGGTCCCCACATACATCGCAACGAATTTAGTTATTTTTCCCCCAGCCGGGATGATCGTCGCCGCCGCCGGTTCCACCGTCACCGTACTGATGCTGTTCCCGGCCAGGGACAACCACTGGGTGCTCCCAGTGTTCCCATCCTTTTGAGAGCCGAACAATATAGTCTCTCCGGGTATTTGCGGGGTTTGTACGATGTACCAGCTCGAGCTCGTGAGTGGCGGTGACGGGTTGTGGCTTGGCGCTACGTGCAGGGCCACCAGATCGCCGGGAACAAATCCGGTCGTGTCCACCAAATCGCACGCCTGGGTTTGCGCGCCGGAAATCGTCACTGTGATCGCCTGATCGGAGCCGTTTTTGTACAGGGCGTAAGTCCAGCTCGCCCCGCTGCCGGGAGCGGTCCCGAGATCGACGCAGAAGGTACTGAAGGTCCCTGTCGTCGGCATCAAGGTATAACTGGTTCCCGTGTCCGGGCTATTGGCCCATACGTTATCGTCGTCGCGTGGCATTAAGCCAATCCACGAATTGCCGAAATTGGGTGCTGACTGATCGGCCTGCGATCCGAATATGTACTGGCTGGTTGGACTGGCGGCGAAGCAGGGAACGCTCAGGGCGACAAAACACGCAATTGCTAATCTCATCGGACGATTCCTATAACTACTGGCGCGATTCGTTTGAACATCGGTTGGAATTCTTGGCGATAATGAGGTCCAGAGCGGTTCGAGGAGAGCCGCTGGAATCCAGCTTCAAATAAGAGACGAGCCGGAAACTCCTTTTTCAGCACCAATTCCTCGGAATTCATTCGACCCTCGCTAAGGTTACGAGAGCCCAAAAGATCGATTATAAGAGAAGCCGGAGTTTGCGGGAGTTGAGCAGCGCGATTCGCTGCTTCTAATGTAACGTCTATCGCACACGCCGGTGGAGTATCGACCCTTGCTCAAAAAGACGTTCTCAAGTGAATCCGGGTCGCTGAAAGCAAAGGGGGGCATCTTTCTGCTGGCAAGAAGTCTGCCACAAAATCCCTGTA
>PMUK01000235.1 GCA_003166915.1 Candidatus Cybelea palsarum
TCACCCAGGCCCCGATCGTCATGCTCACGGCCAAGGGCGGAACCGAAGACAAGGTGCGCTCCTTAAGCTCGGGAGCCGATGACTATCTTGTAAAGCCCTTCGTTTTTGAGGAGTTGATCGCGCGGCTTCAGGCCAAGCTCCGNNTCGTCTGGGGCCACGACTTCGAGGGTGGCCCGAACATCGTCGAAACCTATATCTCGTACCTCCGCGCAAAGATCGATCGCGCGGGCGAGCCGGGTTCCTTCATCCGGACCGTTCGCGGCGTGGGCTACGGCCTATCGCTGTAACCGTCCTTCACCCTTCATCCTTCGACAGGCTCAGGATGACACCATGACATGAAGCTGGCTGCGCGGCTTTCGGCGCTCTATGCGGCGCTTCTTGGCGTTACGGTTGTCATCGTCATTCTCGCTTCGTCCATCTCGCTGGTCTTCGAGCTGTGGGGCTTCTCGCGCGACGTGACGGTCGCCAAGCACGAGGAGGCCCAAATTCTCGTCGATCAATATCGCCGCGAAGGCATGACGCTGCAACAAGCGGCCCCCGACATCGTCAACGCGCTCGGCGGCATCGGCATGCGCGTGACCGTGTTTGATTTGAAGGGTCACTATCTCGCCGGCGACAAGACGCTGCATCCTCGGGTGCTTGCCCGAGTGCTGGCGGCCGGCGGAATGCAGCATTTCATTCCGTCGTCGTTGCGCGGGCCTCCGGAGCCCGGTCGTACTTTTCGCGGACCGTCGCTGCCACCCGATCGGACGAGCCTCGAGCCGCTCACCCTCACCTATGTCGAAGGCGGCTATGTCGGCTTCGAGCCGTCCTTTCCGCTGCTGCTCGTTTCGCTGATCCCCTATTGGCGAATCCTGCTGACGATTGCGGGGGCGGCGATTCTGCTTTCATGGTTCGTCGGCCGCCTCTTTGCCCAACAAGCGCTTCGGCCGGTGAACGAGGTGAGCGAGTCGCTGCGCGCGCTGGCCGACGGCGATTTCACGCCGCGTCGTTTTCTCATGGCAGGCGTCGACGAGGTCGCGGACCTCACCGCAGCGTTCAACGACGCGGTCGCCAGCGTCGCGACGGCGATCGAACACCGCAAGCATGCCGAAGAGCGCATGCGGCAGTTTGCCGCCGACGCCGGCCACGAGCTGCGCACGCCGCTCACGGTGATCGCGGGCTACATTGACGTGTTGCGCCGCGGTGCGATCGAAGAACCCCGCATCGCACGCCAGATTTTAGCGACGATGTCGATCGAAAAAGAACACATGCGTGGCCTGATCGATCGGCTGATGCGCCTGGCGCGCCTGGATTCCGAAGCGCCGCCGAACGTCGAGTCGGTCGACCTCGCGGAGTTGCTGCGAGGCCAGTGCGAGGCGGCGCGGCGCCTGGACGACCGGCGCGCCATCGACTATAGCGTCGACGGCCTACAGACCGTTGAAGCCGACCGAGGCGAGCTTGGCGAAGCCGTTTGGAACGTCATCGAAAACGCGTTGAAGTACGCGCCCGATGCGCCGATTCATCTGCGCGCCACACGCAACAACGGTCACGCCATCATCACGATTAAAGATGAAGGGCCCGGCATGTCGGAGTCGGAGCGATTACACGCCTTCGAGCGCTTTTATCGCGGCGACCAACGCGGGGAAATCACAGGCAGCGGCCTTGGCTTGGCGATCGCCAAACGCGCGGTCGAACGCGTCGGTGGCGGAATCGCGATCGACAGTGCGCCGGGCCACGGCACGGCCGTCACCATCACTCTCTAATCTTTCCCATACTCCTTTCAGGACCGATTGCGCGAGCGCTCCGTATAATCGCCGAGACATGCTGAGACGCGGCGCGGTGTTGGCGCTATCGTTGCTGTGCATCCTGACGGCCGCGATGGCGGCCGTGCGCGCGCAATCGGATAGCGGCGAGATCGACATCGTGGTCGTCGATGCGACCAGCAAGCATCCGCTCGACCTCGCCCGCGTGCTTTTGGACGGTCCGGTCATCACCTCGGAGATCACGGAAAGCAACGGCAAGGTGACTTTCACCGACGTGCCCGACGGCATCTACCGCGCGCGGATCGTCAAACGCGGCTATAACACCTTGACGTCGGCCTCGTTCGAAGTGCTCGACGGCCGCGTCGTGACGGTCAGCTTTGCGCTCGCGTCGGAGACCGGCGGGCTCAAAGTGATCGGGCAAGTCACGGCCAAGGCGTCGGCGACGATCTCGGCGACCAGTATCGACCAGAACTCGGCGCAGCGCCGGCTCTCCAACGATCTCGCCGATGCGCTCAACAAGCTCTCGGGCGTGAGCGTCTCGACCTCGAGCGACGACAGCGACGCGACGCAAACGATTTCGTTGGAAGGGCACGACCCGACGCAGACCCAGCTCACGCTCGACGGCATTCCGCTCAACGCGCCCGGCTCGGCCGGAAATCTCGGCGGTTTCGCCACCGACCTTTTTCAAGGCGCATCGGTGCACATGGGCCCGACGCTGGGCGGCTTGGGCGGCTCCGTCAACTTCAGCACGTTGCAGCCGACGCTGAGCTGGATCACGCAGATGCAGCTTTCAACGGGCAGCTACGGCCGCTGGAACTACTCCGTCGCGGAGACCGGTTCGGACGGGAAGCTCGGCATCGCCGTGCAGAGCGTGCAGCGCCTCAACCCGAGCCTCGCCGACGGCGACCTGTTCGAGGATGCGAGCGGCCTCGACTACGTGCACGACGGCGACAGCACGATCTCCGGCAACGTGATGACCGCGCGTTATGAGTTCGGCGATTCCAACTCGTTGACGGGCCTCTTCATGAACTCGACGCGCAATACCAATGTCATCTGCCTGCGTTACAACGGCGACCCGCAGACGACGCTGCCCTGCGGCTACGGACCGAACAATACCGACGACAGCAACGTGCAGCTCTACTCGCTCACCGACAACGCGCTGCTCGGCGCGACGCAGTTGCAGACCTCGGTCTTTTCGCTCGACAACTCGAGCCTGTTCAACCAGTTGGCGCGCTACGTCAACGGCGAGCCGTCGCCGAACGGTTATTCAAGCGACACCAAATCGAGCGGCTATGTCGTGAACGCGACGTTGCCCGCGCAGCAGCGCCACACGATCTCCTTTCAGGCCTACGGGACGTCTTCGCAGTTTGTGACCACGCCGCTGGTCCCGCAAGCCTTCGAGT
>PMUK01000221.1:0-207 GCA_003166915.1 Candidatus Cybelea palsarum
CTCGGGCGAACTCTTCGGGAGTTCGGTAGCCGAGTGAAGAGTGCGGGCGGATCTCGTTGTAGTCCTTTCTCCAGTGCTCCGCCCGTTGCCGAGCGTCCTGGATGTCGAGAAAGGTATGGGCGTTGAGCAGCTCGTCGCGAACCCGCCCGTTGAGGGATGCGACTTGTGCATTCTGAGTCGGCTTACCGGGTTGAATGAACTGCAAAT
>PMUK01000221.1:230-9616 GCA_003166915.1 Candidatus Cybelea palsarum
GAGAAAGCGACGTCGATCGCCAAGCACTCACGGGTGAAGTCGTCGACGACGTTCATCGTGCGGATCGTCCGTCCGGTAGCTAGGCGATCGTGCATGAAATCGATCGACCAGCGTTCGTCGGGTCGAGCGACCGCCGAGATAGACGTCCCTCGTACGTAGCGCACCTTGCGTTTTTTGCGCGGCCGGACTTGAAGATCGAGCTGTCGGTAGATGCGGCGAAATCGCGATTCGCCGCCCCGCACGATCACGCTGCCCGCGACGCTCGTTGAAGTGCTTCGAAGGCATCAACTCCGGCAGGACGGCGAGCGGGCGGCACTCGGAAATGCTTACCATGACGAGGGACTCCTCTTTGCGAAGGCAGACGGACGGCCCGTACCTCCGTGGACCTTTACGGCGTCATTCAGCTATCTTGTAGAGCGCGCGAAGGTCCCCTATATCCGCTTGCACGACCTGAGGGACACTCACGCAAGCCTACTGGCGAAGCACGGCGTCCCCTTGGAGGTCGTATCGAATCGCCTCGGTCACTCCGCCATCGGCATTACGGCCGACCGTTACTTGCACATCTACCGAAGCCGGGACGCCCAGGCAGCAGCGGTCTTCGAAAAAATCGCCGGCTAGGCATACCCAGGGCCTCAGTTACACGTTAGTTACAAATAAGGAAGTCGGTGTCGCGAAAACCCTTGTAAAATCGAACGTATTTTGGTAGCGCCAACGGGAATCGAATCTGAATCCGATGATGACGCGGGGTGAGATGGTGTATCACCGCGTCCCGATTATGAGAAAAATGCCTGCTTTCCATGCCTCTGGGTATCACCGTATATCACCGGTGTAAGTCAAACGTAAGTCACGACAGCCCGTCTGAATTTAGCGCGCAACATCTGCTTGTTCGCCGCACGAGAAGCCGCCGAGTAGGCTTCCGCACGACCATGCAAGGGCGCGAATTGCTCAATAAGGCGCCGCGGCCGGTTCGGTCGTACCAGAAGTCGCCTCCAACTGCGTACGCGGCTGCAAGAGGCGGGAATGCCCCGAAATCGAGTGCGGCATGACCTTACGCCCGACGCCAAAGAATGCTACGCTCGAAGCGTGGAGGGGGCGCCCTTTCGCCCCAGTTAAGGAGTCTCAATGACTACCCGCTATGACGGCGCGTCACAGACAGCTCTTCAGAAGGAGCACTTTAGGAAAATGACTCCATCGTCAGCAAATTTGGAGCCAACACAACCGGCTAAGCCTTCAGGAGGCGTTCCAGCCGGAACAGGTGAGTCCAAGGTCCTCGACTTTGATGCTATTGTCGACGCCTATCTGGAGCAAAGTAAAGACGGATCAGTGCTGAGGGAAGGGAGCGGGCAAGGGGCGGAAGTCGCGGGAACGCGTACCGCCCGCCACGACTTTATCCAGGAAATATTGGTGGCGGCTATTGTTGATGGTTTCGATCGCGACTCAGCTCGGCATCTCGCCGGTATTAGCGTGGCGGAAATGAATCGTTTGATCGCTAGTGAAAACGTGCGCCACTTGATCGAGGCTGGTCGAAGTCGTAGCCCCGAGCTCCGGAGGCTTGATCTTATCTGTGCGCTCGAGGAAGTTGACGCCCAGGAAAAGGCGGTCGAATATGCCGGCGGCGACTTTGACGAATATATGCGCATGGGCGAGGACGGCCGAATGGAGGAAATCGAGCTCCTAGAAACTGCCGCAGCCATGCGAGCCGCTGGAAAGTGGCATTTAGTTAAGGCCGGCCTCCGGCTCGAGATCCTAGAGAGGGCGCTATAGCACCATTCAAACAGTTCGCCAGGACGCCCAAGGCCCGTCACGGCAGCAATTGGCCTTGCAGCTAACGCTGAGCGGTTGTAACGGCTAACGTAATGCAAAGGCCGATCCCTGCGTGCTGACGTCGAAAGCTCGCCAACTGCTGCGTTGCAAGGCCGTAACGCGCGCGGGCATCCGATGCCGAGCCTACGTCGTAGGAGGTCTCGAAGTCTGCATCTCTCACTCGCCATGGCGCTCACGCGGTCCAGGCTCTAAGCGGCTACCGCTTCGCCCCGGTCGAGTAGCGTGCAGGTGTGAAGCGTATAAGTGGCCTCATCGTCGCGGATCCGGAGTTTGCCGTTGGCCCGACCCACCAGAAACGCCTTGTACCATCCCCGCCGGCACGCGCCGTTCTAGCAGGGTCAAAGCCGCTCAACAAGCGCAGATGACGGATCTTCACCGCCTGTCGGAGCGACCGAAGACAACACTGCCTGAACCTCAGGATCCTATCGAACCGATCGTCGTTTGCCTCTCCCGAGTAATTCGAGCACCACGCTATTTTTAGTATGCCAAAGAGTCACTTAGCCGTGGCATCCAATTCAGCTCGCCGCCGCACGCACAAAAAGGCGAAATTGACGCACACGCTACATGACGAACGCTCGAAGCGTGGCGAGGAGCACGCCGCCGTCCACATCACGCGCGCAAGTAGGCGGCCAAGTAGGCGTCTGAGAACACGAATCACGCCGGATGATCGGAAGCTCGAGGTCCGGATATTCCTTGCTGCGTTGGCCATGGGAGCGTCGGTACGTGCAGCCGCGAAGTTAGCCGCACTTTCCGAGCGCAGGATCCTGAGATGGGTGGCTTTCAACGGGTTCTTCCCGGCGGTTGAGGAGGCCCAACGTAAAGGGCAAGTCGTTAAGGACGATCCCTTGGGTCAGGGCGCCTACGACGCCGGTGCGGAACTCGCTCTTGCGCTTCAGGACCGAGACTTGCAACGATCGGCAGACCGCTATGCTGGCGGCGACCGCGAGCTCTTGCACAAGATGTGCCTACGAGTTTCCAATTTGGGAAGCGCAGTCGACCGATCGAGCGATGTTGGCCAGAATTGAGAGCTTGCGCTCCGCACCCCTAATTTCACCGATATGCCGGGACTCTCGAGTGCGCTAAAATGAGTAGTTGGCCGTCTTAGCGAGGCCAGCCCGCACAGTCCGATCCGGTCCCCAATTGGCCCTCATCGAATGGCGGATCAAGAGGGGAACGATATGCCTAGAACAGATCCTGAGGCGGCTCGTGAGATTGCCGTGAAGCACTTGTTCCGTCACCTGCGTGACGACCAGCAGCTGCTTCGAAATCCGTTGGTGGGCCCGGATCTGCTCGGCGGCAAATTTACTTCGCAGGAGCTTCGCGCCGGGGTAGCCCGCGCTGCCACCATTATTCGGGACGATGATGCGCGTCTAGGTCGATCAGAACGAGGGAAGCGTCAATCGGCCTGCCTGATGCAATGCGACCTTGGCTCCCAAAGCGTGGCTAGCCTCGCGGGCGAGTTCGAGATATCGCCTCGGCAGCTGGCGCGAGAGCGACATGAAGCCTGGATACGCGCGCTACCGCACATCTTAACGAAAACCGCGCATCTGACGCCGGCGTCCCTCCACGACCTCGTGCACAATCGAGCGCTCGCGCTTTTTCGCGTCGGCCGCGTGCGCGATGCTGTTGAGCTCATTCGGGCACGCGTCGCAAAGTTGGCTCCGGAAGCGGCCGCCTTCAGCCTCTGCAACTTGGCGCTGATGCAACACGACTTTAAGAGAGGTCACGACGCTCAAGAAACCTACAAGGAGTTAAACGCTCGCATTGCGCCAGCCACGTGCTCGGGCTCGCACTCGCGTCTGAATCTTGCACTGTACCTCTTGACGATACTTCTGGGCCAAGCCGTCACGACGAACGTCTGGAACATACGGGTCCGTGACCTCGTGCGGCGCGCAACACTGGAAACGCCGACCGATCCATGGATGTCGCGGACGATACTGCGTCTGTTGTTTGCGCTGGCTCAGAAATTCGTGTACGCCGACGACCTGCGGAGTATGCTTGCCATTGCTTGTGCCATCGACGACATTTGTCCCGAGTTTAATGATCTGGACTGCTACGAAACATTCGCGCTACACACCGTGAAAGCGATTACCGAGTGGAAGCAGAGCGGGTTCACCGTTGACATGGAAGCGCACACGCTGAGGCTGCTGCATCTCGCGCTTTCAAATGGCTGGACGAGCGTAGTCGCGGAAGGAGCGTCGCTGTTAGCATCGGTGTACTACATAAGCGGCAATGTCGTGTTGGCGCGAAGCTATCGCGACGTGGCGTTGAGCGGTGTTGCGCTGACGGACGATAAATGCGTCGTCGCTCGGACGTATAACAACCTGGCAATTGCCGCGCTCGAATCGGGCTGCATAGGTGCGGCCGCCGAGTTCGGGAGCCGATGCGTGTCGGCGAAGGGTGAAGAGCACCCCGTGCTCCAGCACCTCCCTCTAACGACCGCTGAAATCCTGATTAGGCAGGGTCACGGTAAGCAGGGAGCGGTTGAAGCGCGCGAAGTGCTGCAGAGGGCGAATCAGTCGGGCAACCTAAGACTCGTCGCCACCGCCGGAAGGGTTGTCGCCTTGGGTTTGGAGGCTGCGGGCGAACGCCGCGAGGCCGTTACCGTCATGAAGCAGTCTGTCGATCTCGCGAACGCCGGCTGCTGCTCGAAATTCGACGTGCACCGCATCGACAGCTCTTATCGGAATATGGCTCGTTTGAAGCAGCTCCCCGCCAGAAAACTGGACTACCTAGACTTCTGCGGGTGACGCGGTCGCCGGGACACCAAATGACGTGGTTTTGACACGTTTGGTCAATGCTGGCGCGGGCCGAACCGGGAAAGCTAATCTCATCAAGTTTCTTAGTTTGAGGGAGAACATCAAATGCGTCGTGACAATCTAGCCGGTCTCGCGTCGACCACCATCGTAACAGCAATGATCCTTGCAGGCTGTTCGGGAAGCTCGCAAGGCGGCAGCTCCGTCTCGCCCATGGCGGCTAAGGTGCCGCAACAGCAAAGTGTTTTCCGCCAAAGCCGGCAGACGACGAGCTGGATGAACCGGCCCGACGCACGAACGCGTCTTGCCTACATCTCTGACGTCCTCGCGAACAACGTGACCGTGTTCGACCTCAATGGAACCATGCAAGGTCAAATCGGTAGCCTCAGCAATCCGGAAGGTCTCTTCGTCGACTCTAAACACAACCTTTGGGTCGCGAACGGCGGAGCAAACAACGTTCTCGAATTCGCGCGTGGTGCGACCACGCCGTTCAATACGCTCGACGACACGGGCGCCGGACCGCTCGACGTGACGATGTGCCCGAACGGCACTGTCTATGTCGCCGGCTCCAACTCCACCGCTATCGAGGTCTACCCTCGAGGCAGCATCAACCCGACGCGCTCCCTGACCTATCCGGGAGCAAGCCAGAGCGACGCCCTGACCTGCGACGCGAAAGGCAACGTGTTCGCGACGATCGTCGTAAGCTTCCACGGCGGCGTCGTCGAATTCCCACGCGGCAAGCAGAATGGAGCCACCCAGCTCCCGATCAGCCTCGGAGGGCCGGGCGGCATCAAGCCGGACAATGCCGGCAACCTTCTGGTCGACGATCAGAGCGCCCAGACGATCACCGAGTACACCGAAGCGGGCTCGCCGACCGGTCATTCGATCTCCACGGCGTTTGACTGCATCAACTTTGGCGTCACGAGCACCAGCAAAGTCGTCGGATGTGCAGTCTACGTTGCGTACCACACGTCTTATGGTCAGTCGTACACCTTCCCGGGTGGCACGATGCGTCAGACGTATTCTGGCTCTTTCATGCTCCCGTACGGCTTCGCGTTCGATCCTGGCCAAAAGGGCCTTTAGGAATGCGCACATCTTCGTACCTTGGCTTCTTTCTTCGTGGCGCGGCAGCGGTCGCATTGCTCGCCGGCTGCTCCGGAGGCGGCTTGCAGCCTCCGGCAGCGAACGCGCCGAGTTCAGCGCTAACTCAACTCGGCACGGTGCCCCAGGATACAAATACGAACGCGCCGGCTGCCGATCAGGTCATCGTTTCCGACAGCTTCGCGAACATCGTTAGCGTCTTCGATGCCAAAGGGCGCTTGCAAACGCGCCTCAAGAAAGGCATCAACGGGCCTATGGGCATCACTACCGATTCGGCAGGGAACCTGTACGTCGCAAACTCCCAGGATGCAAACGTGTTCGTTTATTCGCAACCGTACAAGTCGGCCAGCCTAACCTTGAATGAACCGGGCACGTATCCCTTGGACGTTGCGGTGAACAAGGCCGGGCTCGTCGGCGTCATGAGCGCGACGGCGCCGTCCGGGCCCGGCAACGTGACCTTCTACAAGAAAGGCTCCACGTCGGCGTGTGCAAATGTGAGCGATCCAAACTGGAACGAGATGTCCTTCGGGGCATTCGACGCTTCCGGGAATCTCTTCGTTGACGGCGTCGACCGCGAGGGGAACCCGCTCGTCGGCGAAGTCTCCGGCGGTTGCGCGGCCACGTCGGTCACGACGCTGCGCGTCGGTAACACGATGTCCGGCGTCGCTGGGGTGCAGGTGGTCCACGGTAACATCCTGGTCTTGAATCAAAACTATGGATCTTTCGCTCCGGAAATCTATACCTACGCGCCGCCGTCCGGTGGTTCGCTCGGCTCCCCGATTGCGACGACAAAGCTGTCGGGCGGAATTGAAATGGAGGGTTTCGCGATGACGCGGGACGACCGTGATCTCTGGATCGCACACTCCGACGTAGCCTACGGACGAATAGAGTACACGTATCCTGGCGGCCGGTTCGTCAAGTCGTTCAACGAGCACGACTTAGTAACGGCATATGGCATCGCGGTCAATCCGGCTGCGAGTCCGTAACATGATAAAGACACTTAGGAGCGCTCATCCCATGCGCACATTATCTTGCGCGGCCGCCGCCGTTGCGTTCCTCGCGGGCTGTTCCGGAGGCGGATCTCAGCCGCCAGCGGCCGCAGTTGCCGCCGCGGGGCTGAATCAAACCGCGCGGCCCCGCGTCGCGCCGAGCCACGTGACGCCGTTCGTCAATGTGGCCGGAATAAAAGCGCCCCATGGCAACCAGACCTTCGTTACAGACGCCGGGACTGCGACGGTTACGGTATGGGGCGCCAATGGCCAGCTCAATGCAATACTTTTCGACGGCATACTCGCGGATCCTCAGGGCCTGGCCACGGACGCGGCGCAGAGCTTGTACGTTGTGAACCTAGCCTTCAGCAACGTCATCGTCTATGCAAAGCCGTACACTTCGATAAAATCGACCTTGAACGATGTAGGGCAGGAGACGGAAGACGTCGCGGTCGACAAAACGGGCCTCGTGGGCGTCACGAATTACTTGACGAGCTCCCTTATGCCCGGAAGCGTGAGCTTTTTCGCAAAGAACTCGACGCAGCCATGCAGCACCGTTAAAGATCCCAACTGGATATATTTCTTCAACGATGCCTTCGACGCGTCGGGGAATCTCTTCATTGACGGGCAAACTGCGGGCGGTACGACACTCGTCGGTGAAGTGTCCGGCGGCTGCAAGGCGACCTCGATTACGACGCTTAGCGTCGGAAACACAATATCGTGGCCCGGCGGTGTCCAGGTTTCCGATGGAAACATTCTCATCGGCGATGTGAACAAGCAGGCAATCTACACGTACGCGCCACCTTCGGGCGGCTCCCTCGGTTCTCCAACCGTCGTCACTACGCTCGCCGGCGCAGAGGCTCCGGTGACCTTCGCGATCGAAGAGAATGGTAAATACGTGCGTACCGCCGATTTTGCTGCGAATAGGTTGTATGCGGGACTCTACACGTATCCGAAAGGTGCCTACGTCAGCAAGCTTGCGGACCACTTATGGGCGGTTGCCGTTGCGGTCTATCCACCGGCGCGGCCGTAGTATCCAAGGTCGCAGCCGGCAGGTTTTTTGCACGCCCACGCGCGCGAAACCGCAGCCGAAGGCCAAAGCTGGCTAAGTAGTTTCGTTTGAGGTCGGAGCTCTAAGCGACTACTCGAGCACCATGGCGGCAACATAACCACGGTTATGTCGCACTAACCTCGGGGCTGCGCGTCGAGGCCAGCTAGGCCGAGCGCCAGGGAACCGGCCGGGACACAACGATGCTGCGGGCAACTGCTCGTTGTGTGGGAAGAATTCCTGGCCGGTCTTGGCAATTATGCGTGCCCACCGAGCGAGCGTGTTACACTGAGACTGTAGCAAAAATGCGCGCTAAACGAACTGTGCGGCGCTATCAGTGCCTGATCGACCGTGAACACGCTGAGCGGCGGGACCCGCGAGAAGCTCGAGCAGTGGTACCCTCGGGGGCGCCGTTAAGCTGCGGTCAAGATGATCGTGATGCTCGATACCTTCGATGGCACCCGATACCCGCTCTATCTCCACGGCGGACGGCCGATGCCGGCGCTGCAAGACATGCAAAAGGTGGGAGAAGAGTTCGATCTGTTTGAGCCTTTTGACCAGCAGTTTCACGCCTTCCGGGGCTCCCCGAAATCTCGCAGCCGCGAGCTCGACGTATGAGAGCTCTGTCTGTTCGACCGCCGTGGGCGTGGGCGATCGCGCACGCCCACAAAAGAATCGAAAACCGAACCTGGATGACGTCATACCGGGGGCCGCTGGCTATTCACGCCTCACAAACATTCTCGGCTTCCGAGACCGCCGAGCTTGAAAAGATCCTGGGCTACGAGGTCGATCCGACGCTTTTCAAACGCGGCGCCTTCGTTGCAGTGGTTGATCTCGCTGACGTCGTCAAAGTCGATTCGGTCGAGCCGTCTCCATGGCTGTGCGGACCTTATGCCTGGCTGCTAAAGACCGTGCGGCCTCTTTCCGTTGCGGTTCCCGCGAGCGGTCGCCTGGGACTGTGGCGACCGACTCACGCTCAGCTCCGCGCCATCGAGCTCTCGGTCCCGACTCGTCCGAGCTATCGATAACTCTACTTCTCGATACCCCGGCAGTTAGCGCGGATGTTCTCGAAGAGCACAATGCGGGAGAAGCTCTGAAGCCGAAGCAACTCGCAATGCCGGATCTCGCCCGCTCCGGTGGTGCGTAGTATCGTAATTTGTGACAGCCAGGTTTCCAGTTGCCGAATCGACGGAACAGCCATAGGGTTGGTACCCTGTATCGCTCAGGGTAGCGATTGGGTTGACGCCGCCGTGCGCGTACTCGAGGACATTTGACGTGCTTAAGTCGCTCCGAGAGGTGCGGGTTTTCGGTGTCTCTAGAATCCCCGCGTGCTGTCGGGGCCGCACTTTGCTTTCATCTTTGCGATGGCTTGCTGCTTTGCCGACGAATCGCTCCCCATTAAGGCTTGCATCGTCTGCAATTCGGCCGGCAAGAGTGCGGGTGCGTAGCTTCCTAGACCGATATGAACTCCCGCTCCGCCGTGAGCTTGGGAGATTGCAACCACGCCGACACCGTTCGGTTCGAAGATCTCCGTCATTGTCAAGCCCGCTGCGCCTGTGGCATTATGCTTCACGCGGATACCGCCGGGGATGCGGTCGCTATACCAAGTGGCTACAGATTCAGTGTCGGCACCCGAATCGTAAGGTAACGACCGAGATTTTGTGGCCG
>PMUK01000080.1 GCA_003166915.1 Candidatus Cybelea palsarum
GCGCCGGCATCGCGCGCAAGGGCGACTCCGTACGTTTGCTCGAGCGCTGAACGTCGCGCACGATCTCTTCCAACGCGTCGATGTAGGCGAGAAAGCGTCGCCGGCCTGCGTCGGTGATGCGCAGGATCGTTTGCGGCCGCCCCATGCCGGTGCGCCGCTCCGTCGCGACGATGCCCTCCTCGGCGAGTGCGTGCAAGTGACGATTGAGATTGCCGTCGGTAAGATCGCACGCGCTCTGGAGTTCGGTAAACGAGATGCCGCCTGCGCGCGCGATGAGCGTCGAGCAAATCGCAAGGCGTCCGCGTTCGTGAAAGACGCGATCGAGCTTCGTTACGGTCATTGCGCGACCGCCCGATCCCGGCGCACGAGCGCGCCGATCGCCGCTTGGCCGATGCCGAAGCCGGCGGGAAGGACCCACCACGCGAGTGCGATCGACGGCGGTGCGAAGAGCAGCGCGATGCCGATCACGAGAAAAGCCGCCGCGATTGGAACGACGCCGCGCGGGAGCATCGTGCCCGAGGCGAAGAGGCCGACGCCGTAGCAGCCGTACCAAACGCCGGGCAGCGCGGCGACCTCGCCGCGAACGAGCAGCGCGAACGAGAAGCCGGCGCCGCGCAGCAGCGAGGGGAGAATTGAAAGGCCGACCGTGCGCGTCTGCCAACGATCGCGCGCGCTCGCGTCGCTCCAGAACCAGTTCAGGATCGCGCCGTAGTTGATCATGGCGGCGAGCGCGGCGCAGAGGAACCAAATCGCAAAATAGAGGTGCTCTTGGTGCGTTCCGCTCGGAGCCGGCACGATCGCGCGCTGCGCGAGCCCGGCCAGCACGGCCAGCACGCCCGAGAGCATCGCGGCGACACTCGAGTAACCCTTGAAGCGCTGCTCCATCGCGAGGCGCTCGCGCACCTCGGCGATGTCGGAGAGCGCCCGTTCCAACTCGGTCACGTCTACTTTGTACCACAAAGTCCATTTCGGGGCCAGCGGGGCACTTACCCGATCGTGGGAGGCCCAGGAGCCTGTAGGCTCCAGCGTGGCGCGGCACTGCTGGATCTCACCCTCGGTGCCGCTATCGCGCTCCTCGTCTTTGGCCTCTTGGTGACGCTCCTCCACACCCTCGTCGTCGCCTCCGCTTCGCGCCACGCCGAGATGCTCGCCCGCACCGGCACGGAGCAGCTACTCGAACGCATGCGCAGCGAGGCGGCGAGCGCGTGGAGCATCTCCGTCCCCGCGAGTGACCTCGACGGGCAAAGCAACGCCGACGGACACGAGGTCGACTTCACGACGCAGGATGCGACGCGGCGCACCTATCGGTGGGCGTATCGTTACGACGCGAGCGCGCGGAGCCTCACGCGCTTCGCCGTCGCGGCGGGCGCTTCGCCCGAGCCCGGCGCCGTGCTCTCCGGCATCACGGCCTTCTCCGCGAAGAGCTATCCGGCAACCGCGATCGCCGATGCCGCGAGCCCGATCTACGATCCGCTCTTTGCCGGCGCCTCGGTCGTCCCGGTCTCGTACGCACTCAACGACGGCAGCGTCGCGGGAAACGGCTTCGTCGAGATCGCGATCACCGGCGCGGGCGTCTCGCGCAGCGAGTTGCTCTCCACGAGCATCGCTCCGACGCAGTTCACCGTCGTGATCGAATACACGCCGACGCCCTAAGAGAGCGCGGTTCTGCCTTCGAGCGACTTGCTCAACGTGATCTCGTCGGCATAGTCGAGATCGCCGCCGATCGGCAAGCCGTAGGCGAGGCGACTCACGATCGAGCCGAGCGGCAGCAGCAAACGCGATAAATAGAGTGCCGTCGCTTCGCCCTCGGCGTTTGGATTCGTAGCAAGAATGATCTCCCCGGGTTCCTCCCGCGCCATGCGCTCGATAAGTTCTTTCACGTGCAACTGGGCGGGACCAATGCCGTCCATGGGCGAGATCAAACCGCCTAGCACGTGATAACGGCCCTTGAAAGCGCCCGTGCGTTCGATCGCATAAACGTCCTTCGCCTCCGCAACGACGCAGATCACGCGAACATCGCGCCGGTCGTCCGTGCAGAATTCGCACGGGTCCTGCTCAGAAAGCGAGTAGCAGATCGAGCAGAAGTGAACCTTATCCTTCACTGCGAGAATCGCTTCGGCCAGGCTCTGCGCCTCGTTACGGGGGCGGTTCAAGAGGTGAAAGACTAAACGGGCCGCAGTTTTCGGACCGATCGTCGGCAGTTTGCTGAACTCGTTGATTAGGGCCGCGACCGGGCTTGCGACCGTCGTCACATTAATCCGGGAACGCGCATTCCGCCAGTCACCGAAGCCATCCGCTTCGCAGACGCTTCCGCGGCTTTGGCGAGCGCATCGTTCACCGCGACCATCACGAGGTCTTCGAGCGTCTCGAGATCCTGCGGATCCGCAGCCTCTTTCGTGATCGTAACCCGCTTTACGCGCTGGTCGCAACTAACGTCGACCGTCACGGCTCCGCCGGCGGCGCTTCCGCTGACGATTGTATCGGCGAGCTCCTCTTGCGCCTTGGTCATCTCGGCCTGCATCTTTTTGACTTGGGCCATTAACTGTGCTTGATTCATCGTATCCGTTCGTTGGCATAGTCGAAGAGTGCGTCGGGGTCGGCGGCGTTGCTCGGGGGCGTGGCTTCGGTAACGCCGACCCGCAGGGTGACTTTCAGCGGCACCCCGAGCACGTCGGCGATCGCCGCTTCGATGATCTTCGTATGGCCGCGCAACGACTCGGCACTCCAGCTGTCCGGCAGCCTCAGGACGATCGCGTTACTCTCGAGAGATTCGATTGCCGCCCGGGAGAGCGGCGCCCGCAGCGGTTGCCGCTCGCTTTCGATCTTGGAGCGAATGCTTTGCCACGCGGCCCTTACCTTCTGCAGGGAAAGTGCCGGCGCGTCGAGCGGCGGGGCTGTTTCCTTTTCCACGGCCGTCACGGAGCTGCTCGGAGGACTGGGCTCCGGGGCCGCTGCGGTAGCCGGGCGTTCTTCGGTTGGTGCGGCAGAACCGAGGCGTTCCTCCAACGTCGCGAGGCGGGCGCCAAGGGCATCGAGCGTCGGATCTTCGCTGGCCAAAATGAAGCGCAAGAGCGCCGTTTCGAGTTCGAGCCGAGCGTTGCCGCCCGACCGCCCGAGCGAGAGCGCTTCTCCAAAGATTCGTAGCGCGCGCAACAGCATTGCTTGCGATAGACTCGCCGCCTGGCGCACGGCGCGCTGCGCGTCTTCGGGAGCCAGGTCGGTCGCGAGAAGACCGGCATCGACCCTCGCGACGAGCAAATGGCGAAAACCGGCGATGAGGGAACGGGTCAGCACGGTAAGATCGGCGCCCGCGTCGCTTGCCGCTTCGACCGCGCAGAGCGCCGCGGTCGCATCGCCGGCCACGATGGCGTCCACGAGCGTCGCAGCGAATTCGCGTCCGGTGGCCCCGAACGCAAGATCCAGCGTCCCGGTCGTCGCCGTCTGCCCGGCGGAGAATGCTGCGAGCTGTTCGAGCATTGTCAGAGCATCGCGCAGGCCGCCATCGGCGCGGTAAGCGATCGCCTTGAGCGCTTCCTCGTCGATGGCGATGTTCTCGCCGCGGGCGACCTCTTTCATCTTCTCGATCATGACCGGGACGGAGATCCGGCGAAATGCATAGCGTTGGCAACGCGAGAGGACGGTTACGGGCAACTTCTCGGGCTCGGTGGTCGCGAGAATGAACACGGCGTGAGGCGGCGGCTCCTCGAGCGTCT
>PMUK01000207.1 GCA_003166915.1 Candidatus Cybelea palsarum
CCGATTTCAGGACCTAGCCCACAGTTGCTCAGGCTGCAAAAGAGGTAGAGCACTGTTTCAGTACCGTCCGGAGCGATCCTGAAAACGACGCCATGGCCCGCAAAGTAATGACCGCCGGCATCCGTCGTCCCGTACAGATACCCGGCGCCGTCCCTGATCAGGGCAGCTGCGGGCATGGCGCCGTCCCCATTCCGGCCTGTGAAGGTATGGACAATAAAGTAGCCGCGGGCGTGCGCTATACTCAGCGAGGCAAGCAGCGCAGCTGTTCCACCAGCCAGGAGACGCTTGCTGCGCGCGCCTATGCCTCCCATTTCTTCCCTTCTCCTCGGTTCCGACCAGCGATGAGAGAACCCCGAATTAAGACGGCGAGATAAAAGCCGCGCCGTCACGCTGGCTTATGGTGTTGGAAGGAAAGGAGAATTTTCTCCTTCTCGCTTAAATCGAGCTGGCGCCGACCGCAAAATAGTCAACGTAATCAGCGCTCTGAGCGCCTCGGGCGTGAAACCGGCTACGCCCGGCGTTCGCAGTTTGTTCTGAAGTGGCGGAGAGGGAGGGAGTCGAACCCTCGAGAGGCTCATCACCTCTGCTCGCTTTCCAAGCGAGTGCATTCAGCCGCTCTGCCACCTCTCCCTGACTGACCTCGCTGGATTGGGGCGCCGAGCAGCGAACTCCTCGCTAGCGATGAAGCTCACGCTGGTTCGGCACGGGCCGACGGAATGGAACGCGTTGCGGCGCTTCCAAGGTAGGACCGACATGCCGTTGTCGGTGCGCGGACGCGATGCGGCGCGGGCGATCGCGGAGACTTTGCACTCGGAGCCGTTCGACCGGATCTATTCGAGCGATCTTGTGCGTGCGGCGGAGACGGCGCGAATCCTGGGCGAATCTCGCGGCGCTGACGTTACGCTTGACGAGCGGCTGCGGGAGTTCGATTTTGGGCACTGGGAAGGCCTGACATGGGACGAAATCATCGTAGCCAATCCGCAGCTCGCCGGCCTTGGTTCGACCGCGGTGAAGCTATACGCGCCCGAAAACGGCGAATCGTTCTCAGAGGTGCGCGTGCGCGTGGCCTCGTTCCTCGACGACCTTACAGGGCAGAATCGTCGAGCCGCCGCGGTCGTTACGCACGCCGGCGTCCTGCACTCCATTTTCTCGGTGCTCGGCCTCGCACCACCGGAGCGCTTTACGCCGGGCGGCATAACCCGAATCGCAGTGGAGGGGGGCGGGGCCTCCGTACTATCGCTCGACGATCGGCGACATCTCGATGACGCGAGTTGATCGCCGCTGCACGGTTCTCTTAGCCGTCGCGATACTAGCGGTTACAGAAGGGCCTGCTCCGCCTCGGCATACCGTTGTCGGGCACTTCAATGTGCCCGGAACGAACACGCGACGCGTTTCCGGCTCCAGCGCGAACGTCATTGCAAATCCTGGTTTCGAGAGCAGCAACGTTGACGGCGGCTGGCATCAGTGCGGCGACGTGCGCGCGTATGTGACGCGTGACCACCCGTTTAGCGGTTCTTACGACGAGTATTCCGGAACGGCAAATGGCCGAAGCGAGCCCACAGGTAACTCCGGGGTCTGCCAAGAGGTAACGATCCCGCGGGGCGGCCTGCTTACCGCGAAGCTCTATCAGCTTTCCAACGAAGCCGACACGGCGTTTGCATATCAGGAGGCCGATCTACTCGACAACCGTGGGAACGTCGTTGTGAATCTCTACAAATCCGTCAACAACAACACATCTTGGGTTAGCGGCATGTGGAATCTCGGCGCCTTTGCCGGTCGAACCTACTGGCTCTACTTTGGGGTGCACGGTGACGGTTATTCGAGTCTCTCCACGCAACAGTTCCTGGACGACGTGCGCCTGGCCGGCAGCGCTTCCGCGGCTCGCAAATAGGGACTGGGCGCCCCACGCCGCGAAGAGAGCACCATGCAGTCGCGCAAGATGCTGTGGATCGGTTTGGGAGTCGGCGTAGCGGGCTTAGCCGCGGCGCTGGCTATTGTGGTCTATCGCTTGACATCAAAGGAGCCGCGCGAGGATCCGACGACGCAGCGCATCCACCACCTGATCGACGAAGCGAATTCGTTGCTCAAGGCGCTTGACGAGCAGCGACACAGCGCCTAACACGACCCTGCGGGCCGGCGCCGAACTCGAGATCGAATTTACGGATGTTCTGGCCAACGGGCAAGGTGTTGGCCGAGCGTCCGGCATGGTCGTTTTTTGCTTTGGACCGCTGCCCGGCGAGCGGGCGCGCGTTCGCATCGAGACGGTCAAACAGCGGTACGCGGTCGGCGAGATGCTCGAGTTGCTGGTCGAGTCGCCCAAGCGAGCGCGTCCGTTCTGCCCGGTCTTCGGAGTTTGCGGTGGATGTCAGCTGCAGCATCTTGCCTACGACGCGCAACTGACGTGGAAACGCGACATCGTGCGCAATGCGCTGCTGCGAATCGGCGGCTTCATGGACGTTGAGGTGAGCGAAACGATCGGCATGAACGAACCGCGCGCCTATCGGAACAAGATGTCCGTCGTTGTCGACCATCGTTCGAAGCCGCCGGCGCTGGGGTTTTACCGGCAACGCTCTCACGAGGTCGTTCCGATCGGTGCCTGCCCGATCGTTACGCCGCCGCTTGACGCCGTGCTCGCAGCTTTGGTCAAGAATCGGGCGAGCGCAATCGTCGCCCCAATGCTTCGCGGCGCGCGGCACATCGTGGCGCGGGCCGCTCGCGCGACCGCTGCGGTCGTGCTCACGGTGACGACTGACGACCCAATCGCAGAGGCGCAACGCGACGCACACGCGGTCCGGCGGGAACTGCCTCGGGTGGAGGGCGTCGGCAACTCGTACGGCCTCGCCAGCGAGAACGCCGTCCTGGGGCGGCACTACCAGCTGCTGGACGGCCAAGGTGAAATCGAAGAGTCGGTGGGCGGGGTGCGATATCGGATATCGGCCGCCTCATTCTTCCAAATCAACGTCCAGATACTCGAGCGAATCTTCGACTTTATCGAACCGTGGCTGAAACGGCCCGGCAGCATCGTCGATCTCTACTGCGGATCGGGAACCTTTGCGCTCTACTTTGCACGACACGGCTGGAGCGTTACGGGCATCGAAGAGAACCGGCACGCGATCGCCGAAGCCGAAGCGAACGCGCGCCTCAACGGGTTAGGAGAGCGCGCTCGCTTTGAGGCCGGCCGAGTCGAGCAGATGGCCGGTGTGCCACGGGTGGCTCGCATTTTGCAAGAGGCGGACGTCGTTTTTCTCGATCCGCCACGCAAAGGTTGCGACGAGGCGGTCCTGAGTGCAATTGCGCAAGCCCGCGTGCGTAACGTTTGGTATCTTTCTTGCGACGCTGCCACGCTTGCACGGGATTTAAAGTTCTTGGCATCCAAGGGCTACGGCCTCGGCGTCGTGCAGCCCTTCGATATGTTTCCACAAACCGGGCACATCGAGACGCTGGTCCAGCTGGAGCATTTTGAGATTGACACCCGACACGATTGACATCCGTTACGTTGCGACGCTGGCGCGCATCGCACTGACCGACGACGAGATCGAGCGCTTTTCGAAGGAGCTGGGCGAACTGCTCGGGCACGTTCGCGCGCTCGAAGAGCTCGATACCGCCAGCGTTCCGGCCACGGCGCAAGTCGTCGAATCGCGTAACGTCCTGCGCGAGGATGTCGAGCGGCCCTGTCTCGATCGCGAGGTCGTCCTCGATGGGGCTCCGCAACGGCAAGGCGGGTTCTTTCGCGTACCGCGCATCATCGCCGAATGAACGCCGCAGAGATCGCGCGCGATGTAAGCGCCGGACGCGTCAGCGCGGCCGAGATCACCGCGGCGACGCTGGCGCAGGTGCAAGCCGTCGACGGCGACGTTGGCGCTTATCTCACCGTGCTCGGGGAAATCGCACGCTCCTCCGCCGCGCGCGTCGATGAGCGCATAGGCGCCGGGGAACGCCTCGCGCTCGCCGGCGTGCCGATCGCGGTCAAAGACAACATGTGTCTGGAAGGCGCGCGGACGACCTGCGCCAGCAAGATCTTGGAACATTGGATCGCGCCGTATACCGCGACGGCCGTTGCGCGTCTGCTTGAGGCCGGGGCCATTCCGATCGGCAAGGCCAACTGCGACGAGTTTGCGATGGGCAGCTCGTGCGAAAACTCGGCGCTCGGCGTCACGCGCAATCCCTACGACTTGGCTCGCGTCCCCGGCGGGTCCAGCGGCGGCTCGGCCGCGGCGGTCGCCGCCGGCGAAGCGGCCATTGGATTGGGGAGCGACACCGGCGGTTCGATTCGGGAGCCTGCCGCGTTCTGCAACTTGGTGGGATTCAAACCAACCTACGGACGAGTTTCACGCTATGGTTTGATCGCTTTTGCTTCTAGCCTCGATCAAATCGGGCCGCTCGCACGGACTGTCGAGGACGCCGCCCTCGCCTACGATATCATGGCCGGTTACGATCCGATGGACGCGACCTCGCTCGACCGGCCGGTAGAACGCACGGCGGACTCGTTGCGCGCCGATCTCGCGGGCCTGCGCGTCGGCATCGTGCGGGAGTTCGATACCAAGGCTCTGGGGGAACGTTCCGACGCGCTGTACCGTGAGGCGTATCGCGACTTGGAGCGTCTCGGAGCCGAGCTCGTCGAAGTCTCGCTTCCGACCGCGAATTACGGACTGGCGACCTATTATCTGATCGCGCCGGCGGAGTGTTCGTCGAATCTTGCACGTTTCGACGGCGTCCGGTATGGATTGCGAGTCGAGGGCGCCGACGTTCGAGCGATGTACGACAACACTCGCGCCGCCGGCTTCGGACCTGAAGTTAAGCGGCGTATCCTCATCGGAACGCACGCGCTCTCGAGCGGCTACTACGACGCCTATTACGTCCGCGCCCAAAAGGCGCGCACGTTGATCGCGCGAGATTTCGAACGCGCCTTTGCCCAGTGCGATCTCATCGCCTGTCCGGCGGCGAGCTGCCCGGCTTTTGCGTTCGCCGCGAAGAGCGATCCGTATAGCATGTATTTGATGGACTACTACACGATTCCAATGTCGCTGGCCGGCCTCCCGGCGCTCTCGGTTCCGTGCGGCTGGACGACGCCCGAAGGCGCGACCCTCCCGCTACCCATCGGTCTGCAGCTCTGCGCCCCGCTCTTTGGCGAGAAACTGCTGCTCGGCGCGGCTGCGGCCTACGAACGAGCGACGAATCACGCGCTCGCGCACCCCGCGCAAATCGGGCCGGTGCGCGCGTGAATCGCGAGTACGAGCCGGTCATCGGGATCGAGTGCCACGTCGAGCTCAAGACGGCGACCAAGATGTTCTGCGGATGCCGCAACGAGTTCGGCGGGGAGCCGAACACCAAGACCTGCCCGGTTTGTTTGGGCATGCCCGGAGCGTTGCCGGTGCCAAACGCCAAAGCGATCGAGCAAATCGTGCGAACCGGTCTGGCCTTTGGCTCCGAGATTCCGGCCTTTTCGAAGTTCGATCGCAAGAACTACTTCTATCCGGACCTGACCAAGGGCTACCAGATCTCGCAGTATGACA
>PMUK01000002.1 GCA_003166915.1 Candidatus Cybelea palsarum
GCCCCTAAGGAGGACGACCGCAGCGCTCCATCTGCCGCCGCCTCGCAAGGCTTGCAGCGCGCAACTCGCCGCGTCGCTTGGGAGGGACTCGATGGTTTGCGCATCGATGTCCCCGGCGAGAACTCCTTTGGCCGCAGCCTTTAGGTATGATGCTTTCATTGCGCTGAGCCCCAACTGCCGCAGCGAGCTCTCACGGGCTGCGGCGATGCTCTGAGGCCGAGGAAACGGATACAACCGAATCTTGCCATTGGCGACGGGCGTGGAGAAGCGCACCACGAACCGTTGCATGATCGCAGCGGCTGCCACGATGCTCAGCTGCTGGAAGACGATGCCGTGGCACAATGTTTCCCAAAGTTCTGGATAACGCGGCGGCTTGAGACCGCGCAGGTCCCGTGCCAGCCGCGCAAGCCAAGGGAAGGCGCGAACCCGGCGATACCAATCGCGAAGATCGACGTTCGCACCGAGCATCATTGCAACGGTTTGGAGATGACGTTTCGCAGCGGAGCCCGATAGGCGAATGTCGATCGCGTCGCGCCGCGGTTGCGTCACCTCGACGATCGTGGTACCGTTGCCATCGCTGAACGCTCGCATGTAACAGCCCTGCGCCGTCATGACGTCGACGGGATTAGTCGGCACACGCCGCAAGGCTTCGACCGTCCAGTCGAGCCGGTACGGCGTACGGACCTCGAGTAGCACTCGAATGGAACGACTAACGATCGGTCTCCTTCGCTGCCACGCGCACGAAGAGGTCGCGCAAGACGATTGCCTCATTGTGCTTCTGATCCTTTGCGCCGTACAGCAACGTGATCGTCTTGGCACGCTTTGAGGAGGCCAGCAAATCACGGATGATCTTGCTCGCACCGGCAGCAGACAGCTCCGCGCGGTACNNGCGAAATTCCGGCCACTTCGTCCCGTCGTGGGCGAACCATTTCCGCAACTCCGTACTGGGGGCTAGCGCCTTTGCCCACGTGTCGAGGCGCAGATCTTCCTTCTTTATTCCGCGCGGCCAGAGACGATCGACGAGTACCCGAATGCCGTCCCCCCGCGCGGGCTTCTCATACGCACGTTTCAGCATGATGGTCAGCACGACGAACCTCTCCTCTCGTTCCACCGGTCTTCGCTTTTTCGCATTGAAGCGCGTTCACGTTTCATCGCCATTACTCTGGCTGCCAACCTATGGTTCGGTAGCTTGGTCCCCGATCGAAAACTATAGCGTTATTTGAGCGTCTAGCGGACATTTATGATCTAACATAGGCCCCCGGGGGTCAAAGGCCCTACATGAAGGAGAGCCTACCGCCGGCTACCGCGAATCGCCACAACCTAAGTTATCGCTGTCCGCCCGGTCGGGCGGTACCCTTGGTTACATGAAAACGCCACTATCTGTCGCTGCCCTTATCAGTATTGCGCTGCTGGCGCCGATCTCCGGCCACGCCGAGAACACGGTATGGTTGCCAAATGTGATCGACTCGCCGACACGCTTCTCAGCGCCGGGCGTCTATACTGGGGCGCCGGACCTACCCCTGACCCTTTCGATGATCCTGGCCGGTGGCGGTCCCGAGCACTTCGCAGCCGTTCCGCTCGTCAAGATTCTTGCGGGAAGCAAGTCCGATGCAGAAATCACGGCGCTCAAAGAGAAGTTTGGCGATCAAGCCGTTCAGGCGTTCGTAACGATCCTTCCGTTCGCCGTCGACGACTCGCTGCGAATCGTCAAGCAGAAAGGCATTGCGCTACCATCAACCCCCAATCCCAGCCCGCAGGATGGCGAAGCCCTTGCTGGCGCGGTTTGGGCCGCCGGCCAGACTGGCCACAGCTTCAATGTCGAGGTAATGTTTGACCGAACGCTCTCGCACGGCATTCACATCCAAGTGATGAAAGATATCGACGCCAAGTACGGGGTAGCGCAGGACGCCGATCTGCACGCGGTCCTCAACCAGGCCATGCACGATCTGGCGGTAGTCTACAACTTCGACACGGCGGGGAAGCCGAAGAGCGGCACCTAGGCGCAGTGCGAATGCTGATCTATTTGAAGAGGAAACAGAAACATGCCTGATGGAGTCCAGGTCACACCTACGGCCGACGGCCCGTATATGGTCGCCGGCGAGTTCGCTTTACAATGGCCAAGCGGTCACGTCATTTCGCAGGCCGGTGAGGCCGATGAGCAAGGATACATCTACCTCTGTCGCTGCGGTCACTCGAACAACAAGCCGTTTTGCGACAACTCGCACAAGCGGGTGGGCTTCAAGTCGACTGAAGGAGATGCCACCGCGCATAAGGATTAGCGCGAGCACATGGGAGAGACGTATGTGATCGTCGGCGGCGGCGGCGCAGCAGCAAGCGCCGCCGAGTCGTTACGCGGCGACGGCTTCGGCGGCCGCATCGTCGTGCTTGGCGACGAGACAGAAGCGCCGTATGAGCGGCCGCCGCTTTCTAAGACCCTGCTGCGCGGCGAGCTCGAACCAGCGTCGGTTGTGCTGCGCGCACCTGACTTCTACGAAAAGAATCAGATCGAGCTGCTCCTCAAGACGCCCGTTCTCGAACTCGATCTTTCAAAGCGGTCCGTGCGCTGCGCCGATGGGCAGGACGCGCGCTTCGACAAGTTGCTGATCGCCACCGGAGCGAGCCCGCGCCGGCTCGGTATTCCGGGCGAACAGCTCTGCGGCGTCCACTATCTCCGCACCTTGGACGCGCACCTCGCTCGGCGCGCCAAGCTTTTGAGCCATCCCAGGATCTTGGTCGTCGGCACCGGGTTCATCGGCTGCGAGGTCGCGGCATCGGCACGACAAGTCGGTTGCGAGGTGACGCTCGCGGGGCCCTCACTGCCGATGGAGCATGCCCTTGGCAAAGAAATCGCCGCGCTCTACGCGGATCGTCATATCGCCAATGGGGTCAGCTTAAGAGTGGGCCTCACGGTCACGGAGTTTCGAGGCAGCCGAGCCGTCGAAGCGGTGAGGGACTCCGACGGTAGCGAACTTGCCTGCGACATTGCCGTCGTCGGCGTCGGAGTTGCTCCAGCGATTGGCTGGTTAGGCTCCCACGTCGTTGTCAGTGACGGCGTCGATACCGACGAGCTCTGTCGGACCAACGTCGCCGGGATATTCGCTGCGGGCGACGTCGCCTGCTCGTGGCGGCCACGCCTAAAGCGGCGAGTTCGGCTCGAACATTTCGATAACTCTGAGTCTCAGGGTGCCGCTGCCGGGAGGGCGATGCACGGCAACACCCATCGTTATGATCCGATTCCGTTTTTTTGGTCGGACCAGTACGATGTATCGTTGCAGTATTATGGCTTAGCCCGCGATTGGGACCGCGTGGTTCTTCGGCGCCGCGTCGGCGATGAGTCGCTGATTGCATTTTATCTGAAGGACGCGTGCGTCGAGGCTGCGTGTACGCTCAACCGATCGCAGGACGCAAATGTGGTCAAGCGTCTCATCGGTCGGAGCGGGGTTAGCGATGCCGACCTGGCCGATGATGCAAAATCGTTAAAGAGCCTCATTCCGGCGTCTGAGTACGTTTGACGACCGATGCCGGCGAAGCGCTTCAAACTGGGGGATCACGTCACCTGGAACTCCGAGGCGGGGTGTGTCCGGGGTAGGATTATCGAGGTCGTGACCTCGCCCGTTGAATTCAAAGGGTACCGCGTGCACGCTAGCCCTGACGAGCCGCAATACAAGATCA
>PMUK01000142.1 GCA_003166915.1 Candidatus Cybelea palsarum
GAGGGGGCGCCGGCGCCGGCGCCGAACGGCGATCCGGCGATGCTCGTCAAAGCCCCCGTCGAGGGATCGATCGCAAGCACGGATACGGTACCGTCCGAATAATTGGCTACGTACAGATAATTGCTGCCTGGGTCGGTGCGCAACGCAATCGGGTCCGCGCCGACCGCAAACGGCGAACCGCTGATCTCGGTCAGACCGCCCGACGCGATCGAATACCCCGAGATATCGTTGGATGCCTGATTGGCCACGTACAGGTAGCTATCGGAGGGATCGACCGTCAAGGCGACGGGTCCGCTTTGCGTCGTGACCGTCGCACCGATTTCCGAGAGCGCTCCCGTCGTGGAATCAACCGAATAGACGCCAACGGTGTTGGAGCCGTTATTCGCAATGTAAACATACTGGCCGTTGGGATCGACTGCGATCCCGGTCGGCGTCGAGCCGTTCGCCGCAAACGGGGAACCCGCGACTTGCGTCAGAAATCCGGTCGTCGAATCGATCGCATAGGCGGAGATGTCGTTCGACGTTTGATTCGCGACCCATGCGTATTGTCCCGCTTGGGTGCACGTGACGATGACGTGAGTGATCGCGGCCTTGTCGATCGTGCCCGAGCCGTTGTAGACCGTACAGGTTTGAGTCGGGTTGGATGGCTCCGTCGCGACGGTCACGGCGTAGACATCACCGTTCTTTACGCCGGTACCGAACGCAAACGTACCGTTGAGGGTGACGCTCAAGTTATCGGCGCCGTTGTCCTCTAAGACCAGTCCGGATCCGGACAGTCCCGATCCGGACAGTCCGGTGACCGTGCCGCCAACGTCGTATTTGAGATTGTTGCAGCCTCCGAGGCAGAGGAGGCTCAGTGCGAGGCCTGCCCAAATTAGACTCTTCATATTCATTCGCGACCTCAATGGGCTTGCATGGTCGTAGACTCTCGCATACGGGAAGAGTTCCCGCACACGGGTTTGCGCTTCTTTGCATTCATTGCGGCCGCTTCCGGGCTGATGCTGTGCCGCGTCGCTGGGCTCGTATAACGGTGTTATCCAAGCCTCCCAACAAGCGTGTTGGGGTCCGATTTGGAAAAGTCAGCCCTAGGTTCCTTTTTCATGCGGCCGAGATAGGGGATCGTCGAGGGTTCACCCGCAGTGTCCGTGGCCTGAGGATCGTTCAGTTCCCGCAGCGTTCCCATCGGTCCCGCCCGCATCATGGGTCTCACGGGCTTCAGTGGTCGCTTTGCGTGCAGCTCACGAGATGACTTTGGCGGAATCTCCGGCGGATAAATGCCGGGTTTCACTTTAATCCGGTATTCCACCAGGAATACATGCTCACCAGTTCGTTGGTCGAACGATTGCCACTTCCTTCTTCCCCGTTGATCGGATCTTGTTCGGCAACGCCAGTCCCTCTATTGGGCCAAAGATCGTGCTACCGACAAACATCGACAGGTAGTCGACGCCGATCATGAACGAGTTCGCGGCGGCGAGCGCCGCACACTGTCACGAACTACGGTCGTTCATCGAGTACCTCGGGCCTCGAGATCAGGGACCCTTGGGAATTCACGGACTGCGGATTCTTCCGTGGGGATGCCGGCGCACGCGAAGTCCGTGCGTGCGCCGGCAAGTGAGCGAAGATGCGGCTGGATTAGCCCATCGGCAGTGAATTAGCTCAACGCAGTGAATTAGCTCAACGTGCTCCTGCGGTTCGCGTGCAGCGCGCTGAGGCGCGAGTTGTTGATCCGCTCCACGGTGCGTGCGATCGCGGCGTCGCGGCAGTCGGGGACCGGACGAAATCGCGCCGCCCGGAACCGCACCCGCGCAGGTTTTTCCCTGATTTGCGGACCCCTTGGAACACGACTAGAATCAAGCGCATCGCGGGCGTCGTATAATGGTAATNNCGATTCCCATCGCCCGCTCCATCTTGCCTTACAACGACATACATCGCCAGGCGATGCCCCACACGTAACGGATTGATTCGGGACAGCAATATGACGTGCTGATGTTCGGCACACCGGACGTCCCCATTGTCTCACCAACCCCGATCTCGCCGCAGCAATCGCACGCAGCTTCGCACGGCGAGGGGCATCGGTTTTCTGCGTGCGAATTTCTTGGGAACGGGCGGCTGTTATTGAGCGACTCCTGACGGACCACGAAACTGGCCGCTCATATTGCGGAATTTAACCGAGCCAGATTTGGCTGTGCCACGCAACGGGGAAAGTGTCAGGGTAGTTGTCGCTTCCTTCCGTAGTAGACTCCCAGATATACCGGGAGCTAGGGAACGACTTGAGTTCAATATCGACTGCTCAAACGCCCGCGGCGGTGATTGATCTCGCACGCATGAACCGCAACATCGAACGCATGCAGCGGCGCACAAATGCCCTGGGTGTGCATTTTAGGCCGCACGTAAAAACAGCGAAGTGTACGAGAATCGCGATGGCGGAGAAGGCGGCGGGAGCACGAGGCATCACGGTATCCACGCTCAAGGAAGCCGAACATTTTTTTGACGACGGCATCACGGATATCCTATATGCGGTGGGGATGGTGCCCGCCAAGCTCGGGCGGGCCTTGGCGCTGATACGTAAGGGCTGTGACCTGAAAATTATCACGGACAACACAGAGTCGGCAGCCGCCATCGCCGCTTTCGCCCGCGAGCATCNNGCTCGACGTGGCACGGGTATTGGACGCCGGAAACGTGCGTCTTGGTGGCGTGCTGACGCACGCAGGCGCAAGCTACGAGTGTGATACACCGGCGGCACTCAGGTCGATTGCCGAACAGGAACGTTCGGGCTGTGTATTCGCAGCCGAGCGAATTCGAGCGGCAGGTTTGCCGTGTCCGGTGGTCAGCGTCGGGTCGACTCCCACAGCCTTGTCAGCCACGCACCTTGATGACGTAACCGAAGTACGTAGCGGCGTCTATGTTTTCTTCCACTTGGTTATGAGTAACGTCGGCGTGTGCACGACGGATGACATAGCACTGAGCGTGTTGACGACGGTTATTGGACACCAAAGTACAACGGGTTCGGCCATTGTGGATGCTGGTTGGATGGCGATGAGCTGTGATCGGGGAACCGCCCAACAAAAGCGTGACTACGCCTACGGGCAAGTCTGCTCAGTTGATGGCACCGTGTTGCCGGGTTATTTACTCAGCGCAGTCAACCAGGAGCATGGCATTGTTTCGCACG
>PMUK01000199.1 GCA_003166915.1 Candidatus Cybelea palsarum
TCGATGACCGGCACGTCTTTGAAATCGCCGATGTCGGGAACACGCACCTCGATCGTACTGCTCATCGCGCTCCTGCTTTTCGAAAGAGAGCGGAAATAACTTGCGGGCGGCGGCTGCCGCCGTCCGCCGGTTCTTTACACATCGATCGGGTTGCGCTTGTTCGGATCGATCTCGTACTTTTTGAGTGCCTTCTGCACGGTCGAGGCCGGTAGCGTTCCATCCTCGGCGAGCGCGTGCAGCGCCGAGAGGGCGACGAAATGGCGATCGACCTCGAAGAAAGCGCGCAGCTTGCGGCGGAAATCGCTGCGCCCGTAGCCGTCGGTTCCCAGCGCGACGTAGCGGCGTCCGACGTAGGGACGAATCTGTTCGGCGAAGGTCCTGATGTAATCGGTCGATGCAACGCCGGGACCCTGACGATCGCGCAGGCACTCCTCGACATACGAGAGGCGCGGTTTCTCTTCGGGATGCAGGAGATTCCAGCGACGCGCCGCGACGCCGTCGCGCTGGAGCGCGTTGAAGCTCGTTACGCTCCAGACGTCGCTGCTCACGTTCCACTCATTGGCGAGCAGATCGGCGCCGGCGAGAACTTCGCGCAATATCGCGCCGGATCCGAATAATTGCACGCGCTGATCTTTCCTGCCCGGTCTGCCCCCATCTCGCAGCAGGTACATGCCGCGTAGGATTCCGTCGCGCGCGTCAGGGGGCATCGCCGGGTGAATGTAGTTCTCGTTCATCAGGGTGATGTAGTAGTAAACGTCTTCCTGCTCGGCGAGCATGCGGCGCAATCCGTCTTGGATAATCACCGCCAGTTCGTAGGAGTACGTGGGATCGTAGCTGCGGCAGTTTGGAATGAACGAGGCCGCGACTTGGCTGCTGCCGTCCTCGTGCTGCAATCCTTCACCGTTGAGCGTCGTTCGACCCGACGTCGCGCCGAGCAAGAATCCGCGCGTGCGGCTGTCACCCGCGGCCCACGCAAGATCGCCCACGCGCTGAAAGCCGAACATCGAGTAGAAGATGTAGAACGGAATCATCGGGCGGTCGTGATTGGAATACGATGTCCCGGCGGCGATCCACGACGAGATCGCGCCGGCTTCGTTGATGCCTTCCTGGAGAATCTGACCGAGCTTGTCCTCGCGATACCACATCAGTTGTTCGGCATCTTGCGGATTATAGAGCTGTCCGACCGACGAGTAGATCCCGAGCTGGCGGAACATCCCCTCCATGCCGAACGTCCGCGATTCGTCGGCAACGATCGGAACGACGCGCGCTCCGATTTCACGATCGCGCGCGACCGTATTGAGAACTCGCACGAACGCCATCGTGGTGGAGATGCTGCGATCGCCCGTCCCCTGCAGTTGCGCGTCGAAGGCGGTCAAGTCGGGAACCACCAGTGCTTGCGATTTACGGCGGCGCTGCGGCACGCTTCCGAGCGCCTCCATGCGCCCACGCAGGTAGCGCATCTCCGTAGAATCTTCGGTGGGCTTGAAGAACGGAACCTTGTCCGCGGAGATCGCGTCGTCGGAGATAGGCAACGCGAAGCGATCGCGGAAGGTTCGCATCGCTGCCAGCTCCATTTTCTTGGCTTGATGCGCGATGTTCTGAGCCTCGCCGGCCTCACCCATGCCGTAACCCTTAATCGTCTTGGCGATAACGACCGTCGGCTGGCCGCGGTGTTCGCAGGCCGCCTTATATGCGGCGTACACCTTGACCGAATCGTGGCCGCCGCGCTGCAGCGCCCAAATCTCGTCGTCGGTCCAGCCTTCGACCAGCGCTTTGGTCTCGGGATAGCGGCCGAAGAACTCGTCGCGCACGTATTTGCCGTTGCGCGACTTGAACGTTTGATAATCGCCGTCGACGCACTCGTTCATCAGCTGCATTAGCTTGCCGCCCGAAGCCGAGGCGAGTAGCTGGTCCCAGCGGCTGCCCCAGATAACCTTGATGACGTTCCAACCCGCGCCTCTGAAGACGCCCTCGAGCTCTTGGATGATCTTCCCGTTGCCACGCACCGGACCGTCGAGGCGCTGCAGATTGGCGTTGACCACCCAGATCAGATCGTCGAGCCGCTCGCGGCCCGCCAACGAGATCGCGCCGAGGGACTCGGGCTCATCCATCTCGCCGTCACCGACGAAGGCCCAGACCTTGCGCCCCGCTGCGTCGATGAGTCCGCGATCGTGCAGATAGCGCATGAAGCGCGCTTGATAGATCGACATGATCGGTCCCAGGCCCATCGAGACCGTCGGGAACTGCCAGAAGTCCGGCATCAGCCACGGATGGGGATACGACGAAAGGCCCTTGCCGTCGACCTCCTGGCGGAAGTGTTCGAGCTGCTCTTCGGTGATGCGACCCTCGAGGAAAGCCCGCGCGTAGACGCCGGGCGAGGAGTGGCCTTGGAAGAAGACGAGGTCGCCGCCGAACGTTTCGCTCGGCGCGCGAAAGAAGTGGTTGAAGCCGACGTCGTAGAGCGTCGCGGCGGAGGCAAAACTCGCAACGTGCCCGCCGAGTTCGGAGCTGACCTTGTTTGCGCGCACCACGGTCGCAAGCGCGTTCCAGCGCACGATATGACGCAGCCGCGCTTCGAGTTCGCGGTCGCCGGGCATCGCCGGCTGCTGATCGACCGGAATGGTGTTGACGTACGGCGTCGTCGGGCCCAGTGATACGTGCGCGCCGGCCCGCTGCGCTTCATCGACGAGCGCCGAGAGCAGCTCCCGGGCGCGCCCGGGCCCTTCGACGGTGAGGACCCCTCGCATGGCCTCCAGCCACTCGCGAGTCTCTTGGGGATCGGGGTCGGGGGCGAAGCTAGTCATCGCTGCCGTCATTTCCGTCCGGCGAGCGCATCTCTTCCAAAGGCACCCGCCTGCCTGGGAAGAACCGCACTTCCCGCGTATAGAGTCCATGCGCGGGAGCTGAATTTGGCTGAGAGGGCGGCCGCGAGTCGCCGACCGCACGTAACCTGATCCGGATAATGCCGGCGTAGGGAGGATGAAATGAAGGTTTACGTTGGGGGCAGCGACCCCTCGATTCGTGTTCCGCGCCGTGCGGTGACGCTGACTGACGGAACGGTTCACACGCTGTACGATACGAGCGGTCCTTACACCGATTCGGAATCGTCGGTCGACATCCGCCGCGGCTTGCAGCCGTTGCGCGAGCGCTGGATCGCCGCCCGCAACGATACGATCGAGTTGGACCAGCCAACCTCGCTCTATCGCCGCGGTCGCGAGGCGATGTCCGAGCTCGACGACTTGCGCTTTCCGTCGCCGCGCTTGCCGCGGCGGGCGAAGCCCGGCGGCAACGTCACGCAGATGCACTACGCCGCGCGCGGCGAGATCACGCCCGAGATGGAGTTCGTCGCGCTGCGCGAGAGCGTCGAGCCGGAGTTCGTGCGCGGCGAAATCGCGCGCGGGCGCGCGATACTTCCCTCAAACGTCAACCACCCCGAGAGCGAGCCGATGATTATCGGCCGAAACTTCTTGGTGAAGATCAATGCCAACATCGGCAACTCGGCCGTGAGCTCGTCGATCGAGGAGGAAGTAGAGAAAATGACGTGGGCGACGCGCTGGGGCGCCGACACGGTGATGGATCTCTCGACGGGCAAGAACATCCACGAGACCCGCGAGTGGATTCTGCGCAACTCTCCCGTCCCGATCGGTACGGTTCCGATCTATCAGGCGCTCGAAAAGGTCGGCGGCAAGGCCGAGGACCTCACGTGGGAGCTCTTTGCCGACACGCTGATCGAACAGGCCGAACAGGGCGTAGACTACTTCACGATTCACGCCGGCGTTTTGTTGCGATACGTGCCGCTGACCGCCGATCGCATCACCGGCATCGTTTCGCGCGGCGGGTCGATTCTAGCAAAGTGGTGCCTGGCGCACCATCGTGAGAACTTCTTGTACGAACACTTCGAAGAGATTTGCGAGATCATGAAGGCATACGACGTCGCCTTTTCACTGGGCGACGGCTTACGCCCGGGCTGCACGGCCGACGCCAACGACGCGGCGCAGTTTGCGGAGCTCGAAACGCTCGGCGAACTCACCGACGTCGCTTGGAAACACGACGTGCAGGTGATGGTCGAGGGGCCGGGTCACGTGCCGATGCAGATGATCGAAGAGAACATGCGCAGGCAGCTCGAAGTCTGCAAGGAGGCGCCGTTCTACACGCTGGGGCCGCTCGTCACCGACATCGCTCCCGGCTACGATCACATTACCAGCGCCATCGGCGCCGCGATGATCGGCTGGTATGGTACCGCCATGCTGTGCTACGTCACGCCCAAAGAACATCTCGGGCTGCCCAATAAAAAGGACGTCAAGGACGGGGTCATTACCTATAAGATCGCGGCCCACGCGGCCGATCTCGCGAAGGGACACAAAGGCGCCGCGCACTGGGACGACGTTCTCTCAAAGGCGCGTTTTGAGTTTCGCTGGCAGGATCAGTTCGATCTTTCACTCGATCCCGAAACGGCGCGTGAGTTCCACGATGAAACGCTGCCGGCGCCCGGGGCGAAGATCGCGCACTTCTGCTCGATGTGCGGCCCGCACTTCTGTTCGATGAAGATTACGCAAGAGGTGCGCGAGTACGCGCAGCAAGGGATGGCCGAAAAATCGCGAGAGTTTATCGAAAATGGCGCCGAGGTCTACGTCCCGGTCGCCCCCTAAAGAATGAAGCCGTGCGCGGTGCTCTTCGATCGTGACGAAACGATCGTGGTCGACGTGCCATTCAACGGCGATCCGAAGCGCGTCGAGCCGGCGCCGAACGCGCGCGCACTGCTCGACCTTCTGCGCGCCGCCGGCTTGCCGCTGGCCGTCGTGAGCAACCAGAGCGGCATCGGTCGCGGATTCATCACGCACGAAGCGGTCGATGCCGTCAATCGTCGCGTGGACGAGCTGCTTGGCCCCTTCGCCGGATTCTTCGTCTGCCCGCATTCCCCGGAGGATGAGTGCGAGTGCCGCAAGCCCAAGCCGAAACTGATTCTCGATGCGGCGCGGGCGCTTGGCGTGGACCCGGCGTGCTGCGTGGTCGTGGGCGATCGCGAGAGCGATGTCGAGGCGGCGCGAAACGCCGGCGCAATCCCGTTACGGGTCGATGGAACCGACGGTTTGGCCGCGGCGGTCGAACGTATTCTTTACTGGGTTGAGGGGCCTTCGAGCCAATAGGCGAGGTCGGCTCCACGAACTGGTGGCGTGACGGCGTAGGCGTTGGCCGGAAGACGAACGGTTTTCGAAAGGCGCTGCCAAGTTTCCAATACCCGCACGACGTAGTTCTGCGTTTCATCGAACGGCGGAATGCCGCCGTACTCGCTCACGGCTCTCGGCCCGGCGTTGTAGGCGGCGAAGACGAGATCGTAGTGCTTCGTTCCAAACCGTCCGAGTAAGCCGCGAAGGTAACGCGCCGCACCGGAGATATTCTGCGCTGGGTCGTGGGGGTTAACGCCGAGCCGCGCCGCCGTACCCGGCATCAGCTGTCCGAGCCCAATGGCGCCAGCGCGCGAAAGGGCGTGCGTGTGCCAGCGGGATTCGACCGTAACGATGGCCACGAGCATGTTGGCATCGATGCGCCAGCGTACCGCGTTGAGCAGCACGCGGCGCGCGAGATCGCGGCTCTGCCACCGCGGGAGCTGCGGATTGATGTGGCTCAGAACTCCGGCGTAGACGGCGACGGCAATGGGCGTGGCGGGTACCGCTCGATTGGCCGCTTGCGTCGGAAGCAGCAGGGGCCCTATCGAAAAGCCGACCGTAGCCAGGAGGCTCAGAATAGTCCTGCGCATATGGGGCGGGTGGGTTCGCGTCGCGCTCTCGCCGTCCTTCTGTTCCTGTTCATTGTAATGTGTGGATTGATCGCGTGGTCTCAGTGGTATGCAATTCACGTGAACGTTCCGATGTATCAAGCGAAGCACCGGGCCGCACCCGCACATTGATTCGCGATGCTTTGATTTAAAGAAGAGGTTTGGAGTTGATCGTTCCCTTGCTGCTTGCGACGTCGCTCTACGCTGCAAATCCCGTCGCATCACCTTTGCCGGCGTCGCCGCTGCCTCCGAGGCCGGCGGCATCGGTTTCCCCGTCGCCGTCACCCTCGCCCACGGCAACGCCTGGGCCTCCGTTTGCAAACATGACCTGGCGTGAAATCGGTCCCGCCGGCGGCGGAGGACGCGTTGCGGCGGTTGCCGGTTCGGCGACGGATCCCAAACTCTATTACGTCGGCGCCGCGGGCGGCGGAGTTTGGAAATCGGCCAATGGCGGGCAAACGTGGGCTCCCGTCTTCGACGATCAAGACGTTGCCGCAATCGGTGCGGTGACGATCGATCCAACCGACAACGACACGGTCTGGACTGGAACGGGCGAAGGTAATCCGCGCAATGACGTGAGTTATGGCAACGGCGTTTACAAGACGACCGACGGCGGCGACCACTGGACCAACACCGGCCTCAAGGAGACGAAGTACATCACCCGGATCGTCGTGGACCCGCGCAATCACAACCACGTCGTCGTTGCCGCATTGGGCGACACTTTCAGCGACAGCCCGCAGCGCGGCATTTACGTTACCGACGATGGCGGAAAAACGTGGAAGCAGACGCTCTCCGTCGGGCCGGAAAGCGGCGCATCGGACCTCGCCATGAACCCCCAGGATCCCAGCGTGCTCTACGCCGGCATCTGGAAGTTCCAGCGCCGGCCGTGGACGTTCGTCAGCGGCGGAGAAGAGGACGGCATCTACAAGTCGACCGACGGCGGCGCGACTTGGACGGAGCTCGTGGGACACGGTCTACCGGCGAGTCCGATGGGGCGCATCGGCTTAGCGGTCGCGCCGAGCGACGGCAACCGCGTCTACGCGGTGATTGAATCGAAGGCCGGCGTGCTGTGGCGATCCGACGACGGCGGCGCCAACTGGACGATGGTCAGCGACAACTCGTCGGTCGACGCACGCCCCTTCTACTTCTCGCACGTCGCGGTCGATCCGAAGAACGCCGACCGCGTCTACGCGGTCTCCTTTCAACTTATGCTAAGCACGAACGCCGGAAAAACGTTCAAACCGATCGCGCCGTCCGTGCACGTGGATTATCACGCTATTTGGATCGCACCGAACGACCCGTCGCGCATCATGACCGGCGAGGACGGCGGCTATGCCCTTACGCTCGACGGCGGCGAGAACTGGTTCTTCTCGGCCAACTTGCCGATCGGCCAGGTCTACCGCGTCGGACTCGGCAACGATAATCCATATACGGTTTGTGCCGGTCTGCAAGACAACGGTGCCTGGTGCGGCCCTTCGAACTCGCTCGATCCTTCCGGCATTCAGAACAAGGCGTGGATCGCTTCGTCAGGCGGCGACGGCGAATGGAGCATTCCCGAACCCGACGATCCGAACTGGCTCTGGTCGGACTCCCAGAACGGTTCGCTTACCGTTTACAACCGCGTGACGCAAGATCAGTGGTCGGCACAGCCCTACGTTCAGACGGGTAAAGAGTCGTGGGAACTCGCGACGAGCAAGTATCGATTCAACTGGGAATCGCCGATCGCATTCGACCCCTGGCGCAAGAATGTTGCCTGGTTCGGCGGCAGCGTCGTCTTCCAAACGACCGATCGCGGAAGATCCTGGCGCGCGATCAGTCCCGACCTCACGCGCAATCTCAAAACGCATCAGCAGCCCGCAGGCGGCCCGATCACGAACGACGTTTCCAGCGCGGAATACAGCGACACGATTCTCGACATCGAAGGCTCGACGAAAACCAGGGGCGAGATTTGGGTCGGCACCGACGACGGGCTGGTTCAGCTGACACGCGATGCTTCGACAGGCTCAGCACAGGCTCACTGGAAAAATGTGACGCCTCCGGGAGCGCCCGAGTTCGCGCGCTTTGCGACGGTCGCGCCCTCGACGCTCGTCGCGGGGACCGCGTACGCGATCGCCGACGGACATTACACCGGCGACAATGCGCCGTACGCCTTCGTCACTCACGATTACGGCAGCCACTGGACGAAGATCGTCGCCGGCCTGCCGGCCAATCAGTGGGTTCGGGCGATTCGGCCCGACATCAGAAATCGCAACATCGTCTATCTCGGCACCGAAGAAGGGATGTGGATTTCGTTCGATGGCGCAGCGAACTGGCAATCGTTCAAAAACGGCCTGCCCCCTGTTTCCGTGCACGACATTCGGTTACAGCCGCAATACGACGACCTCGTGATCGCGACGCACGGGCGAGACGTCTTTATCATGGACGATATGACTCCCGTGCAACAGCTTATGGAAGCGGTCGCGCAAAAAAGCCGGCTCTTTGCGCCGCCGGTAGCCTACGAGTGGTCGTTACATCCCAACGACGATGGCGTCTACACGAACTTCGCGGCGGACAACCCGCCGTACGGCGTGGCGATCACCTTCTATCAGGCGCAGCCTCAAAAAGATGCGCCCAGAATCGACGTCCTCGACAGCTTCGGTCGCGTGATACGCACGATCTCCGGCACTCACAAAGTCGGTGGTAAGGACCGCCCCTACGTTCCGAACAAAGCCGGCTTGAACCGTTACACGTGGGATTTCAACGTCAACGGTCCGGTAAAGTGGAACGGCGCGACGCAGGACTTTCTCAACCCCGCGACCGGACCGGGAGTCGTACCGGGGCTCTACTCCGTGCGCTTGACCCTCTCGGGGCGAACGTACCTGCAGCGTGTCAAAGTCGAGCCGGACCCGCGTTCGGTGTTCGCGCAGGCCGAGTATCAGCGCAGCTTCGACGAGTCGATGCGTCAGATGTCCCACCTATCGCAGATCAACACCGTGCTCAATACGCTCGACGACCTCAAGAAGTCGATCGATACCGCGCTTGCCGCTGCGAAGAAGGCGAATAATGCCGCGTTAACGGCCAAGCTCGAGGACGCGTCGAAGGCGCGGCAGACGCTCTTTAGTTCGCTCGCCGTGAACGTTCGAGGTGAGGGTACTGAGGACGAGACGGCATTGCACGAAGACATTCTCGGCGCGTTTCAGACCGCGCAAAACCTCATCACGCCGGCCGTAGTGAACTTCCTGTCGCGCGTCGACGTGGAATACCGCAACGGTATAGACGGCTACGATGCGTTCGTGACCGGCGTATTGCCGGGTATTAACACGGCGTTACAACAAGCGGGCATGAAACCGCTGTCGCCCGCCAAAGAAGTAAAGGCGCTGTAATGCTGGTTTCGACGATACTCTTTGCGGCCGCGGCGTACGCGAATCTGTCGTGGCGTTCGATTGGACCGGCGATCGCGGGCGGCCGCGTCGCCGCGGTGGCGGGAACGCCGCAAGACGACCAGCTCTACTATCTCGGAACCGCCGGCGGCGGCGTGTGGCGCTCGGTCAATGGCGGTGCGACGTGGCAGCCCGTCTTTGAAAAGCAGGCGGTTTCGGCAATCGGCGCGGTCGCCATCGATCCGACCAACGAGCGCGTCGTCTGGGCGGGAACCGGCGAGGCGAACCCGCGCAACGACGTCAGCTATGGCGACGGACTCTACAAATCGAGCGACGGCGGAAAGACGTGGCGGCGCGCCGGCTTAGCCGGCGTTTGGAGTATCTCGCGCATCGCAATCGATCCGCGCGATTCACGCCACGTCGTCGTCGGCGCGTTCGGTGATCCGTTCAAAGATTCAACGAATCGCGGCGTCTACGTCACGTTTGATGGCGGAGAAAGGTGGAGCAAGTCGCTCTATCTCAGTCCGGCGAGCGGTGCGAGCGACGTTGCGATCAATCCGGTAGATCCAAAGATTGTCTACGCTGGCATGTGGCACTTTCGCCGCGTTCCTTGGACCTTCACCAGCGGCGGCCCCGACGGCGGGCTCTATAAATCAACCGACGGTGGCCGTAGGTGGAGAAAGCTTAACGGCCACGGATTGCCGCAGGGGTTCACCGGTCGTATCGGCTTGGCGATTGCGCCCAGCCGTCCGAGCCGGATCTTTGCGCTCATCGAAGCGGCGGGTGGAATTCTATGGCGCTCCGACGACGCCGGCGCGCGCTGGAAAATGATCAGCGGCGATACGCTCGTCGATCAGCGTCCATTTTACTTCACACACATTGCCGTCGACCCGAAAAATCCCAATCACGTCTACGCGGTTTCGGAGATGCTCTCCGAGAGCAAAGACGGCGGCCGCAAGTTCAAGGAGATCGCCAAGGACGTTCACGTTGACTATCACGCGATCTGGATCGCTCCCAACGATCCCAAGCGGATCATCACCGGTGAAGATGGCGGATTCGCGCTTACGAGCGACCTCGAACACTGGTCGTTTTCCCGGAATCTAACGATCGGCCAGATCTATCACGTCGGTCTCTCCAACGAAAACCCGTACACTGTCTGTGCGGCCTTCCAGGACAACAACGGTTTTTGCGGTCCGTCGAACTCGCTCGACGACGAAGGCATTCTCAACCGCCATTGGATCAACGTCGTCGGCGGCGACGGAATGTGGACGGTTCCCGACCCAATCGACCCGAATTATATTTGGGCCGATTTGGAGGACGGTGCGGTCACTCTTTTCGATCGCAGGACCGGCGTCAGCCGCTTCATTCGTCCGTACGACTCATTTCCCGGGAGTTTTCTCGGGCCGTTTGACTTGAGCAAAGCCGCGTACCGCTTCAATTGGGATTCACCGATTGCATTTGCCCCTTGGGACGGCCACGTTGCGTGGTTTGGCGGGAACGTCGTGTTTGCGTCGACCGATCGCGGCGAAACGTGGCGGCCGATCAGCCCGGATCTTACGCGCAATATTAAGGAGCACCAGCTGCCCTCCGGAGGGCCGCTGGCGAAGGACGTCTCCGGCGCCGAGTACTCCGACACGATCCTCTATATGGAGGGTTCCTCGATAGACCAGGGTGAGATTTGGGTTGGAACCGACGACGGCTACGTGCAAATGACCCGCGACGGAGGGTCGCATTGGCAAAACGTTACACCGCCCGGAGCGCCGCAGTTCGCGCGCTTCGAAACGGTCGCGCCGTCGCCGTTGGTCGCCGGAGCGGCGTATGCGATTGCGGATAACCATCGCGTGGGAGACTACGCTCCCTACGTTTACGTCACGCACGATTACGGCGCGCACTGGACGAAAATCGTCGATGGACTTCCAGGGGATCAGTACGCGCGCACGATCCGTCCCGATACTCGCAACCCGTATCTGCTCTACGCGGGAACGGAGAACGGTCTTTGGGTTTCGCTCGACAACGGCGCTCGCTGGCAAGATTTCCGAATCAATCTGCCTGCAGTCTCGGTGCGGGACATCCGGATCCAACCCCAATTCAACGACTTGGTCATTGCGACGCACGGACGCGACGCATGGATTCTCGACGACCTCGACTCCCTGCAACAGCTCGGCAATGCAGAGCGCGCCGGCGCCATGCTCTTCGCACCGCGAATAGCCTACGAGTATCACTACCATTCCAACGATCCCGGAATCTACACACAGTTCGCGGGCGACAATCCGCCAAAGGGTGCGATCGTAGATTTTTATCAGACGGCGCGGCAGAAAAAAGCGCTTTCGTTGCAAATTCTCGATGCCGGCGGCACCGTCATTCGGACCGTGAGCGGCACGCATAAGGTAAAGGGCAAAGAAGAGCCCTACGTCCCCAACAAAGCCGGCATCAACCGTTACGTTTGGGATTTTACGGAGGACGCGCCGGCGAAATGGCATGGCGCCGCGCGTGAAGAGTACCAAGGGCCCAAGACGGGCCCGACCGTCGTGCCGGGAACGTATACCGTTCGCTTAGCGCTGGGTGCGCAAACGCTGACGCAAAGGGTTACGGTGAAGCCCGACCCGCGCGACCAATGGACGCAACAGCAGTACGAATCCGGTTATGCTTTCGCGCGCAAGTATTCGACGATCTACGGAAAGATCGACGAAGTTCTCAACAACCTCGACGCGATCAAGAAGTCGCTGACGCGCGTCGCGGCATCGGCGAAGAACGATGCAGCGATTGCAAGCCAAGTAACCGCGGCTTCGCAGAGCTGGGGCCCGGTCTTCGCCGCATTCACCGCCGACTACAAGAACGATGAGGATTCGATCCAGCGCGGTGGTGCGTTGCGCGAATCGATTCCGCGCACCGGCTTTGGCGGTCCGCAGCTTCCGCCAACGGCGGAGCAGCTCGATTATGCGAAGCGCTTCGATGCCGCGTACGCCGCGGCGGTTGCGCAGTACAACGACTACGTCGGACTGCTTTCGCCGCTGCAGGGTGCCTTGAAGAATGCCGGCATCAAGCCGGTCGACGGCGCAGCACCCGTGTCACCCTGAGCCCTTCGTCCTTCGACTGCGCTCAGGACAGGCTCTGTCGAACGGGGAAAAGTCGCCGCAAGAACGTTTCGTGCCGGAACGATGCGCTCGCGCCGAAATGTACGACCGTCAGATCGAGCGACGGGATCAGGTAAAGCGCTTGGCCTGCCGAGCCGCTCGCGTAGTCGAGATCCTTCGGCGTCCTGAGCGCAGTCGAAGGGCGAGCGCCAAGCCACCAGCCCAGGCCGTAGTGCGCATTAGGCGGAGAGCCCTCGAAGCAAGGCGCGAGAACGTCGCGCAGGCGCGCGACGTAGCGTCCGTATGCAAGCCAGTCCAAGGCGCAGAGTGATGCGCCCGTTGGCAGCGGATGCGTTCCGTCCTTTAGGCTGCGCCAGCTCGCCACCCGGACGCCCGCCGGGTCGAGAACGCGCTCGCGCAGATAATCGTGCGGCGTGAGCTTGCGATCGGCGAGCTTGCGTGCGAGCACGGCGCCAAAGACTTGAAACGGAATGCCGCCATACGTAAACCGCGAGCCCGGCTCGTTTTTCAGCGGCGTCGCTAGGGCGCGCTCGTACTCCGGAACGGCCGCACCCAAGCCGCCGAAACCAAAGCCGGCCGTAAGCGAGAGCAGCATGCGCAAGGTGACGCGGCGCTTCCATGGATCGTCGCGCCACGAGGCAAATGTCGCAGCGACCGTTTCGTCGAGTTCGAGCAATCCATCGTCGCGCGCGCAGAGCGCCGCGGGGCCCCAAAAGCTCTTCGTTCCGCTGTAAAGCAAATGCGGTTTCTGCTCGCCAAAAGCACCGCCGTACTCCTGCGCGACGATCTGGTCGCCGAGCGCAATAAGGATCGCATGCAACGCGTGCGTGCGGGCGTATGCGAGCGCAGCCGGAATCTCGATCTCGAGCGCCATTGGAGGAGCGTTCGCACGCCGCTTGCAAAAGCGCCTGCATGAGAGGGTACGTTCTGCTCGTAGCGTCGATCGCAGCGCTGGGAGGCTTGCTCTTCGGCTACGATACCGGCGTGATCTCCGGCGCGATCCTTTTCATTAGCAAGCAGTTTGCGCTGGACAACCGGCTCCAGGCTTTTACAATTAGCGTCGTCTTGATAGGCTGCATCGGCGGCTCGGCCGTCTCAGGGTCGGTGGCCGACCGCATCGGCCGGCGGCCGACGCTTTTCGGAGCCGGCGTTATCTTCTTGCTCGGCGCGCTGCTTTCGGCCCTAGCGGGAGACGAGGCGATACTGCTCTGTGGGCGTTTCGTCGTCGGTCTCGGGATCGGCTTGAGCTCGGTCGTGGCGCCCCTCTACATCTCCGAGGTCGCGCCTGCGCCGGTGCGTGGCGCGTTGGTTTCGCTCTACCAATTCGCGATAACGATCGGCATTCTCGCGGCATACATCGTCGATTACCTGCTCGCGGGCGGCGCGCAGTGGCGCTGGATGTTAGGCCTCGCCGTCATTCCGTCATTGATCTTGATGGGTGGAATGATTCGCATGCCGGAGAGCCCGCGCTATCTGTTCAAGGTTGGACGCGACCCTCTCGCTCGTGAGGAACTGCAACGCATTTACGAAGACGAAAGCGCCAGCGAACGTGAAGAAGCTTCCATTTTGGAGAGCCTGAAAGTCAAGCGCGGCGGTCTGCGTGCATTACTGAGCCCGGCGATCCGGCCGGCGCTCTTCATCGGCATCACGCTGGCGGTTTTGCAGCAGGTCACCGGAATCAACTCAGTCATCTATTATGGACCACGCATCTTCGAGATGGCAGGCGTCGGATCTGACGCAGCCTCGATTTTGGCGCAGTCGCTAGTCGGCTCCGTAAACTGCGGGATGACGCTCGTCGCGATTTTCTTTGTCGATCGCATCGGACGTAAGCCGTTGCTCTATGCCGGGCTCACCGGCATGTTCGTGGCACTGACCGTCATGGCGTACGCGTTCTCGCAACCGCATCTCTCGGGTTCGCTCGCTGCGATAGCGCTCGTCAGTATGATGGTCTACGTGGGCAGTTTTGCATTTAGCTTCGGCCCCATTCTTTGGCTGCTGATCGCCGAGATCTTTCCGCTACCAGTGCGTGGAACCGGGATGTCGGTTTCGACGCTGGCCAACTGGGTGGGAAATTTCGCGGTTTCGCAGTCCTTTTTGACGATGGTCGAGCGTCTAGGAAGCCCGGTGACGTTCGGTGTCTATGCGTTGCTCTGCATCGTGACGATCGTCTTCGTGCGCGCGATGGTCCCGGAAACGAAGCAGGAGCTGCTGGAAGAAGTACGCGTTGGCGCGGCTTAGCATCGTTATACCGGTCTACGACAACTGGTGGCTCACCGCGCGGTGCTTGAGCGAGCTGGACCGGCTGCAGCGAGCCGGTTCGGCGAGTTTCGAAACGATCGTGGTCGATAACGCCTCGACCGACGAAACGCCCGAAGCGATTGCCGCTTTCCCGTGGGTGCGCTATCTCCGCCACGAGACGAACCGCAACTTTGCCGGAGCGTGTAACGCGGGCGCGCGCATGGCCGAGGCGCCGCTCGCGCTCTTTCTCAACAACGATGCCTATCCGGTCGGCGACGCCCTGACGCCGCTGGTTGCGGCCTTCGACCGGCCCGAGGTCGCCATTGCGGGCGGAGCGCTGTTCTTCGAGGACGGCGTGACGCAAGCGGCGGGGCTCGTCCTGTTGCGCAATGCGCACTGGCACTATTCGTGTCGCAATCTGCCTTCGTCGCTCGACGGCGTGACCACGTCTCGCGATGCGTTGGCCGTGTCGGGTGCGGCCATGGCCGTGCGCACGGAATGGTTCCTCGAGGGCGGTGGATTCGACGAGTCGTTCGTCAACGGCTTTGAGGATGTCGACCTTTGCCTGCGAGCGCGCGAACGAGGCGCCGCAATTGCATATGTTGCCGAGGCTCGTTTCGCGCACTATGAAGGCGCTTCAGCGGGTCGATTCGATCGAGAACGGGAGAACGAGGAGCGCTTCTATCGACAGTGGGCTTCGCGCCTGGCGCCTCTGCCGCGAACGCAACGCGGCGAAGTCGGAGCAATAGCGATGCCGGAAAACGCGCATGAAGAACCATTGCTCGCGGCGGCGCGCGTGGACCTCGCGGCTGCGCTACGCGCCTTCGGCCATCCGGTCGTGCGTAGACCGTTGCGACGCCGTGGTTGGTTCGATCCGCGATTTCGGCAGGCCGCGTCGATCGAGTGGTTTTCGCGAGAAGTTTCGCAGCCGGGAATCAGGATCGAGCGTCGTGCGAAGACCTTTCCTTCGATTCGCACGCTCGGCGCGATCGACATCGAGGTTCCATGGCTTCCTTGTGCTTCGGCCGATAGCGTCGCCGCTTGCGCGGTAAGCCGCTCGGACGATCCGTCGTGCACCACCATCGGACTCGCCGGCGATGCTGATGATTTTCACGACGTTGACCTGGGCTATCCGGTCGTGCGAATTACACAGGAGATGCTGCTCGGCCAAGGGGAGCGCGTGCCCGTTGCCTGTGTCGTTCATTGCGGCTTGACCGACGACGCCGCGTTCGGCAACGTGTTGCTGGGGCAAGCCGGGCTTCCGGCCATCGCGCTTTCCAACGAGGGATTGGGCACCATCTTCGCCGCCGACGTCGCCATTTTCGCGCAGCGCTCGGAGTTACGGGGTGCAGTTGCTCGTTTTGTCAACGGTGCTCCGCGAGACTCGTACGGCCATCTTGTCGCGGCCGACTCGCGACGCCGTTTCTCCCCTCGCCGAAGCGCGATTCGCGTCGTGGATTTGCTTTGTGCGGCTCGCTTTGGTTTGGAGCGGCCCGCCACCGTACGAACGAATACACCCCTTTAGCTAGGTCGCACCGGACTTGCCATAGCCGCCGCCGCCCGGGGTTTGAACGGTCAGCACGTCTCCCGGCTCGAGCGACAGACTCGTCTTTGCGGCGATGCGCGTTTCGGTTCCGTCGTGCTTCAAGGTATGCCGACCGCAAGCGCCCGATTCTCCGCCATGCGCCCCAGGTGGGCGCAGCGTGTGACGATCCGCGAGGAGCGTTGCTTGTGCGGTACCTTCCGTGAGCTCGATCGCGCGGATCAGACCGTTGCCGCCGCGGTGCCGGCCCGCACCGCCGGTGCCTTCCGCGATTTCGTAGCGCGTGATGCGCAACGGATACTCGCGTTCGACAGCTTCGATCGGAGTGTTGAGCGTATTGGTCATGTGGCAGTGGATGGCGTCGACGCCATCAGCGCCCGGACGCCCGCCCGAGCCGCAGCCGTTGGTTTCGTAGAAGGCCCAGGTTCGCCCGTCGGGCCGCGTTCCGCCGAGCATCACGTTGCTCATCGTGCCGCCGCTGCAGGCCGGCACGCGCGCGGGAGCGGCGCATGCCAACGCTTGCAGGACGACCTCGGCGTTGCGCATGCTGGTCTCGACGTTGCCGCCCGAGACGGGTGCGGGACGGCGCGGATTGAGCAACGTGCCTTCGGGCACGCGCACTTCGACTGGGCGAAAACAGCCTTCGTTCATTGGAATCGTGGAATCGGTGACGGCGCGCAGCGCATAGTGGACGCCGGAAAGCGTCACGCCGAACACGGCATTGAGCGGAGCGGTGAGTTGCGCGGAGGTTCCCGAGTAATCGAGCAGTGCGCTGCCATCGCGCAGCTCCAGCCGCAATGCGATCGCGATGCGCGGCTCGCCGCGGCGATCTTCCAGATAGTCCGTCGCGTGGAAAACACCGTCGCCGATCTTACGAAGCGCAGCCCGCATCGCTCGCTCGCTGCCGTCAAGCGCGCGCGCGACTGCCTCGTCGAACGTTTGCGCGCCGTAGCGGCTCACAAGCTCGAGCAGGCGTCGTTCTCCGGTGTAGTTGCCGGCGATCTGCGCCCGAAGATCCCCGCTGCAAGCATCGGGCGTTCTCGAATTCGCGCGAAAGAGCGCGACCGTCTCGGCAACGACACGATCTTCGCGCATCAAACGCATCGGTGGAACGACGACGCCTTCGGCAAAGAGGTCCGCCGCATCGGCCGGCATCGAGCCCGGCGCCGCGCCGCCGACGTCCGCGTGATGCGCCTTATTGGCGGCGAACCCGGCCAGTCGCCCTCCGTCGAAGATCGGCCGCAACAGCGTCACGTCGTTGAGATGAGTGCCCGTCACGTAGGGATCGTTCGCAACCCACATCTCGCCCTCGCGAACGCCGCCGTGTTCGCGCGCAATGATCTCGAGCATGCGTTTGAGCCCCCACGGCAGCGAGCCAAGGTGCACTGGAATGTGCTCGGCTTGCGCGATCAAACGGCCGTCGCGGTCGAAGAGCGCGCAGGAATGGTCGAGCCGCTCTTTGATGTTCGGCGAGTAGGCGCTATTGCGCACGGCAAGGCCCATCTCTTCGCTCGCATATACGAGCGCTGCGCTGACGATCTCTGCCACTATCGGATCGATCATTTCACAGTCTTCTCCAAGACCAGTACGTCGGCATCCGCCGTCAACGACCACTGCGGCGCGACGTACGTCGTGCAGTCGTACTCTTCGACGATTGCCGGCCCCTCGATACGTTCGCCTTCTTTGAGCCCCGCACGTTGCAAAACGGGAACGTTGATGAAAGAACCATCGACCCAGACGCGACGCGTGTCCTCGCGTCGTCCTTCGACGGAGTAGGGAGTCGAAGGGCTGCGGGTGACACTGGGAGACAGCGCGCCCACGCCCGTTAGGCGCGCGTTTATCAGTTCGACGATCTCGCTGCGAACGTCGTAACCGTAGCGAGCGCGGTGCGCGTCGTGAAAACGCTGCGCGATCGATTCGGGTGAATCGGCGTGATCGATCGTCAGCTCGAAACTCTGTCCGCGATAGCGAGCGTCGTATTGTCGCCGAAAGGCAATCGTTTGCTGTTGCACGCCTTGTTCGATCAGCGAGGCCCCGGCGCGTTCCTCGCGCTCCTCGAACCAGCGTTGCAACGCGGTTTGATCCACCTCGCCGGTCGACCGAAGCACGGCAAGAACGTCGCTGGTGTGAAGGTCTGCCTCCAGCAAACCGAGCGCGGAGAAAAGCCCCGGATGCTGCGGGACGACGATGCGCGCAATCCCCAACTCGTCGGCCACCGCGCAGGCATGCAACGGACCCGCGCCGCCGAAGGCGACCAGCGCGAACTCACGCGGATCCAAGCCGCGCTCGACGGTGACAATCCGCAACACTTTCGCCATTGCGTGATCGATTAGTCTGACGATGCCTTCGGCCGTCATTTCGAGGCTCAACGACAAGGCCGGGGCGAGGCGTTCGACGGCGGACCGGGCACGCGCCGCGTCGATTGGAAATGCTCCGCCGAGCAATGCTTCTTGATTCAAACGGCCGAGCACGACGTTCGCGTCGGCAACCGTAGGTTGGTCGGAGCGGCCATAACAGGCCGGCCCGGGATCCGCGCCCGCTGAGAGCGGACCAACGCGCAGCGAACCGGCATCATCGAGCCACGCGATGGTGCCGCCTCCCGCGCTCACTTCTGCCAGGTCGACGAACGGAAAGCGAACCGGATAGCCGCTGCCTTTGATCGCGCGGCCGCTGTGCGTTGCGCCGGCGGCTTCGAACTCCCCAACGACTTGGGCGACCCCATCCACGATGGCGCCGGCTTTCGCAGTCGTTCCGCCCATATCGAACGAGAGCAGGCGTGCAATGCCAATTCGGCGGCCGAGCGCCGCCGCGGCCATTGCGCCGCTTGCGGGGCCACTCTCGATCAAGGCCGCGGGTCGCGAGAGAATCCCCTGCGCCGCAAGGCCGCCGTCGCTGCGCATAACGTAGAGCGGCGCGTCGATGCCGGCAGCCCGGATCGCTATGACGAGACGTTCGAGGTAGCTTTCGACGATTGGCGCGAGCACCGCGTTGACGACCGTGGTCGAGCAGCGCTCGTACTCACGGTACTGCGGATCGACCTGCGACGAGATCGTCACGCGCATTCCCGGAAGGGCGGCAGAGATGGCCTTCGCGATGCGCCGCTCGTGCGCGTCGTTCGCATACGAGTGCAGCAGGCATATCGCGGCCGCCGCCACATCGCGTTCGCGTAGCTCCTCGCACAGACGCTCGACGTCGCTCTCGTCCAGCGCCTGGAGTACGTTCCCCTGAAAATCGACGCGCTCTCGCACGGTCAACCGGTCGCTGCGTGCCACCAGCGGCCGCGGCCGTTCGACGAACAGGTTGTAAAGCGTGCTTCGATTTTGACGGCCGATCTCGATAACGTCGCGAAAGCCGTACGTCGTGACGAGCGCGATGCGCGGAAGCTCGAGATTCATCTGGCCGAGCAGCGCGTTTGTAGCGATCGTCGTCGAATGTGCGAGCAGCTCGATCCGCGGCGGCTCCTCATAGTCCGCTAAGATTGCGGCAAGAGCTTCGACGACCGCGCGATGCGGTTCCCGCGGAGTGCTTGCGACTTTGCGCGTGACGATTCGTCCGCTCCAGGATTCGGCGGCGGCGAGATCGGTGAACGTTCCGCCGACGTCGATCCCGACGCGGAGCGTACCTGGGGCGGAGGTGCTAAAACGTAAGGTTATATCTACCGTTTGCGAGGTTGCAGTCTTCGTTTCCGGGCGGCGACGGGGAAGTCATCCGGATGCTAAAGTTGAAGGTTGTCGTGTTAGTGCCTGCATCCGCCGCGCGCTGCCAGACGTACGAAAACGTGTAAGATTGACCCGGCGCCAGCGGCGGCACTCCGCGATCCTCTAAGCGGACTCCGTTTTGATAGATGTCGACGAACTGCAGGACGTTTGATGCCTGCCTCTGATTTCCGAGATTGGTGACTCTGCCGACCAGCGTGTAGTGGTTGACCGAGCCGTCGTTGGTGACGTTCTGAACTTTTACCGACGTAATGGCGGGGTCGGCGCCCGCGCAGCTGGCCGCGGCAGCGTTTGCGGAAAGCGTTGCGAGAAGGACGACGACTAAAATCATGGTGCGCATAGTGTGAGAGTACCCTTCAAGAGCGAGTTTTAAAAGCGGATATCATAGCTATCGTTGGCGGGATTGCAGTCGTTGAGTGTGACGGGCAGCGGCGCCACCCCGCGAAGGTGAAAGGTCAGCGGCGTCGTCCCGCCGCCAGCATCGACTGAGCGGTTCCAAACGTAGGCGACGATATACGATTGGCCGGGCGCCAGCGGCGGAACTCCTCGATCGTCGAGACGGTTTCCGTACTGGTTAATGTCAACGAGCTGCAAGACATTTGAACCTTGCATTGCGCCCCCGACGTTCGTCACGGTTCCGACCACGCGATACTTGTTGAGGAACCGAGTCTTGGTAACGCTCTGCACCGACACCGACGTCATGGCCAGATCGGGCCCTGCGCATGTGGAGGCCGCGGCAACAACTGGTGCTTGTGCGAGGATGAAAAGGGTGACGGTTAAGACGCGAATCATGCGAGCTCCCTCCTGGAATCAAGCGTACTGCCGCTCCTATACCCGGCGGCATCCTCTGGTATTCAATGCGAGCAGGCGAAACAATCCCTGCTCGACTCGCGTAAGAGCATCATGACGCACCGAGCTCTTGCCGCTCTCCTGGCGGCCGCATTTCTGGTCTGCCCGCCGCTGCGGGCCCCCGCTCAAGGCTCGCCGAGTGCGCAAATCTCGGCCCTTCAGCTCCAATCGATCGCCGATTTCTTGGCCGCGGACCCCGAGGCCGCGACCTTCCTCGGCGACTACAGCCACGATGGCGACTGGAGCGATCCGACGCCGGCGGGCACCACCCACATAAGGCAGCTCCTCGCGAGCTACGGACGTAAGCTCGACGCCATAGATATGGCGGGAGCGACGCTCCAGGATCGCAACGACGTTCGCGTGATGCGCGCCTTCGCCGTGGGGCAGCTCCGGCAACTAGCCGAGCTGGAGGCTGGGAAGGACCCGTCCGGACCGCCGATGACCGTCCTCGGCGCGGTCTTCACGATGATCCTCCACAAGGACGAACAGGACCCGGCGGTTTGGTGGGATCACATGATCTCGCGGCTGGAAAAGGCCCCGGGGTGGATGGCCGCGCAGCGCCCGCAGATTACCCATCCGGGACGTCTGCAAGCCGAGGTCGCCGTCAAAGAACTGGCGATGGCGCCGGCCCTCTTCAACTACATTTTGACGCCGATGGCCGCGCAGCTCCCGGCCGATCAAAAGGCGCGCTTTGAAAAGGCGCGCGACGCAGTAGTTGCGGCGATGACCGAATGGACCAAATGGATGAGCGATAACGCGGCGAGCTGGCCGATCAACTACGAGATGGGTGCGCAAGCCTACAACGCCATGCTCCGCGACGAGCTGCTCTTGCCGTACGACGCCGATCAGATTGCCGCCATCGGGCGCAAGACGCTCGACGCAGCCATCGTGCAAGAGCGCGAAATTCAAGCCGAGGCGAAGGCCAAAGGCGTCAACCTCTCGGATCCGGTACAGGCCGCGGCCAACGGCGGCGGAATGACCCCGGCTACTAAAGATGCGCAGTTCGCATTCTTTCAGGCGCAACTCGATACGCTACGCGCCTTCATTGCCGACAAACGCATCGTGACGGTGCCGGCGTATGTCGGCGAGATGAAGATCGAGGAGACCCCGGCATTTCTTCTGCCGATCCTTCCCGGCGCATCGATGAATCCGCCGCCGATTCTCTCAAAGGAAGTCAACGGCGTCTATTTCGTTCCGCCGCCCAATCCCCAGATGGCCAAGGCCGCGGCAGCGGGCGCAATCTTCGAAGACTTCGATCGCGATCGGGTCTTGATGACCAGCGGACACGAAGGCTTCCCAGGGCACTTCTTGCAGCTTTCGATCGCCAAACACAATCCCGATCCGGTGCGCCGCTTCTCTTTCGACGGCGTCTTCGCCGAAGGCTGGGCTTTTTATGAAGAGGCATTGCTCGAACGTGACGGCCTTTATGGTAGCGATCTCGATGGGCGCTACGCCGTCGCGCAATTCGAGCGCCTGCGCGGCGCCCGCGCTATCGTCGATACGAAACTCGCAACCGGAGAATGGGGCTTCGAGCGCGCGGTTGCATGGTTCGAAGCGAATGCCGGCGTCGATCGCGCGACAGCGCAAGGAGAAGTGAGCCGTTTTGCGCTTGGTCCTGGACAAGCGTTCGACTATGCCGTCGGCAAGACGCAGATCGAGGCGCTGCTCGTACAATACAAGGCGAAGAAAGGCAGTGCGTTCGATCTGCAGGCCTTCCACGACGATCTGCTCTCGCACGGCACGGTTCCGGTGAGCATCGTCGCAAGCGAAATGCTGGCCGAATAGCAGAAGCGTCGATGAGGAGCACGAACGCCTTCGCGTACGAACGTTTTCGTTCGTTGCACGAACGCCAAACGGCGTTCATTATGCCTAATGCATGGGATGGCGCGTCGGCGGTTTTACTCGCGCGCGCGGGATTCGAAGCGCTGGGCAGCACGTCGCTCGGCTTTGCCTTTTCGCTCGGCCGTCAAGACGGAATTCACGCCGTAACGCGTGACGAGGCCGTAGCGCATGCCGAATTCTTGGGGCGCGCCAGCAGCCTCCCGATTAACGGCGATCTCGAAGATGGATTCGGTGCGGATCCGCAGGAATGCGCCGCGACGGTTCGCGCCGGCATCGAGGCGGGTTTGGCCGGTCTTGGCATCGAGGACACGACGGCCGACCCCGCGCATCCGGTTCACGATTTCGACGATGCGGTTGCGCGCGTTCGCGCCGCAGCGCAGGCTGCGACCGGCCGCATCCTGTTGACGGGCCGCACCGATAACTATCTTCACGGTCGTTCCGATCTGGACGATACCATTCGGCGTCTCGTCGCCTTCGCGCAAGCCGGCGCCGACGTGCTCTACGCCCCCGGCTTACCGGACATGGATGCGATCCGCGCCCTCGTAGCTGCTGTGGCGCCCAAGCCCGTCAACGTGCTCATCGGCCCGAGCAAACCGGTACCGCTGGCAGAGCTAAGTGCGGCCGGCGTGCGCCGCGTGAGCGTTGGCGGTGCACTCTATCGAAGTGCCATGACGTCGCTGGTCGAAACGGCTCGCGCGTTGCGCGACGGAGACCTGTGCGTCTTTCGCGGCGCCATCTCCGGCAGCGAGATTTCGGGGCTCCTGCCTAAAGCGTAAGCGCACTTTCGATTCGGAAGCCCCGCAAGCGGGGTACAAGCCGCCTCAATGGTCAGCCGAATCCATAAATTCTTCTCAATTCTAGGGCCCAGCCTCATTACCGGCGCGACGGCGGCCATGTTTTACTTCTTGGCCCGTGGTTCGTGAAAGGAAAGCCGGTTCGCATCGTCAGACTCACTTAGAACGTGCAGCCACTGTTTACCGGACCACATTCTTTGCGAGAGCCGTCCGAGCGGCTCGCCTTCTGGCTGACCGGGCTGGGCGCGTTCCCGGCGGCGCTGCTGATCGGCTACGTGCTTCACGAATCAATCGGCGCCTCGCAAGTCGCGCTCTTTATCGTTATTGCGATGCTCTACGTGACGCTCGCGCGCGGACGCCTTCTCGGTTCGAGCGTACGCATCCATCAGAGGCAATATCCGCGCGTCTTCTCGATCGTGCAAAATGCCGCTGCAGCACTCGAGATTCCGACGCCGCTAATCTTCGTGCGCGAGGACAACTTCGTTCCCGCCGTTGCGCTTGGCCTGGGTCAACCATATGCGCTCGTGCTCTCGAGCCACTGGATCGAGCTCTTCTCCGACGACGAGCTGGCCTTTGTGATTGGTCGAGAGCTCGGTCATATCGCGGCCGGTCACACGCGCTTTCACTCGTTGTTGAGCGTCAATGGCAACGAAAACCCGTTGATCTCGCTGATTTTCGGCGGCTGGCTTCGGCGCTGTGCGCTCACGTGCGACAAAGTCGGACTGCTCTGTTGTGGCTCGCTCGATGCGGCGATTGGGGCGCTGGGCGTCGCAACGTTTCACGCGTTTGGCCGGCAGGTCGATTATCAGGCATTTGCCGAGCAGCGCGCGGAGATCGCGACCGACTCGGTCCTGCGCTGGGGCGAGTGGCTGAGCAGCGAGCCCTATGCAACGCAGCGAATCGCTTCGATGCGCCGGTTCATCACGTCACAGTCGTATCTGGACGCGCAGGCCTGGTTCGTTCGCGAGCGCGGTGAAGCGCCCCCGGCGCTCGTGCTTCCGGGTGAAGCGACGGTCACTCCGCGAGATTGCGCCGGCTGGTGGCGGCGCTTCGCCGCCGCCGGCATCGATGCGGTCGTGGTTATCGCGATCGTTACGTCCTTTGGCGGCAGTATCGCGCCGGTCGCGCGCCAGTCCGAGACAAATATAGCCGTCACTCCGGGCAACGTTACCGCCTCGGTCCCGGGGCTGGGCGCAATTACGATCCGTGGTAAAACGCACGCGGTCGCGACGGTCGGATCGCCATCTCCCCCGCCGAGCACTAAATGGCGTTGGGAAAATCCGGCAGAAAGGGTTCTCGGCGGAGACGACGACCTCAGCCGCTCCGTCAACACGATACTTACAACTGTGGGGCAGGCAATCCGCCATCTCGGCTTCTTCTTCTGGTACCCTGTTTATCTAGCGTTGCTCGTAATTTTCGCTGGTCAGACCTTCGGGATGATGATTACCGGTTTGCGCGTGGTAACGACCGACTTTCGCAAGCCGAGCGTCGGGCGTACGATTTGGCGCTACATCATCGTCTTCTTGGTTTGGTGGCTTATCGTGGCGCTGAGCTTCTTTTGGCGCCGGATTCTGCTGCACGATCGGTTGACGAAGACGCGCGTCGTGAAGGTCGAGCGTGTCATCACTAGGGTTCCGACGTAACCGACAGCCGTACCGCGGCGGTCCCGGATACGACGTGCCCGACCGATGCACTCGGACTGACCGTATCGATCTGCAGCCGGCCGACATTTTCGTCGACGTGCAGCGATGCATGCGTCGTGGGATCGACGAGCGACTTCACCTTCACGATATCGAACATCTGGCCCACCTGTACGCCGGCATTGGAGCCGATGTTGATGATGATGCTCCTTCCGTCGACGGCGGCGATCTGTCCGCGCAGCGCCGGTGCCGCCGGGCCCGAGTCGAAGCGGCTGGGATCGATTGTGGAGGCGATCTTCGCAGCCTCATCGTCAATGAGATGGCCCATGTCGCTGTTGACGAACTGCTCGTTGCTATAGGAGCCCGCCACGGAGCCCGAGAATCCGCCGGCGTTCCAGGACGTGCCCGAGCGTGATTCCTCGTCGGAGAAGCTCTGAACGATCTGGCCGGTCTTCGCGTCGATCACGCGCACCGCGACTTTGATCGTCACGCGATGGGTCGAGACTCCGCCCGCGGCCGCTCCAAAGACGCCAGGTAGAAGACTTCCCGCATTCGCTCCGCTCGCGCCGGTCTGGTCGAGCTGGAGGATGTTCCCGGTTATCAAGTACCGCGAGCCGACGAGGTGCCCAGCCCGAATGGCCGTCTCGGGATCGACTTCGCCGCTTGCACCGAGCTGGTGCTCGCCCAGGGTTGAGCTGAGATGCGTGCGGTCGAGCACGTTGAAGCGTCCGTCGTTGACCATCCGATCGGTGAGGAGGTCGCTCAGCGCCACGCCTGGCTCGAAGGAACCGTACGAATCCGAAGTGAGGCCATGAGTCGAGAAGTCCAGGACGGCGATGGAGGGTCGCGGACCCGCCCCGGCCTGCGCAGCCAATCCCCAGACGGGCGCGCACGCCAAGGCGGCGGCAATAAGAAAGGGCGACAAATGTTTAAGCACGAGCCCATTATGCCACAACGGCGGCTCGCTCGGATATGGCGAAGGGGAAGTAAGTATGTGCGGTAGATTTACGCTCACCAAACCGCAGGCGCTTCCCGCCGCGTTTCCGCAGTTTCGCTACCCGGAGTTCAGCGAGACGCGGCTTCCCCGCTATAACATCGCACCGACACAGGACGTGCTAGGTGTCCGCAACGACGGGCGTGGCACCGCTGAGGTGATGCGTTGGGGTGTGCGCGGTCGCATCAACATTCGCGCCGAATCGATTGCGGCGCGGCGCAGCGCCGTCGCGCGACGCTGCATCGAGTTTGCCGATGGGTTCTACGAATGGCGCGACCGCCGACCGTTTTACTATACGCTGCGATCGGGCGAGCCGTTCGCCTTCGCCGGTCTTTGGGAGCCCAGCAATGGTCTGGCGGCGTGCGACGTGGTGACTTGCCGCCCGAACTCGCTCGTCGCTGCGGTGCACGATCGCATGCCCGTCATCCTTTCCGGGGATGGCGTCGCGCTTTGGCTCGACCCCGAGCCGCTACCGGCCGACGCGGCCGGGGCGATATTGCGCCCGCTCGACGCCGCGCTCATGGCCGTGCGCGAAGTGTCGAGGCGGGTCAATAACGCGAACTACGATGCGGCCGAAGTTCTCGCGGCTGCCGAGCCGCGTTTGTTTTGAATGAGCACGACGCCGGTTGCAATCAGCCAGGCCGCCGCGGGCAGCGCGCCGACGATACCGGGGCCGGCGCCGCCGGGCGCCATTGCACCATACGAGAAAAAGATCGAGAAGGTCGCGAGTGTCGCGCCGAACGACGCGACATATCCCAGCGTCGCGAGCCACTGCGGCGCAGAGTCGTGACGTCGGATGCTATGCGCCGCGGCAAACAGGAAGATCGCGACGGGAGCGTAGCCGAGACCACCTTGCACAAAGACGAAGGCGTCGAAGATGCCGGCGAGTCCGTTGGCCGTAAATGCGTCGGGTGGAAGATAGACTGCCGCAATCTCCAAGCACGCCGCCCACAACGAGCTCGCCGCCATCACGACGCCGGCGATCAACGCAAAGGTGGGAAGCCCCTCTTGACGCCCCGGCGCGGCTATCAAATAGCTGCGAAATCCGACCAAAAACCAGAGAAAGAAAGCCACCGCGGGAAAGGTGAACCACGCACCCCACAGGAGCGCAAACCGGTGTTGATCGAATGCCAGCGCGGCATCGGAAGGCTTCAGATCCATCCCCGGCATGCCGCTGTTAAGGAATGTAACGATGACCAGAACGGCGACGTAACAAAGGACGGACCAGCCGGCAGAGCGCTCTGCGTGCACGTTTTCCATAGGCGCCTACGTCACGCCATAAATGAAGGAATTCCTTCATTTCCGCCGGGTGCTAGAGGCCGTAGTACTTGAACGCCGGCCACATCGCGGCCAGTGGAACGCGAGGGTGCGTGCAGAGATAAACCGGCAGGGGACCCTCGAGCATCCAGCGGTAATCGTTGCGGTAGACCGCGATCTGGCGAACGTTGCCGAACCAGCGCAGCAGCAGCCAATAATCGGTTGCGCCGACGGCTAAAACCGAACGACCGCTATAGCCGCGTGTGCCCCAGAGGTAGTAGGAGTTGTTCGGGCTGATGACCGTCGGTAAGCCGTAGCGCGGCCCGTAGTAATCGAGGGCTCCGGCATAGGCGTAGCGGTCGGCAAAGACCGCCGTGATCCTGCGTTGCGATGCCGGCAGCGACCAATACGCGCCCGCGACGGTTTGCGTCATCGTCTTCCAGCCGAGTTGGTCGGCGAACATCGGATTGATCAGGTGACTCTTGCCGTCGGGCGGCGCGGGGCGGCTCAGACCGATTGCACGCTCGTACGCCATGTACTCGGGAAGCGGCAGGATGGGAAGCGAGAGCGGAAACATCGGCAAGCCGGCGACGAAGGTCGTCGCGAGGAGTGCGATCTTTAAGCGCAACGACCTCGCGCGTATCGCGCCTTCAATTGCCACGGCGCCCGCCGCGAAGAGCGCCGGATAGAAACCTTGGATATAGTAGCCGCGGCCAATGCTCGCAACGAGCAGTCCCAACAACAAGAGATAGGCAACCATTAGATATCGGTATGCCTTTTCACGCCACAGCCAGACCAGTCCCCAAACCCATACCGGTGCGAAGAGCGGATTTTGGTACATGAACTGCAGTGCGAACATGTAACGCGCGTTGATCAACCGGTTCGGCGATTCATCGGCCATGCCGTTACGAAGCGCGTGGCGGTTGAGCTGATCGTTGTGCAGCACTTCGAGCATGGGGAAGCCGTGACGGATTTGCCAGAGCGCATTGGGCATTACCAGCAGTGCGGTCAACAGTACGCCGAACAATAGCCAGCGCGACCGCAGGAGATTGGCGTGGCCGGTCAGCAGCAATCCGATCACCAAAGCAAAGGCACACGCAGCGATCGAATATTTCGCATACATCGCGAGTGTCACGACCAGAGCGATCGGGATGTAAAGACGGGTGTCTTGCGTCTTGACCAGCCGAATCGTTAAGTAGATCAAAACCGTCCACGCCGCCGGCGAAAGAAGCTCCGTGGAAAGGCCGTAAGCAATCCCGACCAATCCAGGGGCCAGGACGATTGTTAACCCCGTCAACGCTTGCGCAAACGCGCCCCCGCGCAGCTCGCGCGCAATCGCACAACCATAGAGCACCGTGACGCCCGATAGTATCGCGGGGAGAAAGCGCAGCCCCCACACCGGATACCCCAGCGGCGCCGTCAGCCAGGTGACGAACGGCGCGAGCGGCGGCTGGTCCACGTATCCCAAGGCCAAATGCTTCGCGCAGTCGATGAAGTAGAGCTCGTCGCGATAATATCCGAACCGGTGACAGACGGCGAGATGCAGCGCGGTGGTGGCAAGTGCCAGCACGTACGCGCTTGTATGAAGCCGAAGCTTCATACCGTATTCGTGGTCGTTTGCGATCCTGCGAGAAAGAGTTGGCTGATGCAAAGGCCGACGATCCCTGCTTCGACGATCGACCCAAAGACGAAGCTGGCGTCCCACCACGTTCCGCCGAACATTGGAACGGCGAGCGCAAAGTACGCCGCCAAATACGCCGAAGGAACCGCGAAGCCCAGGGCTCGAAAGGCGTTGGGATTACGGACCGTTGGGCGCAGCTTGGCAACGAGAAAATCTCCGACGAGCCCAGCGGCGATTGAGGCCAGCACGACGAGCAGAAGCTCTTTGAGATCGCTGCTGAGCTCGCCGCCGATCCACAGTTTTTCGACCACGCACAGAACGATGAGGGCGCCGAAGGCCAGCCGCCTGCCGGCGCAGACGTAAAGGACCGCCGCCCCGAGCAGCAGGCTCTGCCAAATCACGATCGCGATTTCGAGCGCTTGCCTGTAGAAAAGGAAGACCGAAAGAACGAACTGTTCGCGCGGGAACGCGACCTGCGCCAGTGGATGATCGCGCATCAACGCCTCCGGATAGAAGCCGTACTGCGTGACGAACTGAATGATTTCAAAAGCGAGCCCGAGCGAAATCAGCATCGGAAGCTGTTGGACCAGGCGCGTGCTTTGCGGACGCGCGAGCGCGCTGCGCACGGGGCCGGTAATTAAGAAGAAGAGGCCGGCGAGCAGAAAGAGATGCGGTGGGCTGAGAAGCAGATCGAGCTGGTGCTCGAACCCAAAGACCGAGTGCCAGACGACGTCGAGTGCGCCTCCCACCAACAGTGCTGCGACGCCGACGACGCTCTGTGAATAGCCGGCGGGAATCGCCTTCCAAAAGGAGCCGGCGCGCCGATAGTTACTCCAAATAGTCGCGCTTAAGACCACGGCTGCAAAGACGGCGCCGCTGTACATCGTCATATGCCACGGATTGAGAAACGATTCGACCGCGAGAAAAAGATGCTGATGCGCATCGATGAAGAGGCCCGTCAGTATCCAGAGGCCCGCGAAGGTCGCCAGCCAATCGAGCCGGCTGGGCGAACCCAACGGCTCGACGACGACGTCGAGGCGGGGTAGGGAAGGCCCGGCTTCTGCTCGAGGGGAAAGCAAATCCATCAGCTTCATGTGTCGTGAGTCATCCTTCGATTCGCCTCGGAACCCTTTTCGTAGCGCACTTTCAACACTAGTGATCGGGGCGCTTTGTTGTGTTAGTGCGTGTTCTCCCAAACCGCTTGCCGTTCCGCCAAACCTCATCGTTTCGAGCAAAATACCGCAGGGGCTCCCGACTGCTCCGATCGCAGCGCCGAACGCCCCGCCCCGGATCGTGCGCATCTGGTTTTCCACGCTGACGCTTCGGCCGGGTACGTGGTTCGACGGGACAATCGTGGGAAGCAGCAACGTTGCGTCGGTCGAAGTCCGCACGGCCGCCTTTTCGATCAACAGTACGCAGGTAGCGCCCGGCATCTACCATTTTCACATGCGAGTGCTTGAATTGCCGCCGCTCTCACGGCGGCATTCGTACGAGCTCTATATCATCGCGCGGAATACGCCTGGCGACGAAACGGTCGAAGAGGCTCCGCTGCGCGTAGAGTGACTCGCCCGCTCGAAAGCGGCCGGCCATTCGTCCGGTCTGAAAGACCAGGGTACGCGTCCGAGCGATGAGGCGTAACGAGTTTCTGCGGGCGGCCGCCGGCACGCTGGCGATAGTTTCGCTACCTCGGGTGACGCAGCGCGCGCTAGCAAGCGACGTCGTGGATGTCACGCTGCGCTCGGCACCTCTTCGGTTTTCACCCGGGGCGGGTTTGCGCTTTTTAGGGCTGGCGTACAACGGTACGATTCCCGGACCGCTCCTGCGCGTCGCGCACGGCCAGCGCATTCGCGTTCGCTACGCAAGCGACGTCGGAGTACCGACGAGCATCCACTGGCACGGGATGCTTCTGCCCAACGCCATGGATGGCGCCGCCGGCATCACGCAACCCGCGGTGCCGTTTGGTGGCGAGTATCTGTACGATTTCGTGCCGGGGCCGCCCGGCACGCGCTGGTATCACGACCACGCGTTGAGCTTGGCCTCCGCGCGAGGGCTCTTCGGGATGTTCGTCGTCGAGGATCCGAACGACGAGCCGGCCGACCGCGAGTTTGCGCTCGTCTTTCACGACGTGCCGAAGTGGAGTTCGCTGGGCGCGGCGGAGCGCGGCGTCAGCAACGCGCCGATGACCGATCCGATGGTATCGGGCGAGAGCATGCAAACGATGCATCGTAGCATGGGCGATGAAGTCGCCTACGTCGCCCATTGCATCAATGGCGCGAGTTATCCGCACGGCAAGACGCTTGCGATCCGCAGCGGCGATCGCGTTCGTCTGCGCATGCTCAACGCGAGCCCGACGCAGACTCGCTACGTGCGACTTGCGGGACACGAACTCGTCGTGACGCACGCCGACGGCAATCCTCTCGCGCAGCCAACGACCGTTGACGTGCTGCGTATCGGCGCCGGGGAACGATACGACGCGTACTTCGAAGTGCGCAAGCCGGGGGCGTTCCTGCTGCAAGGTATTTCTGCCGATCCACTCGAGTCGCAACAGGCCGTTCTCCTGTATACCGAGGGCATGGAGAATGCCCCGCCGCACAGCGAGCCGCAGATGCTCGGCGGTATGCGCGTCTTTAGCTACGAGGCAGCCGGCGGTGTCGGGGCGCAACCGAAGTCGCCCCTGGGCGCGCCGCCGGCGTACGATCTCGCGCTCGGCGGAGGGGGCTGGGAAAATCCGCAATGGACGATCGATGGCAATGTCTGGCCGAACACGCCAAAGCTGCGCGTGCGTCGTGGCGAACTCGTGACCGTGCGCTTTCGCAACACCAGCGACATGGACCATCCGATGCACCTGCACGGCCACATCTTTGCACTGACGGAAGTCAACGGGGTGCCGTTGTTGCGCCCACTCGCTAAAGACGGCTCGCTCGTTTCTGCAAACGGCGGCACTGCGACGTGGCAGTTTACCGCTAATTCATCACCCGGGCGCTGGTTGCTGCACTGTCACAACGAGATCCACATGATCGGCGGCATGATGGCGGAGGTCGTCTACATAGGCTGAAGCCTTGCGCGATGCAGCGCGTAAACGTGCGTGAACTCCGCGCCGAAGAGCACGATCTGCGCCGAATAGTTTGCCCAGAGCAGAAAGACCACCAGCGAGCCGAAGGCGCCGTAAGCGGAGCCGATGCCAGCCCGTCCGAGATAGAATCCCAACAAGAACTGCCCGGCGACGAAGAGCAGCGCGGTTATGCCGGCTCCAATCCAGACGTCGCGCCAGGCGATGCGCGCATCGGGTAGAAACTCGAAGAGCACCGCAAAGAGCAGCCAGACGATCGCGAACGAGAGTGCGGAGTCGGTGCCTTTCACTAACGTCGCTTGGTCGCCGAATGCGTGCGGTAGATAGGCCAAGACGGCGGTGAGCGCGGCGTCGGCAATGACGGAGAGCAGCAGCAACGCCGCAACGGCCAGCATCATCACAAAGCTCACGGCGCGCCGGCGAATGGTCTGCCAGATCCCCATTTTCTGCGGTGTCACATCCCACGTGGTGTTCAGCGCGAACTGTAGCGAACCGAACAGACCAAGCGCCGCGATCACGAAAAACGCCCACCCCGCGATTTGCGCGATGAGGCCCTGCCGCGGCTGACCGAGTGTCGCGGAGACGATTTGGCGCACCGCGACGGTCTCGGGCCCAGGCAAGCGACTGTAAATTTCGTTGATGGCACTCTGGTGGCCGTGCAGGAACGCGCTGGCAATTGCGACGGCGACGATAATCAGTGGAGCAACGGCGAACGCAGCAAAATAGGCAAGGGCGGCGGCAAGCCACTGCGAGTTATGCCGCTGATACGCCGCCCACGTTGAGCGCAATAGGGGGAGCCAGGCCGAGACGCTCGGTACTTTCATTGCCTCAGTCTTCCCACACGCAAACGCCACCATCAGGAGGGTATCCGATGCCGAAGTATTTGATTCACGCGTCCTACACGGCCGAAGGGGCAAGAGGCCTATTGAAAAGCGGCGGCACCGCGCGCCGCAGAGCCGTCGAAGAGCTGCTGACGCCGCTCGGCGGAAAGCTCGAAGCCTTTTACTTCACCTTCGGTGACGAGGATGCAATCCTCATTATCGATCTTCCCGATCAAGTCGCTGCCTCGGCCATCGGTTTGGCCGTGAGCGCTTCGGGTTCGATGCGGACGAGGTCGACCGTCCTCATACCGCCTGAAGAGGTCGACGAGGCGATCAAGAGGCCCGTCAAATTCCATCCGCCGGGGGAGTAAACAACGGTCGAGGTGCCGCGGCGTTCGGTTTCCCCCAGACACGTGCAACCGTACGACAGCGCGGCATCTCAGACCGTATGAACCGATGCTATCCCCAAGGCATGAAGAAAGCGTGAATCGCCCGGCTCGGGCCCGCGGCCCTGCGGCCGCCGTCTTCTCGCTGCTCGCGATCGTCGGGTGCTCAGAGGGTCTGCCGGGGGGTGCCGCATTCCCGCCGGGCACCGCGGCCGTTCATGGCTCCGTGCCTTCGCGAAGCGTCACGAAGGCATACGAGTTCCTTCGTCTGATGATGGACGAGTACGCAACGGGTTCGACGAGGCGGCTCGTGCGTAGCTACGCCAACGGCAAGCTGAAGACCCTGCCCGACGCCTTTAGCTACGACGATGCACTCTTGATCGATGCAATGCTAGCGGCGACGCCAGACGACATCGCGCGAGCGAAAGTTGTTGGCAACGCGTTTCTCTATGTTCAGGCGTACGACCCGGCCGGCGACGGCCGCGTGCGCGCCGCCTACGGGCCCAAACCATTGAAGAGCCCGTGCGACATCAAAGTCGACGGGAGCGCCAGCGATTTGGGCGACAATGCTTGGGTTGGGCAAGCGTTGGTTCAGCTCTATGCCAAGACGTCCGACGCTGCATATCTGAAAGGTGCGCTCGAGATTGCGACGTGGATACAGAAAAACACGTACGATACGCGTGGAAGTGGCGGTTACACCGGCGGCTATACCTCTGGCGGGGAGAAGATCAAGTGGAAATCGACCGAGCATAATATCGATACCTACGCGTTCTTCACAATGCTTGCGACCGAATCGGGCGAGCGCCGGTGGACCTCCCGCGCATCTTGGGCGAAGAGATTTGTTGCCTCGATGTGGAGCGAGCGCGCCGGCCGCTTCTACGTCGGGACTCTCAACGACGGCGTCACTCCGAATAAGCCCTTTAAGCCGGAGGACGTGAACTCGTGGAGCTATCTTGCCTTCCAGAACCCGGCATGGGCCACCGCTCCGAGCTGGGACGTCACCCATTTGGCTGCAAGTAAGAGCGGCTTTAGCGGTGTAAGCTTTTGCAGCGGCGATCGCTCGGGCGTGTGGTTCGAAGGCACGGCTCATCTCGCGGATGCCCTCGAACTGCGCAACCAATCCGGCGACCAATCCCTAGCGCAAACCTATCTCGACGACATCAAATACGCGCAGACGAACGGACGCAACGCGGATGGTCTCGGTATTATCGCCGCCTCGATAAACGGCTTGAGCGATTGCGACGGGGATAAGTATTTTGCATCACTCCATGTGGGCGCAACGGCCTGGTACATCATGTCGACCAGCGGCGCCGACCCCTTCGTGATCCTCCCGTAGCCGTCGTGCACACTCGCTCCACGCGACCTGACGGCTTCGTCATCAGCACGGATCCTGCGCGCCTCGACCTCGACGCGATCGAGCGGCTTCTGCGAAGCAGTTACTGGGCCTCAGAACGTTCTCGTGCTTCCATCGAACTTTCGATAAGTAACTCCCTCTGCTTCGGACTCTATGAAGTGCGCAGCGGACGGCAGATCGGCCTGACGCGCGTCGTTTCGGATTACGCCACGTTTGCGTGGCTCTGCGACGTTATCATCGAGAAAGAGTACCGTGGCAGGGGACTGGGAACGTGGATGATGGCGGTGGTGCTTGGAGATCCGAACGTTCGTCACGTCGGCCGTTGGATTCTCGCCACATTGGACGCACATAAGTTGTACGAGCGCTACGGCTTCACGCCGATGGCGCACGCCGACCGCTGGATGGAGCGGATCCGATCGAAAACCGACTGCACCCAGCGCTAACGCAAACTGCCATACATCTGGCACTCAGACGGGCTACGATGGCATCATGGAGCGGGAGCAATACGCAGTCATTGACGTTGAGACGACCGGATTTAGCGCCACTCACGATCGGATCGTCGAGGTTGTGTGCGCGCTGATCGACGGCGAGCGGATCGTTGGGCGTTGGGCGACGCTGGTAGACCCTGGCATCGCGATTCCATCGTATGCGACTGCGGTCCATGGCATCACCGACGACATGGTGAGTGGCGCACCGCGCCTAGGACGGGCTCTCAAACATTTGCGGCGGCGCTGCAAAGGCCGGGTCGTGGCGGCGCATTGCGCGCGATTCGACCTTTCCTTCGTGGGGCCATCAGTCGGACGGAAGGGTCTCTGTACGATGCTGCTCGCGCGAGCGCTGTTTCCCGAAGCGCTAAACCATAAGAATCAGACCCTGCGGCGATTCCTTGACATCGATCGGGCCGCCGACGAAGAATTTGAGGCGCATCGTGCCCTTAGCGATGCGCTGGTCAGCGCGCACATTCTCATCGCATGCCGTCGCCGCTTTCGCGCCCGCTACGCAGCTGAATCCTGGAAACGTTTCACTCGCCGAAATGCCTTTGTCGTTCTGAAATCGCGCTGATTCCCGAACCCGCCGAGCGCACCTTAGCCGTGCCCCCTGGTGACGTTCCGGTTTAGAGCTTGTCGGCTTTGGGAAAGTCGAGGCGGGGGTTCATTTGTCCATGCGCTACGGTCTTTGTTGCTAGTACAGGCGAACCGGTGACTTCTTTCTCCGGCTCGCCGCGTTCAATTACGCCTTCAATCGATTCGACGGCGAGTAAGCGACGCTGATGCCCGAGCAGTCGCGAGGCTACGCTATGGACCACGAGCGCATGCTGCGTATGCTTGCCGACTCCGTTCCGCAAATCATCTGTACGGCGGGTCCCAACGGCAAGATCGACTACTTCAATCGACGTTGGTTCGAGTTCACCGGCTTGGGTGAAGCGCAGACGTTTGAGGACGACGGTTGGTTGCAGGCGTTTCATCCCGACGACCGGGTCGCCGTCGAAGCCGGATGGCGCGCCGCCGCTCAAGACGGCAGCGACTTTTCGGTTGAGGCCCGACTCCGCTCGCAAACCGGTGAGTATTATTGGTTTCTCGAGCGCGCGGTGGCCGTGCACGCGCAAAACGGTTCGGTCATTCGCTTCTTCGCGACGGCGACGGACATCAATGACCGAAAACGCCTGGAAGAGCGCGAGAGATTTCTCTCGCACGTGAGCGAGGTTCTCGCTTCGACGCTCGAAGCTCGAGAGGTGCTGCAAAAAATTACCGAGCTCTGCGTGCCGAAGTTTGCGGATTGGTGTCAGGTGCAATCGCTCTCCCCTGAGGACGAACTGGTTGTGGAAGCGGTGCGCCATAGCGATCCCGAGTTAAACAAACGCTTGGAGAATTTGGTCGGGCGCAGCGTCATTGTTCGCAACGCATTCTTCGGGTCGCCGCAGGTGCTGCGTCAGGCGCAGAGCCGAGCGCTCGATCATGAAGCGACGCTGCGCGTCGTTCGTGAGAACGTTCCCGATCCGGAGGATCGAGCGATCTACGAAGAGGCCGGCCTGGGCACCGCGCTGATCGTGCCGATGGTCGCGCACGGCCGCACTCGGGGCACGTTGCATCTCGTTAATATAGATCCCGCCTCGTGCCGCTCCGGGCTCACGCTCGAGGTTGCCGAAGAACTGGCACACCGGGCCGCACTCGCCATCGACAACTCGCGCCTGTACGAGCGCGAGCAACGCGTCGCCTCGACCCNNTCGGCGGCGACTGGTACGACGCATTTGTGATATCCGATGGGAAAATGGCCATCTCCATCGGCGATGTCGGCGGACATGGGCTCGAGGCGTCGGTGGCAATGAATGCCGCGCGCCAAGCCCTACGCCTCAGCGCGTTGGAAGGTCTATCGCCGGCGCGAACGCTGCGCCGCGCCAACACCGCGCTGATGCTCAATGAAGAGCATCCCTTGATCACGGCAATCCACGGGATCCTCGACATCGAGCGCTCGACCTTCCGTTA
>PMUK01000211.1 GCA_003166915.1 Candidatus Cybelea palsarum
TTCTGATCGGGGGGATAGGGCGAGAGAACGGCGCCCCCGGCGGCCAGAATGCGCTCGGCCAGCCCGCGATTCCGATGCGGAAAGAAAAAGTGGTGTCCGCTGCCGAGGATCCCGACGGTCGGCGCTCCCGCCTCCAAGGCCCCCTCGTGCGCCGCTGCGTCAATCCCCAGGGCCAGCCCGGAGACGATGCAACAGCCCGATCGGCCGAGCTCGGCGGCAAACTGCTGAGCAAGCCGGCGGCCGTACGGCGTTGCCGCTCGGGTGCCGACGATCGCTACGCAAGGGAGGCCTAGGCCCTCCAAGCTGCCGGCGCACCAGAGGCCGCGCGCCGCAGCCTCGAAGGCTCGGCCGGCGCGCGCGGCTTCGATCCGTTCCCGGCTTTCGAAGGTCGGCTCTTGCATCTGGCCTCCATCACGCCGGGACGCAGATCGTGCAAGAGGGGGAATATGGCGCGCCCAACGGAATAGGCGGCCCCACGGAGGTAGCTCATTTGGCAGCAGAAGCGTATTGCGTCAAGTGCAAGGCCAAGCGCGAGATCAAAGACGCGGTTCAGATCACGATGAAAAACGGCCGACCCGCGACCGAAGGCAAGTGTCCGGTCTGCGGTACCAAGATGTTCAAAATCGGCTCCGCAGGCTGATTTAGCCCGGTCGATGGTGCCGGGCGGCCGATGTACCTCGGTACATTTTGCCGCCCGTCGTCTAGACTAAAATCCAAATTGGCCCTGCGGGAGGGCGGACTAGGGACCGCTTAGCAGCGGCCCTTTTTTTGCGTTACCCACCGCTAGTGACGTATAATACGTTCGCCCACAAGATATGCCTGTGGGGGAGACTTACCGCTGACTTGCCCGACCTGTCGCAAGAGTGAGACGCGCGTCGTCGACTCGCGCGACGACGAGACCGTCGTGCGTCGCCGCCGCGAGTGTTTGGACCCGCGGTGCAAGCATCGCTTTACGACGTACGAACGCATGGAAGTCCCTCGGCTTTTCGTCGTAAAAAAGGATGGCCGGCGGGAACAGTACAGCCGCGACAAGATTCTGACCGGCTTGCGCAAGGCGTGCGAGAAGCGTCCGATTTCGGAGGGGCAGATGGAATCGGTGGCGGCCGATCTCGAACGCGAGCTTTTTGCGCGCGGCGAAAGCGAGGTGCCTGCCGCGACGGTCGGCGAGAGGCTCATGGAAGCGCTGAGAAAGCTCGATCCAGTCGCCTACATTCGCTTTGCGAGCGTCTACCGGTCTTTTCGCGATATCGAAAGCTTTCGCGAAGAGCTCGCGCAGCTCTAATGGCTATCGGCCGCTAAATGGAGCACGTGCGCGTCTGCGTCCAACGTCTTTCGCGAGGCGAGGGACTGCCGTTGCCGGCCTATATGAGCGAGCACGCGGCGGGTGCCGATCTGTGCGCCGCAATTCGAGAGCACCTTACACTGCTGCCTGGAGCACGAGCGCTGGTTCCAACCGGTTTTTCGATCGCGGTTCCGCCCGGCTACGAGGCGCAAGTGCGTCCACGTAGCGGCCTGGCGATCCGTGACGGCGTTACATGTCTCAACGCACCGGGAACGATCGATGCGGACTATCGTGGTGAAGTCCACGTCGTTTTAGCGAATCTTGGGACGGTGCCGGTGATGATCCATCGCGGCGACCGCATCGCACAGATCGTTGTGGCGCCGGTCTCGCGCGCCTCTTTTGAAGTTGTGGACGAACTGCCGCCGACCGTTCGCGGTGAGGGAGGTTTCGGTTCCACGGGCGTCGTTTCGTGAAGGTCTATATCGTCGGCAAAGGCGCGGTCGGCACGTATCTCGGAGATTTGCTGCGCGCCGTTTCGGTCGACGTTTGCTACGCGCCGCGCACCTTAGAGAAGGTCGAGCCGTACGATGCCGACGTTGCGATCGTCGCGACCAAGGCGTACGATACGGACGGCGCAATCGAAACGCTGCGCAAAGCGATCGCCTATCCGGAAAAGTGCGTCTTCGTGTCGCCCCAGAACGGCGTTGGCAACGAGGAGAAATTGGCGGTGGCCTTCGGCGCCGACAATGTGGTGGCAGCCGCGCTGACGACGCCGGTCGGCCGGGACCGCGACGGCAACGCACGGGCGACAAAGGATGGAGGGTTGGCGCTCGCGCCGATCGGCTCCAATGCGTACAACTGGCTGTCCGCTACCTTTGCGAGCACCGGGTTAGTCGTCAAGGTCGTCGAGGACTGGCGCTCGCTGAAATGGAGCAAGCTCGCGCTCAACGTCGTCGCAAATGCCAGTTGCGCGATCCTCAACGTCTTGCCGAACCGCTTCGTGCACTTCGACAAAATCTTCACCCTGGAAATTCGAATGATTCGTGAGGTCCGCGCCGTGATGCAGGCGTTAACGATCGAACCGATCGATTTGCCTCGCTATCCGGTCCGCGCACTCTTCGGCGTCGCGAATTTGCCCAGCCCGGTCGCGCGAACCCTTTTGGCCCACAGCATCGCGGGCGCGCGCGGAACCAAGCCGCCCTCTTTGCTGATCGACCTGCGGCGCGCCAAGCCCCGGACCGAGGTGGATGTGCTCAATGGGGCGGTTGCGGTCGCGGGCCTCGAGCATCGCGTGCCGGTGCCCGTCAATGCCGTATACGCGCGGGTCCTCAACGACATCGCGCATACCCCGCCCCTTTGGGCGAAGTATCGCGAGCATCCCGACCGGCTCGAGGCCGAAGTCGAAGCAGAGGTGAAGCGCGCGAAAGTATTAGCTCGAGGCTAGGACGAACCGGCAGAGGACATGCGCGACCCGAACGTTCCGGAATCGCTCGAAGGTTGGTGGATTCTCCATCGCATGTTTGCATTCGACCGGCGCGGCTGGGACTCGCTGCCGGAGAAGCGGCGCAACAAATACGCGGGCCACGCGGCCGATCTCGTCGACCACCTCAAGGGAAGCGAGGACGGCGACGTCGGTCTGGCACAGATCGTCGGTCATAAGGGCGATCTGATGCTCACCCATTACGCGCGCACGTTTGATGGGCTTGCCTACGCTCAGACGCTCGTGGACAAACTCGAGTTGCGCGAATTTCTCGCGCCGCGTGGATCGTACGTCTCGGTGCTTGAGGTTGGGCTTTACGACGCGACCGGAAAGATTCACGCCGAACTGAACCAGCGCGGGCTGCCGCCGCAATCGCCGGAATGGATCGCGGCCTTCGACGAACTCGTCCGCAAGCAAGCCGAGAACCCATATATCGAGCCGCGCTTGTGGGCTAGAATTCCGTCGCGCCGGTACCAGTGTTTTTATCCGATGAGCAAGCGGCGCGGCGAAGTGCAAAACTGGTACATGCTCGGCTTTGAAGCGCGCGCCAAGATGATGAGCGAACATGGCGTCGTCGGGCGCTCGTATCACGGGCGCGTCACGCAAGTGATCTCGGGTTCCGTCGGCTTCGACGATTTCGAATGGGGCGTCGATCTCTACGCCGACGACCCGCTGGTTTTCAAGAAGCTCGTCTACGAGATGCGGTTTGACGAAGCCAGCGCCCGGTATGGTGAGTTCGGCCCATTTTGGGCCGGTCTCCAGTTTTCACCGGGCGAGTTCTCCGCGTTCCTCGACGGCGACGCGATTCCGCAGTTCGACATTCCGGAGTCGTAAGCGCCCAGCCGTTTCAAACTGCGGTACTGAATAGCTTCGGCCACGTGCTCGGCCGCAATGGCTGCGTCGCCTGCAAGGTCGGCGATCGTACGGGCGACGCGAGCAATTCGGTCGAGGGCGCGTGCGGAGAACTGCCGCTTCGCGCTGGCACGCGCGAGTAGCCGCATCGCCTGCTCGTCCAGCTCGCAATACCGGCGCATCGCATTGCCGGGAATTTCCGCATTACAGGTCAGCGCGATTTCGGCAAGTCTGTTTCCCTGAATCTCACGCGCTGCGACGACGCGGCGGCGTATGCATGTGGAGCGTTCGCCGCCATCATAGCGGACCATGTCGTCGAAGGGTACGCGCGCAACTTCGATCTGAAGATCGATTCGGTCGAGCAGCGGGCCCGACAGCTTGCTAACGTATTTCGCGACCATCGCATCGTCGCAACGGCACTCCGCGCTGCGCGTGCCGCGATAACCGCAGGGACAGGGATTCATCGACGCGACCAGTTGGAAGCGCGCTGGGTACGTAAACGTTCCCGCAGCGCGCGCGATCGTTACGGTTCCTTCTTCCAAAGGCTGCCTCATCACTTCGATGGCGCTTCGTGCGAACTCCGGCAACTCGTCGAGAAAGAGCACGCCGTGATGCGCGAGTGAAATCTCACCAGGTTTCACGAGCGCTCCACCACCACCGACGACTAATGCGGTTTGACTGATCGTGTGATGCGGAAACCGAAACGGCCGCGCACGAACGATGCCGGCTCGCCCTACGAGCAATCTCGCAACGCTATAGATCTTCGTGACTTCGAGCGCTTCGTGCAGTGACATCGGCGGCAGAATGGACGGCAGTCTGCGGGCCAGCATCGTTTTCCCGCACCCCGGCGGCCCGACCAATAAGAGGTTGTGGCCGCCGGCCGCCGCGATTTCGAGCGCGCGTTTCGCCGCGAGTTGTCCCCGCACGTCAACGAGGTCGCCGTGAACCGATTCATCGCTTGCGTCGAGAACCGGAGTGGCGGTGCGGTGTCGCCATTTCGCACCGTGACCAATCAACACCGCAACTGCCGAGCGCAACGAGTCGATTGCGTACAGCTCGATGCCCGAGACGAGCGCGGCTTCGTCGGCGTTGCAAGCGGGGACGATCAACTTTAAAAAGCCGGCGTTGCGCGCACCGAGCACCATTGGAAGAATGCCGCTGACCGGTTGCAGTTTGCCATCGAGCGCGAGTTCGCCCAGCGCGATAAACTCTTGCAATCCGGCCCGGCCGACCTGCTCGTCCATCCCGAGCAGCGCCAGCGCAATTGCGAGATCGAAGGACGGGCCGGCCTTGCGAACGTCGGCCGGCGACAGGTTAACCAGCAGCCGGCCCGCCGGGTAGGAAAACCCCGAGTTGAGAATTGCAGCCCGGACACGTTCTCGCGCCTCGCCCAATGCGCGATCGGGTAACCCGATGATGGCGAAACCGGGGGTTCCCGGCGCGCTATCGGCCTCGACCCGCACGACATAACCCTCGATGCCGAGCATCGCGGCTGAAAAGGCGAGCGAGAGCATACGTGGCATCTGCGCGCCGCGACGCCAGCGTCTAGGGGTCGCGCAAGGCGGTCAAGAATGCGCCAGCCGTGAATTGGGAGGCGATAAGCGTTTGGGCGCAGGTTGCGACCGCAGTTGGACAGATCGGGACGTTCGCCGTGGTCGGCGGCAGCGTCATCGCCGCGCTCGTTCAGCTGCGGCATATGCGCGGCGGCAATCAGTTGCAGGCGCTGCTCTCACTCGAGCGCGATTTTCGCGCCCCCCAATTGCAAGCGGCGCTCACCTACGTTCAAGAGCATCTGCCGCAGCGGTTGGAAGATCCGGCGTACCGCCGGGATCTGGATCAGCTCGGATTTATCGATCCGGAAGTGCATCCGGAGATGGTCGCCTGCAACTGGCTCAATGAAATGGGCACTTTGGTCAAGCGAGATCTGGTTTCAGAAGGTACCTTTATGGATCTTTTTGGCCGATTAATCGTGCATTGCTGGAAACACCTATCGCCGGCCATCGCCATCATGCGGCGCAAACGCGGCCAGGCGCAGTACCACGACTTCGAGTACTTGGCGGTGCGAGCGGCCGCGTGGCTCCAACGAAACCCGCAGGGCACGGCGCCGCGGCCATTTGCCCGTGCGGAAGTTCCCGATCCTTGGCTGGCGGTGGATACGGAGTCGGGCGCCGAGCGCTAGTAAAACTAAGCCGCCTTTAAGGCGATGCGGGAATCGGCCATAGCGCACGAGAGAAATCAGTGTGAAAGAAGCCCTTCTCCACAGATTGCACAAGACCAATGTCACAGGCTGTGGACAATATCCAAGAGGCCGGATGTAGCGGGGCGTTCAAAGGACCGCGGTTACAGGTCCGTTACTGCAAGGAGAAATCTATTGAAAAGAGCGCTCGCTCGGATTGCGGCAACGCTCGTCGCGCTTGCCTCGCTAGCTGCCTGCTCCCATGGAGCCTCCCAAGCGGCGGCCTCGTCAAAGCCCGGCTCCGCCACCGTGCTGCATAAGACGGTCGGCGTTTCCATCCAAAACCGTGAGGCGCAGTTTTACCAGGATATGGAATCCGGCATGCGTGCAGAGGCAGCGAAAGAGGGCTATGCCCTCGTAGTCGTGGACGCCAGCCGCGATAACGCGCGCCAGCAGAGCCAAGTCGAAGATTTTATCTCCAAGCGCGTCGATGCCATCGTCCTGACGCCGTACGACTCGGCGGCGATCGGCAGCGCGATCGCCGAGGCGAACTCCGCGAAGATTCCCGTCTTCACGGCGGACATTGCGAGCACGAGCAATCAAGGGCACGTGGTAGCGCACATTGCCAGCGACAACGTGCAGGGTGGATTTGAGGCGGGCAAACTGATCTGCGCGGCCGTCGGAAAGAGCGGCGCCATTGCAATCGTCGACGAGCCCGAGGTAACCAGCGTCCAGGATCGTGTCAAGGGTTTCAAAGAAGCGATCGCGCAGCTCTGCCCGCGCGTTACGATCGTTGCCGACGTCGATTCGGGTGGAACACGCGACAAGGCGAGCAGCGATACCGGCGACATTCTGCAAGCGCATCGCGACCTCAAAGGCATCTTTGGAATCAACGACGATTCGGCGCTTGGCGCGCTCGCCGCGGTTCGCGCCGCTGGGTTAACCGGAAAGGTTGCCATCGTTGGTTACGACGCAACGCCGGAGGCACGCCGCGCAATTGCAGCCGGAGAAATGTACGGCGATGCCATTCAGTATCCGGTCAGAATCGGTTCGACGACGATTGACGTAATCCGCGATTACTTCGCCGGAAAGAAGCCGCCGGCGTTCGTCAAGATTCCCGTCGGCGCGTTTACGAAGTCCTCATAACGTGCCGGCGCCGCTGCTCGAGATGCGCGGCATCGGGAAAAGCTTTCCCGGAGTTCGAGCGCTCTCCGACGTCTCGCTGACGCTTGCGGCCGCCGAAGTGCTGGTCTTGGTCGGCGAAAACGGTGCCGGAAAATCCACGCTGATGAAGATTCTTGCCGGCGCGCTTCGCGCCGACAGCGGGCAGATCTCGATCGACGGCGCACCGGTGGAGATCGATTCTCCGCAACGAGCGCAGCATTTGGGCATCGGCATGATCTACCAAGAGTTTACGCTCGTGCCGCAGTTGACGGCAGTTGCGAACGTCACGCTCGGAGCCGAGCCGACGCGGGGCGGGTTGATCGATTCGAGAGCGGCCGTGCAACGCGCGATGCGCGTCTTAGACGAGCTCGGCCTGCGCGTGCCGCTCGACGTGCCCGTCGCCAAGCTCTCGGTCGGACAGCAGCAGCTCGTAGAGATCGCCAAAGTTTTGGCGAGATCCGCCCGGATCATCGTCATGGACGAGCCGACGGCGGCGCTGGCCGATCGGGAGATCGAAGGGCTCTTTGCCGTCGTTGCGACGTTGCGAAGGGCCGGGGTCGGCATCATCTACATCTCTCATCGGATGGAAGAGCTCTCGCGAATCGCCGACCGCATCGCCGTGATGCGCGACGGAAGCATCGTGCAAACACGTCCGGCAAAAGAGTTTTCCGGCGAAGATATTATTCGCGCGATGGTCGGGCGCAAGCTCGACTCGCACTTTCCAAAACTGCCGCCTGCCGCAAACGACGCAGCAGTACGACTGCAAGTGGAAGGTCTCACGCGAACACCGGCTTTCCAGGACGTCGCCTTTCGCGTTCGCGCCGGCGAAATCGTCGGTTTGGCGGGGCTCATCGGCGCGGGGCGGACGGAAATTCTGCGGGCCATCGCGGGGGCCGACGTACCGGAGCGTGGCGAAGTTCGCATCGACGATCGGCGCTTGCGGCCGGGCGACATCGCCGGCGCCATCGCGACGGGCGTTGCGTTCATCACCGAGGACCGCAAGGCGCAGGGTTTGGTGCTCGGGATGAGCGTCCGCGAGAACGTCACGCTCGCGCATCTCGCCGACTTTGTCGACCGGGATCTCCTGATCGACGCCGCTCGCGAGCGAGATGCTGCGACGCGAATGATTTCGGAGCTGCAGATTCGGACGCCGAGCACCGAGCAGCTCGTACGAAATCTCTCGGGCGGAACGCAGCAGAAGGTCGTGCTCGCCAAGTGGCTGCTCGGCAATGCAGGCGTCTTCCTGTTCGACGAGCCCACGCGCGGAATCGACATTGGAGCGAAGACGGAAATCTACAAGCTCATGCTCGAGCTCCTTGCCCGTGGCGCGGCAATCGTTATCGCGTCGAGCGATCTTCCCGAAGTCTTGGGCATGGCGCATCGCGTCCTCGTCGTTCGCGAGGGCCGAATTGCGGCGGAGTTCGTTCGCGACGACGCGACCCCCGAAAAGGTCATCGCCGTGGCCACGGGGGCGGCTGCATGACGCAGCGCGACCGGCTCTGGTACTGGCTGCGCATCGCGGCGGCGCTGGGGTTTTTGATCGCGATGATTGCGATCGTCGACGTCGCATCGCACGGCTCGTTCCTCGAGCCGAGCAACATCGTTCGCGTGCTGCGTCAGATCACGTACAACTGCGTGCTGGGCATAGGCCAGACGTTCGTCATTATTACCTCCGGCATCGATCTCTCGGTGGGATCGCTCGTGGCGTTGACGGGCGTCGTTGCGGCGCTTTTCGCCAACTCGGTGCATTTGAGCGGCTTTCCGCTGATCGCCGCGACGCTGATCGTGGCCGTAGCGGTCGGCTGCGCGGCCGGGTGGGTCAACGCGTTGCCGGTCGTCAAGCTCAATCTGCCGCCGTTCATAACGACGCTTGCGATGCTCGAGATGGCGCTCGGAGCCTCATTTATTCTTTCGCACGGGCGCCCGGTCGCACTGCAGAGCTCGGATTTCGAGAATACGGGAATCGGGTCGTTCATGGGCGGCGTCACGAATGCGTTGCACCTGCCAAGCATTCCCGTCCCGGTGATTTGGATGCTCGTCGTCATCGTCGCGGCATCGGTGCTCTTGAATCGGACGCGCTTCGGGCGGTACGTCTTCGCCATCGGGGGCAACGAAGAGGCGGCGCGCCTCGCCGGGATCAACGTGGCGCGAGTCAAGACGATCGTGTACATGATCAGCGGCGGCTGCGCCGCTATCGTGGGCTTCTTATACATGGCCCTCTTCTCGTCGGGATCGCCCCAGACGGGAACCGGCGACGAGCTGCTGGAGTCGATTGCCGCCGTAGTCGTGGGCGGCACGAGCTTGATGGGAGGTCGCGGCAGCGTGATCGGCACGTTCTTCGGCGCGCTCCTCATCGGCGTGCTCTACAACGCGATGAACCTGCTCAACGTCGATTCGTATCTGCAGAAGGTGCTGCTGGGTGCAGTGATCCTGCTCGCCGTCGTCCTAGACGAATTGAGAAAGCGTTACTTAGCGAAGTAGTTCCGCGCAGTCACCCCGGGGCCGCAACGTCATGCTGAGCGCAGTCGAAGCACGACATTACGGTGGAATCCGGCCTTACGCGTCTCATAAAGTCGGATTTGCTCATGTTCCCGTCAGGCGTGAGTGGCGACGTCATCCTTCGACTGCGCTCAGGATGACACTGGGAGTGTTCCTTAGGGCGCTGGCCGCATCGCCGCCCTCGGCGACAATGCGGCCGTCGTCTGCCGGCGGGGCGCCGGCGATGGGGAACCGATGCTCCTCTAGAGGTCGCCGCAGGAAACGTAGTGAGCTATATTCGCGGCGCTCTCGTGGACGTTGATCGCGTACTTGGCCTTCTTGAGTTCCGCGATCGTGACACCCTTGATGGTCGTCACGGAGACGCCCTTGACGACGTTGGAGAGCCCTTTCCAAGGCGCTGGGTTCAACTTTGCACAGGTACCCTGGTGTATGTGCGCGGGTTCGGAAGCCGCGGCTGGCTCGTTTTTCACTTGCAGCTTCACTTTCAAGCCGGCGGAAGTGTCGTTCAGGAAGGCTTGACCGTCTTGTTTTGAACCATTTTGTGCGCCGAGATTGATGGTCATCGCATGCGGTGACATCGCATTGTTAACGTTGTTCATCGTATTCGTCGCGGCGAACGCCTGCGTCACAAAAGCGAGAGCGATTGCCGGAACGAGGAGCGAGCGCCAAAGTTTCATAAGAAAATACCTCCGAAAGCTGGATTGCGCTTGGAGGCCTATTACCCCGCCGCGATGCTCTCCACACGTGGCGCCCGAGCTTCCCTCGGCGTGTGACGATCGGCTAGAACGGGAAGTCGGATTGCGTTAGCCCGACGTTGGTTTTCAGGTCGGTAACGTTTTCGTCGAGGACGATTTGCGAGCCGGAGTACATGATCTGGCGAACCGGCCAGTGCGTCTCCTTCGATAGGTAGAGAATCTGATCGGAGACGCCGTTGTTCGAGGCCGGGTCGGTGACCTTGAGCTCGATGCGATCGGTGTCGACGCCCTGGACCTTCCCCCCGTCGACCTGCGTGAGCTTTCCGGGAATCGTGGCGTAGTTATCGACGATGCGCGGCAGCAAACCCTCGGGGATCGTCACCCCGCGCAGCGAAACGGCGCGCGGATCGTGCAGGCTGATCTTCAGGTGAATGCCGGAGAGAAAGCCGCCCTGATGCCCGCTGACTTGATCGCCGCCTATCCAAACGCCGCCGGAGCCTTTGCCATCGCCGTCGAGGATCAGCGTCTTGACGTAATGCGGCTTCATGAACTCGTATTGGTAGACGCGGTCTTGCGTCACCGTACCTTTTGCCTCGCGAACATGCAAGGTGCACGTGTAGTCGTTGATGCCGGCAAACGCTTTGTCGAATGCCGCAATTGCGGGTGCCACGTTGGCGCCCCGCGCTGCGAAGCAACTCACCCCGACGAGCGCAATGCAAAGTGACAACGAACGTCGGATACTCACGGTTCTCTCCTCAAACTTTAAGCTTGCTGCGAAGTGGATTGAGCGCTCTCGTCTATCAGCAGCGTACCGTGCTTGCCTTCGACGCCGATCAGCACATCGCATTTTGCATCGGCGGCGATCTCATCGATTACGCGGCCGAGCGGCGCGCCGCTGTATTTCCCTTAGCGATACGAGCCCAAGATGATCAAATCCGCCTTTTCGCGCTTGGCAACGTCGAGAACCGCCTGCTTTGTCGAACGTGCTTTGATGGTCTCGGTGCGAATCACGACGTTGTTCTTGTTCGCGATCGTTTCCGCCGCGCCGAGCGCGTCGAGAGCCGCGCGTTCCTCCAACGTCATTTCCGCATCGGGCGGCAGAGTGTACGGCACTTCGATCACGTAGAGCGCCAGCAGTTCGGATCGCTCTCCTCGCGCCAGCTTTGCGGCCAGCGCCATCATGTGCGCCGAGTCGATTTCCGGCGAAAAGGCCACAATCAAGCTGCCCACGATTCGTTCCAGGTTACGTTCGGCAGCAGCGGCAATGCGCTGGACGTACGACTCCGGCGGATGGAGCATCCACCAGAGCGTCGCTCCGACGAGGCCGGCGATCAGCAGCGCGATAAGGGCTCCTGCTAGCGTGACGTGCACTTGGCTGGACATCGAGATCACATCATTCCACGCACGCGTGCGATGAGCGAGAGCCGGTGAACGCCAAGCGCAATCATCGCTACGCCCAAAACGATGCCCGGAACAACGGCAAAACGGCCCTCGGGCAGCGCCTCGGCCATGCGTACGAGAATCACGAGTCCGCACAGGATTATCGCTACGGCGAGCACTCCGCGAAAGAAGAGCATCGGCTAGGTGCCCTGCCCCGCTCGCCGTGCGTCGCTCGCTTTGACGTTGGCGAGGTACTCATCCATCAGCTCGAGCTCTCCGGCACGACGCAGAATCTCCGTTTGCGCGATACGCCAGTTGCGGGGCTGCGAGCCTAGAACCGGCAGACGCCGGTATCTGCGGTAGACGAGGTAGAAGAGAAGTCCCAACAACAGCCAGCTCGGCCCAAAGATGCGCCCGAGCGGGTGCGTGAACAGCGTAAACATCAAGATCGAAAAAATGCCGATGAACCCGATGACGGCGACTATTGGAAACTCAACCCGTTCTCCGCGAAAGCGCATCGGCACGTTGAGCGGAATCTTGAACTTACGAGGGCTGAGCGGGTCGGTCAGGCGCAATCCGATCAAGCCGAGAAAGACCAACGAGTAGCTCGTCGCCGCGCCGAACGCATAGAGATCCGCCAGGAAATCTAGGCCGTTCTCGCCGTGAAAGAAGCGCGTGTAGAGCGAAGAGACCGCCGGAAAGAGCGCGGGGGCGGCGGCAAAAAGCAACTCTACGACGGCAATGACCGAGAAGAAAACGATCGAGATCATCGGCGTACGAAACTTCCGGTGCACGCGCTTAAAGATCGAGGGCAATAGGTTGCTCGTGCTCATTGCGTAGGCGATTCGAGAACTCCCAAAGACGCCCGAGTTCGAGGAAATGAGCAACAAGATGGCGCCTAGGACGGGGACGTAGAGCGCGGCAAAGGCGCCGTAATATGGGACCTGCGCCGCAAGGAGCGCGACTGCCTTGCCTTGATTGTCGGGGTTGTTCGGAAAAATCTGCCAAAACTGTAGATGATGACCGGCGGCATCGGTGATCGGATGCCACGGTTGCAAGCCCAAGGCTAGGTTCGAGTACGCCAACGCAAAGATCAAAATCGTGAGAATCAAAGAGACCGACGTGCGAGGGATGATCGAAGCCGGACGTTGCGTTTCTTGCGCCGCCTGCGAAATCGATTCGAGCCCGACGAACGAGATGATCGCAAGCGACGTTCCCAGCATGAGTTCGTAGGGCGAAGGCCAGTGCATTTGCATCGTGTGAACGAGCAGGTGGGGCCGGAACGCGAAAAGGAAGCCGAAGCACAGGATACAGGTTTCGCTGATCACGTCGAGCGCCGATACCACGCCATTGAACGTCGTACTTTCGCGCACGCCGATGACATTCAAAAGGCAGAGTCCGATGACGAGCCCGAGTACGACGCCGAAGTGCAGCCACGGATGAACCGAGTTCACGAGCGCCGGCAGCAGCTGGCTGGAATAGTCCACAGATGTCCAGGCAAAGAGCGATACGTCGATGGTGAAGTCGAGCAACACTGCCCATCCCGCGATGAAGCCGAAGATATCGCCGAGGCCGCGCATGACGAAATACTGCCCGCCGCCTGCCACGGGATACGTCGCTGCGAGCTCCGTGTACGCCAGTCCGATGCAGACGTACACGACGCCGGCGAACAGAAAGGCAACGTTCGAGGCTCCGGCAGCCCACGCCAGCACCAAGCCCAACCCCACGAAGATGTCGGCGCCGACGTCGGAATAGCCCCAGGAGAAGGAGCCCCAGGGCGTTACGCTGCGGCGAAGCTCCGGTTGCGAGCTCTTAGAATCGGCGGGCACTAGTTACAGGCCACTAGAACGCGTTTCGATGCAGGCTCAAGCGTTTTCCGTCCAGCGTGACGACGTCGAATCGAATCTTTGCGGACGGCGCGACGATTTGACCGTAATCCGCGGCGATGCGCCGCAGCGTCGCGCGTTTTCGCGCATCCACCGCCTGCAACGCCGCGCCGAACTTCCTGGAGTCACGGCGCTTTACTTCGACGATCACGAGCGTCGGCCCGTCGAGACAAACGGCATCGATTTCCCCGCCGGGAACGCGCACGTTGCGAGCCAGGATGCGATAACCGCAAGCGGCAAGAAAGTCGCTCGCCCGGTCCTCTCCCTGTCGCCCTTTTTCGCCGTTATTCCTCAATCCAACTTGGGTCCAGGGCGAGCTGCGCGTCCCGAACCCGCGCCCAGTTTGCACGATGGTGAATGCTGGGGCCGTGCACTCTCAAGGCCTCCAGGTGATGGGGCGTCGAGTACCCTTTATGAAGCGCATATCCGTACCGGGCGTCCTCTTTGTCGAGCTCGACCATCAAGGCATCGCGATGCACCTTGGCGATAATCGAAGCAGCGGCCACGAGCGCGCAGCGCGCGTCGCCGTGAATCAATGGTTCTTGCGGGCCCGTAAACGACCGGATCCGAACGGCGTCGGTAATCAGATACTCGGGCGCGGCCGTCAGCGATGCGATGGCACGTTCCATCGCGAGCACGCTGGCCCAATAGATGTTAAGCCGGTCGATCTCAGCGACGCAGGCGCTTCCGACCGCCCAAGCGACGGCTCGCAGCTTGACGATCTGTGCGATCTCGATTCGCAACTCCGGTCGCACCTGCTTGGAGTCGTTGAGACCTCTGATGAACAACGGTTGGGTGGCGACGACGCAGGCCGCAACGACCGGCCCTGCCAGCGGACCGCGTCCCACTTCGTCGATGCCGCCGACCAGCCGAAAGCCTTTCGCGCGGGCCGCCTCCTCGAATCGGTGTAACCGATGCAGGCGCCGTCGCTCGCGTTCGTACGCGGTCTTGGTCTTACGCTGCTTCGGTGTCATCGGGAGCCTCCAATGATATGCGCCCAAAGGCGCCTTCGTTGAACGCGCGGATATACGAATGCGCGGCGTTGTGGTAGTCGAGTTCGCCGCCGCGCCGCACGAAACCGCGCGCCGTCGCAAACGCGTGCAGATCCGGCACCTTGCTCCGAGGCGTCCGAGCGAGCAGCCAGCGATGAAAGGCCGCCGCGACCTCTTGCGCGTCATATCGCTCGTGCGGCACGGCTCCGCAGATGGCGAGTTTCCACTGCGCGTCGGCGCTCGGAATTCGCGTCGGCAAGATGCCGGGTGTGTCCATGAGCTCGACGTTTCCCTCGAGACGAAACCACTGAAGGTGTTTGGTCACGCCCGCGCGGGCTTCGGTCTTTGCAGCGGCTCTGCGCAGGAGCGCATTGACGATGGAGGATTTGCCGGAGTTGGGAATTCCAACGATCATCGCGCGTGCTACCCCGGTCGTCTTCTCTCCCCGCGAGCGGCCGATCGCAGCAGCGATCTGGACGACGCTGCCCTGATTTCGCCCGTCCACTGCAACGCCCGCACAACCGTGCTGCGACAAGTCCGCCAGCCAACGTTTGGTCGTGGCCGGATCGGCGAGGTCGTTGCGGTCGAGCACAACGAATCGCGTACGGGCGCCGGCAAGCTCGTCAAGCAGCGGATTACGCCCGCTGCGCGCGATGCGCGCATCGACGACCTCGACGACGATATCGATCGAGCGCAAGTACTCGCGAATTCGGCGCATGGCCTTGGCCATGTGACCGGGATACCATTGAACCGGACGCTCCAACTTCGAATTCACAGTTCCCTGCGCTTCCTGGAATCGAGTCAAAGCGCGCCCAGCATGCTCGGAGGCCAAACGCCCGCGACTGCCCGGCCCATCAAACGGTCGTCGCTCACGGCGCCGAAAGAGCGAGAATCTTCGCTCTTAGCGCGATTGTCTCCCAAAACGTACACGAACGACGGAGGGACCGTGATCTCGGGGACGCTACGACCGTCGGAGTCTTGCACGTAGGGTTCGTCTAGTTTCGCGCCGTTGACGTAGACGCGCCCGCGATCGATTCGAATGCGGTCTCCCGCCACCCCGATCACGCGTTTGATGAAGACCTCGCGCGCATCGCCTTCATGGCGAAAGGCCACGATCTCGCCATGCCGCGGCGCGCCGAGCCGATACGCGAACGTGTTGATCAGCACGTATTCGCCCGAGTGGATCAGCGGTTCCATCGAGAGGCCCGAAACCTGGGGCAATCGCATGAAGAAAGCCACAACGAGAACGGAGAGCACGGCGAGCTGCAACACCAGGCTCGCGACCGAGCGCCATCGCAAGAAGCGGGCCACGCGCTCGACTTCGCGCCGCGCGCTACAGAGTCTTGGCTTGTGAGGGCGGCCAGAAGATCAGAAACGCCCGGCCGGTAAAGCCGGCCGGCGCACCGCTACGCGCCCCCGTTGCGAAACGCCCGCCATCCTGCGCGAAGCCCCAAATGTGCGAGTCTTCGGAATCGTTGCGATTATCGCCGAGCATGATGTAGCAGTGCGGTGGAATTCGATCCGGCCCGCTCCACGACGATTTCGGCGGTACGTTCCCCGAGTCTGGATCGACGCGTTCCCAGCCGGTGCCATAGTTGATGTAGATCCCGTAGTCGCGGATCTCGAGGCTATAGTCCGGTTTTTCGGCCACGTACGGTTCGTGCAGCGGTTCGCCGTTGATATAGACCGTGCCGTCCGAGATGCGCAGACGATCGCCGGGACGGCCGATCACGCGCTTGATGAAGTCGTCCGGAGTCGGAACGGGCGGCGGAAAAACGACGACGTCGCCTTCGTTGGGACGATGAAAGCGGTATTCGAACTTGTCGACGAGGAGAACGTCGTGAATCTGTAAGGTCGGAAGCATCGAGCCGGACGGAATGTAATACGTGCGCGCGACGAAGGTGATGAGAACCCACGCTGCGAGGCCGGCGATGATGAACGGGTCGAGGAACTCGCGCGCAATGGCGGTGCTGCGGCCCGACGAGCCGGCGACCACGGGCCGCAGTGAAAGGAGCGCGCGGGCTGCCCCAATGACCGCGACGATTGCAAGGAGTTCATACGGCGTCATGTGGTCTACTTCTCCAAAACTTGCAGCCGGTTAAGTGGCCAGACAATCGCGAAGGCGCGTCCCGTGAAACTGGCGCGCGTTTTTCGCCCCGCCAGTGGCCCGGCCGCGAAATCGCCGTGCGTTTGCGCGAATCCCCAGACGTGCGAGTCGTCGGAATAGTTCCGATTGTCGCCGAGGACGAAATAAAAGCCGCCGGGAATTCGATTGGGCGCTTGCCACGAGGCGCGAGGAGGAACGTTTGCCGTTCGCGGATCGAGGGGGCGGCCGTTGACGTAGATGCCGTAATCTCGAATCGTGAGATCGTAGTTGGGCGCCTGGTTTTCGTACGGCTCCCGCAGAGCCGTGCCGTTTCGATAAACGACGCCGTCACGGATCGTAATCGTATCCCCGGGCACGCCGATCACGCGCTTGACGAAATCGTTGCCGCCCGATTCCGCCGGCGGTATGAAGACGGCGACGTCACCATCGTTGGGCCGGTGCAGGCGATAGGCGATTTCGTCGACCAGCAGCACGTCGCGGACTTGCAGCGTCGGCACCATCGAGACGGATGGGATGTAGAACGTGCGGATGACGAACGTGACCAAGAAGAGCGCGACGAGGCAGGCGACGATGAGGGCGTCCACCGCGTCTCTCGCCGGCGCTTTTGCCGATAGCGCAAACCGAGCAATCGTTAAGAGGCCGAGAAGCCCTACGAGCTGCAGTGGTGTCAGAGCGGCGGGTCAGGTTCCTTTGGCTTTCTTTTCCTTGATTCGAGCCGCTTTGCCGACCTTTTCGCTCAAGTAATAGAGCCGGCTGCGGGCAACGATGCCCCGCTTTCCGACTTCGATCCGCTCGACGCGCGGGCTGTGGAGCAGAAAACTTTTCTCCACGCCGACGCCATGAGCGATGCGGCGGACGGTGATGGACTCGGCCGAGCTGCCGCCCTTGCGCACGATCACCACGCCCTCGAACATTTGCGTCCGTTCCTTGCCGCCTTCGGTAACTTTAGAAAAGACCTTTACGGTGTCGCCCGGCCGGAATTGCGGGACAGCTTGCTTGACCTGATCTCGCTTGAGTGCGTCAATTACGTTCATAACTTCTCATCCTGATGCTTCGACTTCGCTCAGCACTACGGCTGTTCGAAGGGCTAGGCGGCGCAACGAATAGCCGGGCGCGAAGCCCGGCAGAACCACCGTATCCTATCACGGGCTTTCCCGCGGAGGCAAGGCATCATCGAGCAGGTCGCGGCGGCGGCCGGCCGTGCGCAGGCGGGACTGTTCGCGGCGCCACTGCGCGATCTTGGCGTGGTCGCC
>PMUK01000010.1 GCA_003166915.1 Candidatus Cybelea palsarum
TAGTCGACTCGTTTGTCAACACCATCAGCTCTTGTATGTACGATCCAGCTTGCGCTGAGCGGAAGGGCGCCTGCTTTGCCTGTGTGCACCTCGCGGAAGTAAGCTGTCAGAACTTCAATACCTTGCTGGACCGTCGGGCGTTGATCGGCGACACTGGATACTTGCGTGAATCAGTACCTGTTGGCACGTAGCTTATGCGATGCGGCCGGGTGGCAGGTGTCTCTTCTAAGGAAAGCTGCGGCCGGAGATGTCGTCCGCGAGATTACAGAGCGGGTAAAAGACCTAAGAGTCAACGCCAATGAAGCCCCGGCGATATTGGCTCTGGCCTGCGATCTAGCCGTTCTCCGGGCAGATACGGAATCTACTAGCATTCGAGTGGTCTCGTCTTGCTCCGAACTGCTGCATGAAGATATTGGTCTCTGGGCAATCGGGCAAGAATGGCTGGAGCTTGTTCGCTCAGCGCGGCATACGATAATTATTGTTACACCCGCCTTTGACGAGATCGCCGCCGCGAACCTGAAGGGCGCACTTTACGGTGCGTACCAGGCCCACGTAAACTTGACTCTTGTTTACGGCTCACTAGGAAACCAAGAGAAGATCGAGTCAGGTCTGCGCGTGATCACCTCTTGCTTCCCCAGCGCGGTTTTGCTTCCGTGGCCGGTTGCGCACGGGTTTCTTCACGCCAAGGTCATTTGCGTCGACAATTCAATCGCTTATCTTGGAAGTGCGAATCTGACTGACTACGGATGGCAAAAGAACGTCGAACTCGGCGTAACGCTTAGAGGGCTTGCAGCAAGGACGGTGGCTAGATTTTGTGCGGGGCTCATCGAAGTTGCACAGCGCGGAGTGGAGAAGGCCAACGCGTAGCGTCACGGCTATCTACGGGGTCAAGCGGTGCCTGATTGCCAATGCGTAGTTGGCGTCCGCCTGGCATATCGGTTGGNNCGGATTTCCCGCTCGAAAACAACTCCGTGCGACTCGACGTCCTGATGTCCGCGGCTGCCTTAGTGCGGGAGCGCGTGGGGATCCCGATTTGAAGGAAACTGTACCGCCGCGTAAGCGTAGGTCGGTTAGGCCCCCTTCAGGTGAGGGCACGCAGACGTGTAGTTCCTGCTTCTTGTACAAAGGTGATTCTAGAGACGCGTTTTGCAACGCGTGCCGCAGCAACGGCGGGGTAATACGCCTCGAGGTCACAATGGCTGCCAAAACGCAAAGGACATTGCAGTCGATGTCTCGAGAGCACTTGCTTTGGTTGGGAAACGCTAACGTCACGCTAAATGCCGTAGACGAGGACTTTTGTACAGATCTGTATGAAAGCTATTGTGCGCAACGGGGCAAAGTTTACCTGTATCCGATTACATCGTGCTCCTTGCCTGCACTCTTTGTCGCAACGATATTTGTAAATGCTTCTGGGAAGCAAGCACGTGGAATTGCAGCGCTTCCTAAGGTACTCTGGTATACTCCGACACGCGAGCGCGAACTTTACGCTCGACTAAGGTTCGGAACAAAAAAAAAGCCGATCTCAGAAATTACGCGCCTGGACGGGGCGGGCCATGTCGCGGGCGGCTCACGGCTCCGCAAGCAAAGATTGGTCGTGACCGGACACGCGGTTCTACCTAGAGAGGTAGCTTGGATACCCGAGGTTATCATACTCGACGCTCGCGCCCTAGACTATTCCCAACTTGCACCCCTACTCGCTAGCGCATTGGAACGTTGGCCGAACGTACTATGGTACGCGGTGACTGCGGATCCGCTCTCACCTCTTCTCGACTTTGCGCGTAAGCATGCGCGGGAAGTACGCGAGTCGCTGGAAGCTCTTCCGCACAGGAACTCTAATATACTGCGCCCTCAGAATGCGTTCGAAGCAATTGCACTCCAGCTAGACCTAGTTGCTTCTGGGATTCGGCGGGAGGTCGAAGTTGTGGCTGACCAGCCGTCGATTCAATGGTCCGAGCTGCGAGATGTTCTTCCGATCGCAAAACGAAATGTAGGAGCACTCTCAACGGCGCGCATGTTTATCGCTGCGGCGAAATGGCTCTGCGCCCTACCGTTAAGGCCTTCGGAGTTTGAGGCGAACCGCCTCTTGTCCATGCGGCCGTTTGAGGATTGGCTACAGCGGATTCGGCAGGAAGCAAACCAGGAGGGACAGACCGCTACTCTCATTGCGGGTGGCACCACGATACTCAGAGATATATACCGCGAACTTGAACGCTGCAATCCCAAACGGGAGGCGCTCTTTGAGGCGGTTCGCGATGGCGAAGTATCCGGCCGTCGCGTCATGGTGCTAGTGCAAAAGCACGGGATGCAAAAGGTCCTCACTCAGGCTCTTCTCTCGTCCAGGATCGACGGTAAGGTTGATGGCGACTGGCACTCCAGGAGCGGCGGTGAGACATCCGTTATAGCGGTTCCTCAATTGCCCGCAGCAGACATGTGCGATGTCTTGATAATACCGTGCATGTTGCCGATGAAGATGCTTTGGGCGCTCAGAACGGCTTTATCCGCGCAAGTTAGGATCCTGGCTTATGGAACTGAGAGTGCGCTCTGGGAATGGTGCCTAAGGGAAGTGGGTGTTGGAGCGCAGCGTCGAACTCGTGACGTTGTAACGCGCGAAGGAGCTGTCGAGGATCCAATCCTTGAGTCACCGGCAACGGATCAGGCCCCGGACGGCGCGCTTCTATTGGACTTGCGCAGCTTTGCATCGGACGACATCGACATTGCAGCAGTCGAAACGGAAAGCACTCCGGGAACAGGTCCGCGTCGCACCATCATGCTCGAGGATGGGTCACAAATTGTCGTCCGCGAATCCTCGATGCTGCAACTTGTACAGGAGGAGGGCGAGCAAATTAAGGCGAGACGAGCTAAAGATGTTCGGCCTGGTGACCTGCTTTTAGTGACCAATGGTAAGCCTCTCCATAACCTATTCGAGTTGCTTCGTGACAGAGTTGACTCGCAGACTGGACTCTCACGCGCCGTGGAGATCGTGAAGGTGTTTCAGCGATTATTGCGAGACGCCTTCAATACATCCGGCTGGACCGTTGAACAACTCCATGAACTGCTTACGGCTCGTGGTTCTGCTATCGTTCACGCAACGAGCGTCGCCGAGTGGGTTGACGGGCATCGATTTGGTCCGAGCGATAGGAATGACATTGAGCGTCTCGGGGAGATTCTACGGGTAGAGAGTTTTACCGCGCAGTACGTCCAACTTTATTCGGCCATGCAACGAGTCCGTGTTGCGCATCGTGAGCTTGGTCGGGCTTTGGTCCGGATGATTCGTGCATCGGCCGCATACGGGGAAGCGGATGCGAGTTCAATCCGACTTACCGTAGACGGCGAAGAGGTGGT
>PMUK01000109.1 GCA_003166915.1 Candidatus Cybelea palsarum
CGCGATGCTGAAACAGAGGGCGCCGCCATTCTCGATCAACACGTCGCACTGTGCCTGTCCGATGCGGCTGCCGACGCACGCCGGGATCGCCGAGTGGGTCGCTTGCCACTGCGGAATGTGGGCTGCTTGCGCGCCCATTTGGCCGGGTGCACCCGGCATGCTGGAATTGCCGCCGGCGTTACAGGCGGCGATCGCGAGCGCCGCGATAAGCGGCGCCACGAGTTTTAAGGGTACCTTCACAAAAACTCCTTTTTTTCCGTGGGATAGTCGGGGATTTTCTGAGTTACTTCGGGACGCTCCGGCTCCTTCCCGGCGGGTCCTTCTTTCGTAACGATGCTCGCGGACGTTGCGTTTCGGGTTCCAAGCGAGCGCTCGGCAACATCGCCGCGGGGAGGAACGCTTCGCATTTTTGAACGTTAATGTAATTATGCAGAAGCTTTATTGGGCTGTATTTTGGGCGACGGCCTGCGCGGCACTCTCGGCCTGCGCCTTCGAGTCGCACGCCGCGCTGCCAGCTCCTGCCGGCAGCGATCTAACGCAGACGCTCGGCTTTTCCGGCATCGGGAAGATCCGGCACGTCGTTTACATCGTGCAGGAAAACCGTAGCTTCAACGATCTTTTTATGGGCTATCCGGGCGCCAAGACGGTCAGGAGCGGCAAAAACTCTTCGGGCAAAACGGTCACCCTTCAACCGATTAGCTTGAGCACGATCTACGAGATCGATCACTCGGCGCACGCAATGTTCTCCGCATGCCGCGGAACGGGCAAACTGCCCGGAACCCATTGCCGAATGGACGGCTTCAACTTAGAAGAACTATACGACGGACCTCGGAACGGCCAGTACGTTTACGTTCCGCGCAGCGAAACGAAACCGTATTGGGATATGGCGCACGAGTTTGCTTTGGCCGATCACATGCACGCGTCACAGCTCGACGAGAGTTTTGTGGCGCATCAGTATATTATTGCCGCGCAGGCGGACTCGAGCGTCGACGTGCCCGACGGTCCGTGGGGCTGTGAAGGCGGCTCGACCGACAGGGTCCAGACGATTACGGACAAGCGCACCTACGGCCCCAGCCAAGTCCCGTGTTTCCATTATCAGACGTTGGGCGACGAGCTGGACGCCGCCAGCCTCCCGTGGCGCTTTTACACGAGCAGTTACACGCGGCCCTTGGGCGGCTTTTGGTCGGGATATCAAGCCGTCAAGCACATCTTCAACGGACCCGATTGGAAGAAAGACATCATCACGCCACAGAACCGCTTTTTGCGCGACATCAAAGCGGGGAAGCTCGCGAGCTTCACATGGATCACGCCGCTCTGCCCAGACTCCGACCATCTGGAGTGCGGCGGCGGCCTTGGGCCGTCGTGGGTGACTTCTTTGGTGAACGCGGTGGGCGAGAGCAAGTTCTGGGATTCCACGGCGGTCTTCGTTCAGTGGGACGATTGGGGCGGCACCTACGACCCCGTGCCGCCGCCGTTTAAGGACTACGACAGTCTGGGCTTCCGCGTTCCGCTCATCGTGATCTCTGCGTATGCGAAGAAGAACTTCGTCTCGCACGTGCCATACGAAACGGCGAGCGTTTTACGCTTTGCCGAAGATTTGTTTGGCCTAGCTCAGCTGAGCCAGGCCGACACCCGCGCGACCTCTCCGGCGGCCGACTGTTTCGATTTCTCGCAGAAGCCGCGCACGTTCGTTCCGATCAAAGCGCCGAAGGGACCCGACTTCTTCCTTCGCCAAGCCAACGACGGTCAAATCCCCGACGAGCAGTGACTATTCGTCGTCGACCGGCAAGCCGGACGGCTTCTGGTGAAGGAAGAACGACTTCGAACGGCTCGACGGAATCGTGATAAAGGACCGCGGCGACTGGTTGAAATCGAACATCGAGCCGATGCTTTTCGTCGTCTCGTCGGTGGTTCCGAGGCGACCCAGATTCCAGTTGTCCTCGATGAATCTGACGATGCTTCCGAACTCGAACGTTTTGTGTGAGATTTCGTTCTTCCCGACGTAGGGTGAGACGATCAGCATCGGCACGCGGAAGCCCGGACCGCCCTGATTGTCGAGTTTCGGCGGCTTGACTTCGTCGTAGTAACCGCCCCAGTCATCCCATACGATAACGATTGCGGTGGAGTTCCAGTACGAGCTTTCACCGATCGCGTTCACGACGCTGGCAACCCAGGAAGGCCCGGTGTCGGATTTGTAGCTGGGATGATCGGAGTTGACGCCGTCGGGGATCACCCACGACACTGACGGCAGCGCGCCCTTGGAGATATCGGTAAAGATGTTCGTTTCGGGCTGCGAGATGTGGGCGTCCCACTCCGCCTTATTATCGAAGACCGAAGCGATGGCCAAGAACGCGTTCCACATCGTGCCGGTATTGCCCTGATACGCCGGCGTGTAATATTTCCACCATACTTTTTTGGCATCCAGCAACACTTGCAACGTCTCGTAGCTTCCCGATTGGGGAAAATCCGACGTGCACGGAGGCGGGCCACCATGGTTTTCGTATTTCAGCGACGTCGTGATGAGGTCGGTCGTCGTGCTGGGCGGCGCGGGGCAGCCCCACGGCGTCTTGCTGGGGTCGTCGATGAGACTCTCCGTCGGATCGATGGCCGTACCGCCGCGGATCAGATCCTGGTGGGCTGGAAAGCTGGAGCTGCCTTGGGTTCGTGAACATATGGTCCGCAATCGCGTAATCGGTTGCGATAGACCAATAGGGCGCGACGTCCGTCGGGTTGACGTATTCATATGGAAGAGTGCCTTCGTACTTTCCGTTGGTTTCAGAGCGGATCAGATTGAAGGCATCCATACCTCCGCCGTGATAGGCGGTCTTGTAACCGCCGTACGTGTGGCGAAGCGACCTCGGGGCTTCGAGAGGTTCTTCGGTGAGATTAATTGACTCGACCTTACCGCCGACGAGCTCTTTGCCGGTCGTCGTACCGGCGGTTCCGGGGAACGTGGCGAAAAGATTGTTGAAGGTTCGGTTCTCCTGAACGATGAGGACGACGTGCGAGATCTGCGAGCTGGGCGATCCCGATTGCGGCCGCACCGCAGGCTCACTCTGCAGGACCTGCGATGTTGCGCCGTTACACGCAGCGAGGATTAAAGCGGCGGCAAAGGCAAGCGGTTTCACAACCTACTCGGTATCGGGTGGTTCGCCCGACGGCTTCTGATGTAAGAAGAACGTAAGCGGAAGGGCTTCTGGGATCGCTTTGAACTTGCGCGGCTTCTGATTATAGTTGAAGACGTTCCGGATGCTCGTCGCGCGCTTGTCGGTCGTGCCGAGCGACCCTAGGTCCCAGTTGTCTTCAACGTACTTCAGAATGCTGCCGAACTCGTACTGCGTGTGTTCGACGTGCGCCTTTACGTAAGGCGAGACGATAATCATCGGTACGCGGAATCCTAAGCCGCCTTGATTGTCGCGGCATTGCGACTTGTACAGGCATGGTGGAGGAACGTGATCGTAGAATCCGCCCCAATCGTCCCAGAGCACCACAATTGCGGTCGAGTTCCAGTACTGGCTCTCGCCGATCTGATTGACGACATTGGCGACCCACGACGGACCGTTGTCGACGTATTTGCCGTTCGCTCCCTTCTCGTCGGGATGGTCGGAATTCTCTCCGACGGGTGTGATCCAGGAGACAGCGGGAAGACTGCCGGCCTTAATATCTTGAAAGATCACGTTTGGGCTGGTGGTGACGTTGGTCGTCCATTCCTTACCATAGCGAACGGCTTTGATCGCGTCGAAGGCGCTCCAAAGGCCGGCGTTCCCGCCCTTCACTTGCTGTGCGTAGTATTTCCAGGAGACCGACTTCGCGTCGAGGAGATCGCGCATCGTCGCGTAACCCAAACACGGAAAGGGTCCTTTGAACTGCAGGTATTGCAGGTTCGTCGTGATCAACGACGTCACCACGCCCGGCGGCGCGTCGCATCCCCACGGCCAGTACGTAGGATTGTCGATTATGCTGTCGTTGGAGTAGCCGCCGTAGGCATAGTTGACGACTGTGCCGCCCGCGATCAGATCCTGATGCGCGGTGAACGATCCGCTGCCCTGAGTTTGGAACGTGTGGTCCGCGAGCACGTACTGCTGCGCCAAATCCCAGTACTCCGTAATCGCGCTGGGATTCACGTACTGGTACGGGTAGGTGCAAAGCGTCGAGCCGTTGCCGTTCGCTCCCGAGCCCTCCAAGTCGAAGCCGTCCATCTTGCTGCTGTCGTACTGATCCAAAAACGGCGTTATGCCGTACCATCCGTAAACGTGCGGAAGATCGGTGCCTTCGCCAAACGACACGAGCTTGCCGCTACCGTTCTTGAATTTCGGGAATCCCACGCCGACGAGCGAGACCTTCGTCAGCGGAACGGTTGCGTTCGACTGTGTGACCACCTGTTGGTTGTCTTTCGCACAAGTCGTTGCCTCCGATTGTGGCATCGGCTCCCCCTTGCCGGTGGTCGTTCCGTCGGCGTTTGGAAACGTGGCGAACAGGTCGTCGAAGCTGCGATTCTCTTGGATCACGATGATGACGTGCTGGATCGGCGAGCTGCTCGAAGTGCGGTGATGGATTGCCGGCAACGCCGCTCCGCCGGGAATGCTCCCGCCGCCGCAGCCGGCGATCGCGACGCTCGCGAGCAGAGCGACGCTCATCGGCGCGAGACGCACTATGTAAGCGCCTCGACTCGCCGCGCGATCGTCCCGACGTCGTAGCCGAAGTACTCGGCGACACCGCCGGTCACCCTCGTGATCTCCGCAAGTTCTTGCTGGCTGAAGACCGGCTTGTAGTAGTCGGGAAATGAGAGCTTCTTACTGTAGGCCTCGCGCGTTTGCGCGAACGGCTCGGCGGCCAGGCCTGCGTGTTCGATAATGCGGTCGATTGTCGGGAGCGAGTCCGAGCAGAGATCCTCGTAGCGCACGATGCAGACGCTCCGCGCAAGCTCCGGGTCCGCCTGCAGCTGGCTGGCGACGAAGCCGTAAACGTAGGCCCAATAGCGGGCGCGCGACAGCCCCCACTGGCCGGCGTCGAAGAGCCGGCGGATCTCACGTAGCTCGTCGGGGTTGCCGACGTTGGCCATCACCTGGTGCGGCCCGAACTCGTGGTGCCCGGTCAGCTCGATGATCTCGATCTGGCGAGGGTCGCTCTTTTCGAGCTCTGCCCAGATGCGGTCTTGCTTGATCATCGACGCGATGTGATCGATTGGATTGCGTACGTAGAGCAGGAAGCGCGCGTCGGGAAAGATTCGGCGCAGGTACTGCATGCGTACGACGCACATAATCGCCTTGCTGATGTAGCGGTTCCGTCCGCGCACCAGCGCCAGCTTCTTGAGGTGATCGACGTAGAAGCTTTCGAAGGCCGGATTCGACGTCGTACCGTCGAGCACGCTGTAGTTCGTCTCATCGTGAATGTGCGGGAAGAAATGCTCCCACAGGATTTCCTCGCCCATTTCGGCGCTGTCGCGCGTCACTTCGATGCGGTCGCGATGAATACGCGGCACGGGCTTGCGCATGGCGTCGACGGGAATGCGTGGAAAGACCTGGTTCCAGACGTACGGCATGTACGGCATCAAGAAATCGGCGTACTTGTGGGTGACGACGTCTGGATGCTCGCTGAGCATCTGCAGCGTGATCGTCGTCCCCGCTCGTGGAAGCCCGCAAATATACACCGGGCGGTCGACGGATTGCCCGGCGAGCCTGCGTCGCAACATCTTCGTCTCGAGATTTCCGAGCGCGACGAAGAGCGGCGCGGCTGCGTGCACGCCTTTCACTCCCCAATAGAAAGGGGCCGGCACGGAAAACTTCTGGGTCTTTGCCGGCTGTGTCGTTGCCATTGCGGGTCTCCTAGACTTTCTCGAAAAGGGCCCCGATTACCGTCAAGCCTGGCCCAAACGCCATACTCAACACCTTCGAGCCCACGGGAATCTCCGGCGATTCCACGATCGCCTGCCAAATATGCGGTGCCGTCGCCGAGGCCATGTTGCCGTGCTGGTTAAGCACCTTTCTGCTCAGGGCGATCTGCGACTCTTCGATGCCCAGCTTGTTGCGAATTTGATTGAGGATTGCCGGCCCACCAGGATGAATCGCAAATGCCATCGTGGCCTTTTCACGCTCGAAATCGAGGCCGACCTGACTGCAGATCGACGCGATGAAATCGCCGATCGCGTCGCGGATCATGAACGGCACCTTTTTCGACAGCGACATGTCGAACTGCAGCGGCCCCGGTCGCAAGGTCATCTCCGGTAACGAGTCCGGAAGTATGTATTCTTCGATGGCCAGGATTTTCAAGCCGCTTCGCCCGCTGCGGGCAAACTCCGGATAGGCCGAATACTTAATGAAGCCGTCGGCGAAAAGCGTCGACGTAACGAAGTTGTCGGCTTCTTCGCCGAGCAAGTCGAAATGCAGCGAAAGGAACTCCGTGTGCACGAGATCCACGCGGCGCTTTGGCTTCGGCAGCGAATCGTACGACGAGCCGACGAGCCCGACGGCGGTGCGAATCGCCGGAAAGGCGCCGTAACATCCCATGTGATACGAATGGGTGACGCCGGTGCGCAGCCATTTCCGGCGCGAAAGAAAAGTTTGCACCGGGCTGGGAGAGATGTAGCCCGAGCAGCTCACGTGCACGATGTCGTCGGGCGGCTGTGCCGTTGCATCCGAATAGACGCGTTCGAAAACGTCACAGGCGACTTCTTCGAAGAGGGTCATGCGTTCGTCGAGCGCTTCGCCCGTCGAAGCCCGTAAATCGCCGTAGCGCGCGATGTTCTCAGTTGCGCTGTCCGGCCGAGGCACGACGAAGCGCGAGGTGAGAACGCTGACTTGGCGGCGCGCGATATGCTCGCTCGAAGCGCCGTAGCGCGCCATGCGTTCTTCGATCGTGCGCGCTAAACGCTCCCGATCTTCGGGCGAGGTCAGGCCCTGTTGCGCGGATTGCGCGAGCGTCATGAAATGGGCCTGAATCCGTTTGAGCTCCTCTTGCTCGCGCGGTGGCGTCATCTGGACGGTTTGGAAATCCGACAAGACCACCGGTACCGCGCGCAGGCGCGTACCGGGTGCGGCGCTGGCGGCGGCCGAGGCTTGGGGATCGGAGACGTTTTCAATCGTACGCATATAAAACCAAGACTGACCTTCGCTACCGGCGCTATTCTTCCATTGTGTGGAACGCGTATGACGCTTCGATTCGTGCGGCATCGGGTAATCCCAGTTATCTTTACTCGGAGTCGACCGGTTGGTTCGACGGTGGTTGATGCAAGAAGAATGACCTGGAATACTTTGAGCCGATTGGAACGAACGTACGCGGCTGCTGCGTGAAGTCAAAGAAGTCTTTGATGAAGCTCGCGGAGGTTTTATCCGTCGTTCCGAGGCTCGGCAGTTGCCAGTTTTCCTCGACGAACTTTATGATGCTTCCAAACTCGTAGTTATTGTGAGAGACGTAGCTGGGTTTTGAATACGGCGAAACGACGATCGCCGGCACGCGGAAGCCGAGACCGCCGTAGCGATGCGGACCCGGCGGCGGGACGTGATCGTACCATCCGCCCCAGTCGTCCCACACGATCACGATTGCCGTCGTCTTCCAGGCCGGGCTTTGGCCGATCGCGTTGACGACTTGTGCGACCCATGACGGACCGGTATCGGAGTTGTCGCCGGGATGATCGGAGTTCTGATAGTCGGGAATCACCCACGCAACCGACGGAAGCGTATCGCGCGAGATGTCGGTGAAGACTCTCGTCTCCGGATTGGCCTCGTTCGTCGTCCATTCCGGCCCGTACCGCACCGCTTTGATGGCATCGAATGCATTCCAAAGATTGCCGCCGAAGCTGCCTCCGACCGCGGGCGCGTAGTAGCGCCACGAGATATCATTTGGGTCGAGCAGATCGCGCAGCGTGGCATACGTTAGGCACGGAAACGGTCCGACGCCGCTGGAGTATTTATTGTTCGCGGTAATGAGTGACGTCCTCGTGCCTGGATCCGCGTCGCAGCCCCACGCCTGGTCTGCGCCGCCGGTTGGAAAATCGATCAGGTTGGACGTCTCGTTGATAGCGGTATCGCCGCGAATCAGATCCTGGTGCGCGGTGAAGCTTCCGCTGCCTTGAGTTTGGAACATGTGATCGGAAAGCACGTACTGCTTGGCCAGATCCCAGTACGGCGCGATCTGATCCGGATGGACGTATTGATAGACGAACGTTCCGGGCACTCGGCCGATCGGCACGAGGTCGAAGTGGTTCATCTTGCCTTTGTTCCAATCGCGTACCCAGCAGCAGTTGTAGCCGTTGTTGGGCGAGACCTGGCTCTCGAGGTCGCCGGCGCGCAGTAGAATCTTACCGTTGTGTGTCTTGCCGGACCTGGTACCGTCCGCGCCCGGAAAGGTCGCGAAGAGATTGTCGAACGTCCTATTCTCTTGAATCAAAATCACGATATGCTTGAAGTACTTACCCTGTTTGGCCGGGGGTGGAGGCTCAAATGGCCCCGCGGGCGCTGGAGTAGAACCGCCGCCGCACGCCGTCAGCACGGCGCTGAGAAGGCAGCACCAGACCATCCGATTTCGATCGCCCATATTACCTTTCTATCTAATCCGGGTTCGGGGGCCATCCCTTCCCGTGCGAGCGGTCGCCGGGGCTAGCGCATGTTGTTGCCGGCAACCCGCGACTCGATCGCCCGCGCCGCGGTGCTGCTGCGGCAAGGCGGCGTCGTGGCTTTTCCCACCGAAACCGTCTACGGCCTCGGCGCGCTCGCCTTCGATGCTCGAGCCGTCGCTCGAATCTTCGAGATCAAAGGGCGCCCGTCGTTCGACCCGCTCATCGTGCACGTGGCCGATCGCGCGATGCTTCAAGAGGTCGTCGCGGCCGTTCCGGCTGCCGGCGAAACGCTGATCGAGCGCTTCTGGCCGGGTCCGTTGACCCTCGTGCTTGCAAAAAGGCCGGCCGTGCCCGGGCTGGTAACGGCCGGCCTTTCGACGGTTGCCGTGCGGATGTCCGACAATCCGATCGCGCGCGCGCTGCTCGAGGCAGTCGGATCTCCCCTGGCCGCGCCAAGCGCGAATCCCTTCGGACGCCTCAGCCCAACGCGCGCCGAGCACGTTGCGCGAATGCTTGGCGATCGCGTCGATCTCATTCTCGACGGCGGCGCGACGATGCACGGGATCGAGTCCACGATCGTCGCATTGGAGCCTCGACCGGTTTTGCTTCGTCCCGGTGCGATCGCCGTCGAGCAGATCGAAGCCTCAATCGGACCGTTGGAGCGCGCGACTCTCGCCTCGGCGGTGCGAGCGCCAGGCCAGCTTGCGCAACATTACGCCCCGGCGACGCCGTTGCGGTTAATCGATCCCAAGCTCGTTCCCGAATCCGAACGCCGCCGTGCCGGCGTCCTTACGCTGCGCGATGCATACGAGGGCTACGCGGCCTCCCGAACCCTTTCGCGGCGGGGCGACTTGCGCGAAGCAGCGGCGACCCTGTTCGAGATGCTGCACGCGCTCGACGCTCTAGCCCTCGAGCGGATCGATGCGGCGCCGGTAGCGGAGAGCGGACTCGGCCTGGCTATCATGGACCGGCTACGCCGCGCGGCCTCGCGATGAAGCACGGATGAGACAAATTAACGTTCCAAAGCGTTCTGAGATTGGGTAACGAAGAAAGGACGATGATGTTCAAGCGCGAGCTCGTTCGGTACGCCGCCCTGTGTGCGGCCGCTCTCATCTGGTTCGGCGCCGCGCCGGCCGGCGAAGTGCTCCCGTATCAGTTGGCTGGAGACGTCTCCGAGAGTTATCGCCTTTTGACGACGACCTACTACGAAACGGTCGAACCGCGCGCACTCCTCGCTGCCGCAAGCGGAGCTTTGGCGGATGCTGCGCGCAAGGCCGGCACTCCGATCGCCGCACCGACGCTGCACGTTGAATCCGATCGCGACGCGACGGTCGCCGAGCTCGACGGTGCGATTGCTGCCGCGGCTCGCGCGGCAAATGCCTCACCGGACGATTTCGCCTATGCTGCCATCAATGCGATGGCTAAGGCCGTAAACGATCGCTACACGCAGTTTTTCACTCCTGCCGAGTTCAAAGCGTTTAACGAGGCGCTCGATCCGGCGCGGATCGGCGGCATCGGTGTGATGATCCAGCCCGATACCGCGTCTGGTTTCGTGCGCATCACGTACGTGCTCCCCGGTACGCCCGCGGAGCGCGCTGGCCTTGCAGTTGGCGACCTCGTTACCGCCGTAAACGGCGCGCCCACGAAGGGCCTCACGGTCGACGGCGTCAGTTCGCTGCTGCGCGGCAAAGCCGGCACCGTCGTTGCGGTAACGGTGGCGCACTCGAACGCAACGTCGGTCGTCTCGATTACACGTGAAGACGTCCAGCCCCCGACCGTCATCTACAAGATGTTGAGTGGTGGCATCGGCTACGTTTGGGTCATGGCCTTCGGACGATCGACGCCAAATGAGTTCGATGCCGCAATCACGCGCCTGAACCAGCAGGGTGCAAAGGCGCTCGTGCTCGACTTGCGCAACGACGGCGGTGGCTACGTCGATTCCGCGCTCGACATCAGCTCGCGTTTCATCGCCAATAAGGCGCTGTTGACCGTCGAGGAGCGTGGCCGGCACGATACGACGATCCACGCCGACGACGATCCGTCGATTGCGCTTCCGCTCACGGTCCTCGTGAACCAATACACCGCGTCGGCGTCGGAGATTACGGCCGGAGCTTTGCAAGACGACGGCATTGCCATGTTGATCGGTGCCCGCACGTTCGGCAAGGGCGTGATGCAGACGCTGACGCCGCTGCCCGACGGAGCCGCGATCAAGATCACGACCGCCCACTACCTGACGCCGAATCGGCGCGACATCAATCTACGGGGCATCGATCCAGACATTTCCGTCGTCGAACCGCGCGACGATCACTTTGGGGACATTTCCCGCGACGCGCAACTAAGCGCCGCCATCTCACTCTTGCAGAAAAAGATCGCAACCAAAACCTAAAGGGAGGCTGGGTTTGGCCTAGCTCGTCGTCGCCTCGGGGCTCATTTACGGATAGTAAACATCGCCTCTCGGCTCCTCGATCTAGACCAAACCGAGCCTCCTTTTTATTAGTGTTTTCTTTTTATTAGCGCTTCGTTTGGCGGCGGATTAAGCGGACGATCGACCCGTTACCTCCAAAAACGACGTCGTCCATGAGGCGGCGCATGAGGAAGATCCCAAAGCCACGGCCGCGCTGGTCGGGCTCGATGGTGGTACGAATCTCTGGCGCGCGGAACCCGGTCCCATTATCTTGGATCTCGATCCGAAGCTCGACACCATCGAAGCTGCAATCGACCGTGAAGCCGGCAGACGGCATCCCGCTTCCGTGCTCGACGGCGTTGCTCAACGCTTCGCCTGCGGCGAGCCGGATATCCGCAATCTCGCTGTCGGAGAAACCGCAAGCGCTCGCAAATCCGGCCACGCTGCGTCGTGCCAGAGTCACGTTCCCGATCTCGCTTGTGTAGTCCGCGCGATAATGAGTCTTCAATGCTGTTCTCGTTATTACGAATTTCCCGGTCACGATGCGCAACTAAACCTCCCACAGCAACCCGGCGCTTCGTGGAGTAAAAGAAACTCGGTCGGCCGAAGGGTTACGCCGCGAGCAAGCGTGGGCGATTAGCTCAGCTGGGAGAGCGCCTCCCTTACAAGGAGGATGTCGGCGGTTCGAGCCCGTCATCGCCCATTTTCGGGTAAAAGCCGGACATGCTTACGTGCGTCGTCCTGCTCTCCCAACTTGCCGTCACGAGCGCGCCGGCCGACGAATACTTCGGCAAGCTCAACATGAGCGCGCTGCGCGTCCGCTACGAAGCGATGCAGCTCAAGAAGCGGTACGAGACGCATCGGCTCCTCCCCGAGCAAGCGGAGCATCTGCTGCTTCTAACGGAAGATTCGTTCGATCGGTGGGCTGCGCGCTACCCAAAGGATCCGTGGCTCGCGTCGACGGGGTTTCTTTTCGCGGAGCTCTATGCCGAACTTCCCGGCGACGTTGCACGCGACCATGCCGTCAGGCTCTACGTCTACGTGAAGGTGCACTTTCCACACTCACGATACGGAGCGCAGAGCCGCGCGTCCCTACACCGCGGCGTCTCGACGAAGGCCGATCCGCCGTGGGCGAAAGCAATGCGCGCGGCCGTGCCGTCCGTGACGCCGTCGGCCCCTCCATCACCGCCGTCGGCCTCGCCGTCGCCATCCTCGGCGCCGAGGGAGTAGGAATGCCCACGGTAAACCCCGCGTGCATCGAAATCACCGTAGGGCGTGACGGCGAGATCGCCGTCATCACCATGAACCGCCCCGAGAAACGCAACGCGCTCTCATTAAATATGATGCGTGAGCTCGACGGTGCGCTGGCTGCGGCCGGGCAGGACGCCGCCGTTCGCGCCATCGTCCTGCGCGGAGAGGGCCCCGCCTTTAGCGCAGGTCACGACCTGCGCGAACTACTCGACCGCGACGTCGAGACGTATCGCGTCATCTTCGACGCTTGCGTCCATTTGATGGCGCGCATCGCAGGCATTCCGCAACCGGTCATCGCGGAGGTCGAAAAAGTCGCGACCGCCGCGGGCTGTCAGCTTGTGGCCGCGTGCGATCTCGCCGTGGCATCGACGGAGGCTTCGTTCGCGACCCCGGGCGTGCGCATCGGCCTCTTCTGCAGTACGCCGATGGTCCCGCTCTCACGTGCGATCGGGCGCAAGCGCGCAATGGAGATGCTGCTGACAGGCAAGCCGATCGACGCGCGGACGGCACTCGACTGGGGTTTGATCAATCGCGTCGTTGCGCCGGAGAGTCTCCACGCCGAGACGCTCGCGCTCGCGCGCGAAATCGCAACGGCTAGCGCAACGGTCGTCGGCATCGGCAAAGCGGCGTTTTATGCGCAAATCGATCTAAATCAAGCAGCCGCGTATGATTACACCAAACAAGTTATGACCACAAACGCACTCGAGGCCGATGCGCACGAAGGCATCAGTGCGTTTCTCGAAAAGCGCGCGCCGAGATGGTAACGCTTCCCCTGGAGGGGATAATCTGCTACCCTCGAAGGCCGAGCTTCCGCGTCACTCGATTTGTGGGCAGCGAGCGTACGCGATGACACAACAAGCGTCGCCCACACCCGGTATGCGTGGCCCGACAAAAAGGGAACCGCGCATACGCGACGGCAGGAGGGCTCGCCTATGGCGAGCCCTTCTGTGATTCCGTGGCAGAAAAACTGCGCTGCTGGGCGAAGACACCCGCTTCGTGACTCTTTTTACACCCCGGACGCGCTACGCGGCAATCGTCTTGCTCGTCGCGCTGATCGCCTCGCTGGCCGTCGCGGCATTTCGCGTTCGCACGGAGTCGCACGCGAACCGCGTCGAACTCGCCATGGATTTCAGCGATCTCGATGCCCTCGCGCGCTCGTACAACTATAATCCCGCCGCATTTCTGATCGCGCTCCGGCGTGCAGGCTTGACCTCGCTCGCCCTCACGGAAGAGCTTGGCGCGAACGTCGGCTATAACGGAAAGTCTTATGCGACGACCGGGGCGGCGCTGCTCAATCAGTCGCGCCTCTCCCCAATCCGCGATCCCTTGCTGGCCTCCTTGGTCGCCGGCCGGCGCGTCGACGCCGGCGCCATCTATCTCCTAGTATCCGATTCGTCGACCTATCGACGTTATTTGGCCCAGCTTTCGTTGCATTTTAGCCCCAAAACCGTGCGGGTCTTGCGGGCGACGCGCCCTTGGCTCATCGAGGTCCGGACGCAAATCGACTACTTCGACGCGATTGGCTTAGGCATCCCCACGGACGAAATCGCGCTGGCACACCGGCTCGGGCTACTGGTGGTTCCGCGTTTTCAAAATGACGAGCGTTTTCGTGCGCCGCAGATCGAAGCGCTTTTCGACGACGTGCTTGCCTACGATCCGAAGGTCTCGACGGTTATCTTCTTCGGGTTGACCAACGCGGTTGCCGGCTATCCCGATCACCTGGAGGATACGGCGGAAGCCTTCAAACGCCACCTCTTCAACTTCGGGTCGATCGAGACGTACGATCCCAGTCAAGTGCAGAAGGGTAACGACACCCTCGCGCGGCTTATTCCCGGCCGGACGGTTCGCGTTCAGGCCATCGCCAAAACCGAGCTGGATAAGCTCAAGCTCGACGAGGTCGTCGCGCGATACGTTTTGGGCGTTCGCGAACGCAACGTCCGGGTCGCGTACTTACGCCCGTGGGCGCATCAAGACGGAGATCTCTCGGTCGAGGCGACTAATGTCGAAATGATCAAGCAGATCGCAGAGCAGCTGCGCGCCGGCGGCTTTCGTCTCGGCCGCGCCACGCCGATTCCTGCGTATCGCGGCAACAATCGGATTCTCGTTGGGCTGGCGGCGCTAGCCGTGCCGTCGATTTTCGTGCTGCTGCTCGAGTTCTTTGGCTTGTACGGGAGACGGGTTGCCGTCATAGCCTACGGCGCGACGATCGCGCTCTATCTGCTCGGGCTGCTGACGCACCACGACGCGTTCGCGCGCTCCGCTATTGCACTGGCCGGCGCGCTGCTCTTCGCGACCGCGGCAATCCTGATTTTGATTCCGGCTTGGAATGAAACGCCCGCAAGTGGCGCAAGTACGCAGTTCGTCCGTAGCCTGGGCTGGACTCTGGCGGCGACGGGCGTCGCGCTGCTCGGCGCGCTCGTCGTCGTCGGCATCATGAGCGCGCCGCTGGCAATGGAGGAGATCGAGCGCTTTCGAGGCGTCCGGCTCGTCCTGGCGCTCCCGCCGCTCATTGCGCTGGCGCTCTACCTATTCGACCGGCGCTTCGGCTCGGGCGTCGAGCGGCCGCGCGACGTCTTTCTCTCGCCGGTATTGACCTATCAGCTCTTGGCGGGCGTCGCGATCATCGCTGCCGGCGTGTTAATGCTCGTGCGCAGCGGCAACGACAGCGAAGTCTCGCCCTCCCCCTTCGAGCTCGCGTTTCGCCATCTACTGACCGCGACGCTGAGCGTCCGTCCACGCTTCAAGGAGTTCTTGATCGGCTTTCCCGCCATGATGGTGCTGCCGGCGTTGCTGCCGCCGCACCGGCGCGCGATTGGATGGCTTTTGGCGCTGTGCATCGGAGTCGGGATCGGGGACGTCATCGACACGTTTTCGCACCTGCACACGCCGATCGAGATTTCGGTCTTGCGAATCGTTAACGGGCTCGTCGCGGGCGCGATCGTTGGCGCGGTGCTGATCTGGATCTATCGGCGCAGTACGTCGACTCAGACGTGACGCGCGTGCTGATCTCCGGTTATTACGGTTTTGGGAATTTGGGCGACGAAGCGCTGCTCGAGGTGATCGTCGAGCGGCTGCGCCGTGACTTTCCCGCGGCATCGATCGAGGTGCTGTCGGCAACACCGCAGCGCACTGCGGCCGCCTATGACGTCGATGCGACGCCCCGATGGGACTGGCGCGCCATTCGCACCGCCATCGGACGGGCCGACGTCGTGCTCTCCGGCGGCGGAGGTCTCTTGCAAAACAAAACGAGCCTGCGCAGCTTGCTCTACTACGCTGGCGTCGTGCGCGAAGCGATTCGCACCGGACGCAAGGCGATGATCTTCGCGCAATCCATCGGACCGCTCGATTTTTGGGGACGCTGGGTGGTGCGAGGGTTTTGCAAGGGCCTCGATCGCGCAACCGTGCGCGACGAGCGGTCGCTGCGGCTGCTCAAGCATCTCTTGCCCGGCGCGCCGGTCGAGCGCACCGCGGATCCCGTTTTTTTATACGACCGGCCTGCACCGCGTGACGATCTTTCGGCCGACGGGCTCGGGCCGGAGAGCGGCGCCTACGCCGTGATCAGCGTGCGCAAGATCGCATCGTTCCGGGATGGGATACCCGTCCTCGCGCGGGCCGTCGATCGCCTCGCCGAGCGCCACAACGTGCGTGCGGCCTTCTTGCCGCTGGGAGGCGCTCCCGATGCTGCTCTGTCGACCGACGTCATTCGCGCTTGCTCGTCAGCACCCGTGCTCCTCCCCGAGTGCACGCTCGAAAAGGCGGCCACGATTCTGCAGGGCGCTCGCCTTGCGATCGGCATGCGTCTGCACGCGCTGGTTCTCGCCGCACGTTTCGCCGTCCCATTTCTTGCCATACCGTACGATCCTAAAGTGACCGCACTCTGCGAGGACCTTGACTATCCTTTGCAGGCGCTTTGGATTCCAGGCCGACCGCGACCGAGCGACGGCGCAATCGACGAGCTCGTCGACCGGCTCGTCTCGGAGCGCGACCGCCTCTCGGCTGCGCTGGCTGCGCGCCTCCCGGTCGTCCAAGCGGCCGCCGAGCGAAACTTCGAGGTCCTCGGCGAGCTCTTGGGCGACGAGTGATGGATTACCGGGGCACGTTGAATCTGCCGAAGACCGCCTTTCCAATGAAGGCGGACCTTCCCAAGCGAGAGCCGCAGCGCGTCGCGTGGTGGAACGAGCACGGAACGTACGAGCGGCGCTTGGAGCGCAACGCGCCGGGCGGCGCGTGGATTTTGCACGACGGACCGCCGTATGCAAACGGCGAGTTGCACATGGGCCATTTCCTGAACATGGTGCTCAAGGACATGTTCGTGAAGATCGCACTGCTCGACGGGAAGTATGCGAAGTTCGTTCCCGGCTGGGACATGCACGGACTACCCATCGAGTACGAAACGCTCAAGTATTTGGGGATCAAGGATTTTCACGCCGTCGATCCGCTCGAACTGCGCGCGCAGTGCAAGGAACGCGCCCTCTACTGGCTCGACCGTCAACGAGAGCAGCGCCGGCGGATGGGCACCTTCGGCTTTCTCGACCATCCGTACCGCACGATCGATCCGTCTTTCGAAGCAACGATCGTAAACGCGCTTGCCGATCTGGCCGAGCGCCAACAAATCTATAAAGGTTTGCGCTCGACGCTCTGGTGCATCTACGACGAAACGGCGCTGGCCGAAGCCGAGATCGAGTACGAGCAGCGCACGTCACCGTCGATCTTTGTCCGTTTCACCGCGAACGACGAGCAGCGGGAACGCATCTTAGGTGTCATGCTTCGACAGGCTCAGCATGACACTGTCACCCAGGCCCCTTCGACCAGCTCAGGACAGGCTTTATCGAAGGGTGATCTGGCCACCACGCCCATCTCGTTTCTCATCTGGACGACGACGCCGTGGACGCTTCCGGCGAACGTAGCCATTGCGTTGCGCGCCGACGCGACCTACGGGCTCTATCGCGTGGGTGGCGAGATGCTGATCGTCGCCGAGGCGCTCGCGCAGCGCGCGTTGGGCGAGCGGTTCGCGGACGCGACGCCGATCGGTCGCGTACTTGGCGAAGAGCTCGACGGACTCGCCGTGCGCCATCCGTTCATGGAGCGCGATTCGACGATCGTTCTCGCGCCGTACGTAGACTTAGAGACCGGGACGGGAGTAGTCCACACTGCGCCCGGGCACGGCGCCGACGATTTCGATACGGGAATGAAATACGGTCTGCCGATTCTCAATCCGGTAGATGCAGCCGGCCGTTTCACCCCCGAGGCCGGGCCCTACGCCGGCATGAACATTTTCGCGGCGAATGCGCGCATCGTCGACGACTTGCGTGCGAGCGGTGCACTGTGGAGCGCGGCGGAGTACGAGCATTCCTATCCACATTGCTGGCGGTGTCACAATCCCGTGATTTTCCGCGCGACGGCGCAGTGGTTTCTCGCGATGGATCAAAACCTGCTTCGCCAGCGCGCGCTCGACGCGACCGACGCTGTCGAGTACGCGCCGCAGTGGGGGCGTGCGCGCCAGCGGCAGATGATCGAAACGCATCCCGAGTGGTGCCTTTCGCGGCAGCGCACGTGGGGAACGCCGATTCCATCCTTAATCTGCAGAGAGTGCGGCGAAGCGATCCTCGATCCGCGCGTGGCGCGCCTAGCCGCGAAACGCTTCGCCGAGGCGGGCGCAGGTTCGTGGTGGAGCGATCCGGTGCAGACCTATCTTCCTGACGGCTTCGTCTGTCCGCGCTGCGGTGGTTGTGATCTCGAAAAAGAGAAGAACATCGTCGACATTTGGTTTGAGTCGGGAGTGACCCACCTCGCCGTGCTGGGACGCGACGGAATGCCGTGGCCGAGCGACCTCGTTCTCGAAGGCGGCGATCAGTTTCGAGGCTGGTTTCGCAGCTCGCTCATCACGGCCGTCGCGATCAAAGGCCGCGCGCCGTACCGGCGCGTGTTGAAGAACGGCTGGGTAAACGACGAAGAAGGCCGCCCGATGTCGAAATCGCGCGGAACCGGCATCGATGCGAGCGATGCGATGGCTCGCTGGGGCGCCGACGTCTTACGGTTGTGGGCTTCCTCGGTCGAGCCCATCGACGACGTGCGCTTCGGGCCCAACGTCGTCGACCAAGTCGGACGCGTCTACCGAAACCTGCGAAATCGCATGCGCTTCATGCTCTCCAATCTGGAGGACCTTTCCGCTGGGGACGTCGTCGCGCGCGAAGCGATGGAGCCGATCGACCGGCTTGCCTGCAGCGTGACCGACGCGTTCGTCGCCGGCGTTAAGGACGCATACGATTCCTGCGAGATACACGATGCCTATCTGCGCATCGTCGAGTTCGAAAGCTCGATGTCGAGCCTCTTTTTCGACGCGCTCAAGGATCCGCTCTACTCGCGCGCTGCCGGCGATCCACGTCGCCGCAGTGCGCAGTCGGCGCTGCTCTACATCGCGACGCGCTTTTTCACGACCGTCGCGCCGGTGCTTTCGTTTACCGCGGAGGAGGCGTGGCAGCATCTTCCCCAATGGCTGCTGGCGCGGACCGAAAGCGTTTTCGACAGTTCCTTCGATGTAAACCGTTCCCGGAACGCTGCCGCCGAAAGCGATCTCGCGCTCTGGCGGCGGCTGCGCGCGCTGCGCGCCCGAGTTGCCGCGTCGGCGGAACCGCGCGACTTCGAGGCGCAGGTGCGCCTTACCGTGCCGCCCGCGGTTTACAAGCGGCTGCTCGCGCTTGGTGACAACCTGCGTGAGGCGCTGGTCGTCTCCCAGCTGACGCTGAGCTCTGGCGACGCGGAGGCCTTCGAGTTATTGCAAGCAGACGGAGCAAAGTGCGTGCGGTGTTGGAAGTATCGGGAGCTCGGCGAGGATCCAGACCATCCCGATATCTGCACGGATTGCGCGCGCGTCGTGCGCGGCTTGCAGGGCGCGGCTTAAGCGCTCGTCCTCCAGCGGGCGCGAAAGTTCGTCCACTCCCGCGCCTCGATCGCCGCGCGCGCTTCGCGCATCAGCGCATTGACGAGGTATACGTTGTGGTAGGAGAGCAGCCGGGGCCCGAGCATCTCCTTGCTGCGGAAGAGATGGGAGAGATACGCGCGAGAGAAGGTCGTGCAGGTGTCGCAATCGCAGCGCGGATCGACCGGTGCGAAATCGCGCGTGAAGGCCGCATTGAAGAGGTTGAGCTCGCCGTCGTGAGTCATCGCGCGTCCGTTGCGTCCGCAGCGCGTCGGATAGACGCAGTCGAAGAGATCGAGCCCGGCATCGATCGCTTCGAGAAGGTCGCGGACGGTCCCGACGCCCATGAGATAGCGGGGCTTATCCTTCGGAAGCATCGACGCCGTTACGCGCGCAGTCGCGTACATTTGCTCGCGCGTCTCACCGACGGAGAGCCCACCGATGGCGTACCCAGGAAAATCGAGCGCCACGAGCTCGCGCGCGCTACGCTCTCGTAACGCCGGGTCCAACCCGCCTTGCACGATCCCAAAGAGCACAGTCGCCGGCGCCTTGCGCGCGGCGACGGAGCGCTGGGCCCACAGGGTCGTCAAGCGCACTGACTCTTCGAGCTCGTGCGGTCGCGCGGGAAGCTTCACGCAAACATCGAGCACCATCGCAACATCGCTCCCGATGGCTTCTTGAAACTCAACAACGTTCTCAGGTGTAAACCGATGCTCGCTCCCGTCAATATGCGACCGAAAGGTGACGCCGTCGTCATCGACCTCACGTCTGCTCTCCAAACTATAAACCTGAAACCCGCCCGAGTCCGTAAGAATTGGCCGTTCCCAAGCCATAAATGCATGGAGTCCGCCTGCGCCCTCGATCGTCTCGAGCCCGGGCCGCAACCAAAGATGATACGTATTCGCAAGCACGATCTGCGACTGCGCTTCCACCAGCTCACCCGGTGCCAATCCCTTAACCGTCCCCGCCGTCCCCACCGGCATAAAGCACGGCGTCTCCACAACTCCGTGCGCGAGCTGCAGCCGCCCGCGCCTCGCATCACCATCTCGCGCAAGGAGCTCAAACATTTTTGTTGCTGTTTGCTCCTAAGCACCGCTCATGGGAGATGAGAAGCCTCCAAGTTTTTCGCAACGGCAGGATGCCAAGTTGCGAAAAATTGGGGAGTAGGAGCGGAGCATGGATGCGGAGCGACGGACGTCTTCTCATCACCCATGAGCGGGGCTTACGAGCAAAGAGCTTACGAGCTTACGAGCGTGCATGTACTCACGAGGAGGCGCAGCTTCAAACGACATCGCTTCGTCAGTGCGTGGATGGCGAAACGCCAGCCGCCACGCATGCAGCGCCTGTCCCCGAAGCTCGAAGCGCGATTCAATCTTGCCATAGAGCGGATCGTTGAGGATCGGATGTCCGATCCCGGCCATATGCACGCGAATCTGATGCGTTCTGCCGGTTTCTAGGCGAAAGAGCAACTCGGAGTGCGCCGCAAAGGCTTCACGCACCTCGTAGTGCGTCAGGGCGGGTTTGCCGTCGGCGACGATCGCGAACCTCAAACGATTGCGCGGGTCGCGTCCGATCGGCCCTTCGATCGTACCGAGCGGGTGCTGCGGTACGCCGCGCACGAGTCCGAGATATTCCCGCTCGATGCGCCGCGCTTTCATAGCGAGGCCGAGCGCGCGTAGGCTCTCTTCGCGCTTTGCGACGACGAGGAGGCCGGAAGTGTCGCGATCGAGCCGGTGGACGAGTCCGGGGCGCAGCAGATCGCCAGGAAGACTTGCCCGTACGTGTGCGAGCAGCGCGTTGACCAGCGTCCCGCTCGTCGTGCCGTGTGCTGGATGGGTGACCATTCCGGCAGCCTTGTTGATGACGAGCAGATCGTCGTCTTCGTAAACGACGTCGAGCGGAAGCGGTTCGGGCAGCGCCACGAGCGCCGGCGGCTGTGTAATTTCGAACTCGAGCACGTCGCCGGTTTCTAGCGGGCGGCTGGGTTTGGCGGGGCTGCCGTTAACGAGCACCTCTCCGCGCCGCGCGGTTTGCGTTACGAGGGTTCGCGAAACTCCGGAGAGCCAAGCAACGAGCACATCGGTGCGTTTCCCGGCTTGCTCAGCCGTGACGACGTGCAACAAGGCTCGAGAGCAGCAGAAGGCCGACGCCGACGGTGATACACGAATCGGCAACGTTGAAGATATTCGGCCAAATCCGGTAAAAGTCGATGAAGTCGATGACGTACCCGTAGTGGAGACGATCGACGACATTGCCGATCGCTCCGCCGACGATCATGCCGAACGCAATCCGAACGATTTGGGAACGCGCTGCGGCCTCCCGGAAGCTGAACCAAAAGAGCACGAGTACGACGATCGCCATCCCGATCAGCATGACGGCGCTGCTCCCGAAGAGGCCGAACGCGCCGTGGACGTTGCGCTCGTACGTCCATCTCAAGAAATTCGGGATGATCGTACGGCACGCGGGGACGTCGGGAAAGCACAGGTTGACGATCAGGTGCTTTGTATATTGGTCGGCCCAGAGCACGGCGATCGCCGCGGCCGCGATGACGAGCGTTTGCTTTAGGCTAAAGATTCGGTTGCGGTACAAATTGATAGAACCATCCTGCGACGTTGAGGAACGCATTGTTGACGAGAATCAAGCCGACGACCACGAGAAATGCCCCCGACGCAAACTCGATCGCGTGTAGCGAAGATTTGATGCGGGCGAGCAACGGGAGAACGACACCGATTGCCATAGCGGTTGCAAGAAACGGCAGCGCCAAGCCGAGACAGTAACAGGAAAGCAGCAGCGCGGCCGCAGCGCTGTGCTGTTGCGACGCAATGGCCAGAATGCCGGCTAGAATCGGGCCGATGCAAGGCGACCAGCCGGCTGCGAACGCGATGCCGACCAAGCCGGAGGTCCACAGCGTGCGGCGGTCGTGTTGAAGATGCAGGCGCGCGTCCATCATCAGGACGGGAATGCGCAGCATGCCCATCATGTGCAAGCCCAAAACGACGACGAGCGCACCCCCGATCTGCGCGATCAGCACGCGGTTTGCATTCAGCACGCCTCCGATCGCGCTGGCGCTTAGGCCCAATCCGACGAAAATCAGGCTGAATCCGGCGACGAACGCGACGGCGTGTGCCATCGTTTGCACCCGCGCGTGGGCGGTCGGCTCGTTCTTGAGGTCTTCGAGACTCTCACCCGTGAGCAGCGAGAGGTAGGCCGGTACCATCGGAAGGACGCACGGCGAAACGAAGGAAACGAGGCCCGCAAGGAAGGCGATGCCGGCGGTGATATGTGTCGTCGCGGTCATCAGTCGAAAGATTGTTATAAATGCAGCACTGGTTCACCTATCCGACAAACATCGACCCGGTCGCGATCCATCTCGGTCCGCGATTCGGCATCCACTGGTACGGCATCGCCTATTTGGTGGCGTTCGCCTGCGTCTATCTGTGGATGAGCCGTCCGGCCGGGCTGCGCCGCCTGGGGCTCACAAAGCAGCAGATTCAGGATTTTCTCTTCTACGCGCTGATCGGCGTGCTCGTCGGCGGGCGAACGGTCTTCGTCATCAACGACATCATCAGCAAGCACGACGCCTCGTTCTATTTTTCCAACCCGGTCAACTTTATCGCAGTCTGGAACGGCGGGATGGCCTTCCACGGGGGATTGATCGGCGTGCTGGTGGCGATCTGGCTGTTCATTCGGCAGCATCCGGGTCTGAAATACGTGGTCGTCGGCGACGAAGTCGTGATGATGCTGCCGGTCGGCATCACGCTGGTGCGAATCGTGAACTTTATCAACGACGAGCTGTGGGGGGACGTCTGCCGTCCCGACCATCCCTGGTGCCTGGTCTTCCCCTCCGCGCCGGTGCTCAACGGCGTTGCGGCATATCGTCATCCTTCGCAGATTTACGAGGCGATTCTCGACATCCTGACGCTGCCGATCCTCTTGATCGTCTACCGGCTCAAGCCCAAAGACGGCGTCGTCGCGTGGACCTGGTTCACGTGCTACGGGATCACGCGAACGATCGCGGAGATGTGGCGGCAGACCGATTTCAGCTGGATGGGCCTGACCGGCGGCCAGCTCTACGCCCTGCCGATGATCGTCGTTGGAGCGATCGGAATCGCCTATTGCGCGACTCGACCCGGTCCTCGCACCGACGCCAGACCGGTCCGGCCGGCGCGTGGATGAGGCAAGGAGTCGAGGAACGCTATCGAGCGCTGCGAAGCGCGATCGATGAAGAAGTGCGTAGAGAGGGGCGCGATCCAGGCGGCGTCACGTTGGTCGGGGTCGGCAAGCGCCAGCCCCACGAAGTAGTCGCCCAGGCAATCGAGGCCGGCTTGACCGATCTGGGTGAGAGCTATCTGCAAGAGGCGCGCCGCAAGTTTCCGCTGCTGCCTCCCGTGCGCAAGCACTTCATCGGCCACATACAGAGTAACAAGGCGAAAGCCATCGCAGCGACGTTCGACCTCGTCCAGAGCGTCGATCGGGCCGAAGCGGGCATCGCCCTGGGAAGGGCGGCGCAAGAACTCGGCGCGACGCTGCCAGTACTGCTGCAGCTCAACATTACGCCGTCCGATCGGTTTGGGTGTCGTCCCGATCAGGCCGACGAGCTCGCTGAAACGCTTCGAGGCCAGGCGAGCTTGCGCCTCGAGGGCGTCATGGCAATGGGACCGCTGGGCGCCGAGCGCGACGCAATATCGCGCGCATTCGAGCTCGCTGCCAAGACCTTGGCACGCATAGGTGGAAGTACGCTTTCCATCGGTATGTCGGGAGATTGGCGCGAAGCGCTGCGAGCCGGCTCGACGATGGTGCGCATCGGAGAGGCGCTCTTTGGCCCGCGCACAGATGGGAGGCAAACGTGAGCGTGTTCAGCAAGATCGGCTCGTTTTTTTCGATTCGCGACGACGAAGACGAGTTTTATGAGGACGAGGTGCCGTCGGGGCGCGTCGTGCCGCTGTCGACCGCCGGACGGCGCGGCGGCACGCAGGTGAGCGTTTACTCCCCACGCAGCTATCAAGACGTCGTCGAGATCGCCGACTCACTGCGGAATCGGCAGGTCGTCATCATGAATTTGCAAAACGCCGATCGAACGCTTTTGCAACGGGTCGTGGATTTTACCTCGGGGGTCGCTTACACTATCGACGGCAAGATCCAAAAGCTCGCCGAGTCCATTTACCTAGTCGTCCCCGCCGGCATCGTCGTGAATGCCGCAGGTTTGCGCGACTCGATGATGGCCGACGGAACCTTCGATTTCATGGGCAATAGACCGTAGGACACGAAAGCGATGGAAAAGATCACACCAGTCGACATACAACACAAGACTTTCAAGAAGGCTCTTCAAGGCTACGAGCGCGCCGACGTCGATAAGTTTCTCGACGAAGTAATCGAGACGCTCGAAGACGAGGCGCAGCAGCGGGCCGCTCTCGAGGCGGAGATCGCGGACCTCAAGGAGCGCGTGAGTCATTTCAAAGCGATCGAAGAGTCGCTGCAAAACACCTTGGTGCTCGCTCAGCGCACGGCGGACGAGGTCAAGGCGTCGGCGCATAAAGAGGCCGACCTCATCCGAGATCAGGCGCGTCTGGCCAACGAACGCGAGATCGCCGGCTACAGCGATACGATCTCCGACGTTCGGCGCGAGCAGCAGCGGGCGGTTGAAGCGACGGAGAAGGCCAAGAGCGAGCTGCGCAGTCTTCTGATGACGCATCTTGCTCTGCTCGAACGGACCGAGGGCCTGGCAAGCAATGGCGGGCTCCAGGCTGTTGCCGTACCGGCCGAAAACAGCACGCCGGTCGAGCCTCCGCCCAAACACGACGACACCAAGCGCATCACCGTCTATTAATAGCGTCGCGCTCTTGCCGGGCGACGGGATCGGCCCGGAGGTCACGCAGTGTGCCGCCGAGGTTTTGCGCCGCGTCCGGCCCGACGTCGAGTGCACGGTGGCGCCGGTCGGTGCAGCGGCGCTTGCCGCCGGGCTCCCCGCGCTGCCGCCGGAAACTAAAGCGCTCTGCGATCGCAGCGATGCGATCCTGTTTGGTAGCGTCGGCTTGCCGGAGTACGACGGACTTCCTTTGGCACAACGCCCAGAGTACGCGCTGTTCTTGTTGCGGCGCGACTACGAGCTCTACGCGAACTTGCGGCCAGTGCGCGTCTTTCCCGGACTCGAAGACGCCTCGTCGCTGCGGCCCGAGATCGTGCGCGGCCTCGACCTGCTCGTCGTGCGCGAGCTGACCGGCGGCATTTATTACGGCCTGCCCAAGGAACAGCGAACCGTGGATGGCGTCGAGGAGGCGGTCGACACGATGATCTATCGCGCGCCGGAGATCGAGCGCATCGCGCGCATCGCTTTCGATTTAGCGCGCCCGCGGCGCAAGCACGTCACGTCGGTGGATAAGCAGAATATCTTGGAGACGTCGCGGTTGTGGCGGCGAGTCGTCAGCGAGATGTCGGCGCAGTATCCCGACGTACGTCTCGAGCATCTGCTCGTCGACAACGCGGCGATGCAGCTCGTGGCGCGGCCGGGCGACTTCGACGTGATCGTCACCGAGAATATGTTTGGCGACATCCTTTCGGACGAAGCCGCCATTCTCACCGGTTCGCTCGGGACGCTCCCCAGCGCAAGTCTCGGCTCAGGCGGCTCTCCTGGACGGCAGTTTGGCCTCTACGAGCCGATCGGCGGCACGGCGCCCGATTTGGCCGGCAAAGACGTTGCAAATCCAACGGCAGCTATTCTCTCCGCCGCAATGTTGCTGCGCCACAGCCTCGCCGACGATTCGTCTGCGGCTCGAATCGAGCACGCCGTCGACCGCACCTACGCCGACGGTTTGCGAACCGCCGACGTGGCGCGTTCGGGCGGCGCCCCGGTATCGACGCGCGCGTTCACGCAAGCGGTTCTCGCCAGACTCTAGGTCTCCGTCGTCAATGTGGCGACCTTGCGGCCGATAAAATCGATAAAGCGGACGTGCAGCAGTGCGTGCGAATGCGGATGCCCCGATTTCCAAGCCGAGCGCCAGCGGAGCAGCGCGGTTCGCTGCATCGCGGCGACGGCGTCGTCGTCCATGTCAAGGTAGCTCTGCAAGTCGAGGCTGACGATCAGCGTGTCGGGCGGTCGGATGTCGAAGCCCATCACGACGCCGGAATATTGCGCTTTGAGGGGGGCGACCGCGGCAAGCTCGGCGTCGTCGGTGCGTTCCCGCGCCGACGGCGAGCTGCACGCTACGGCGAGTGTCGCCATAACCGCAAGCGTGAGGAACCGCAGCCCGGTCATCGTGCGGAAACGATTCGGCCAACCCGCTTCGCTACCATGCGCGCATGGATGGAATTGCATGGGCGGCCAGCGCAATGGTCGCGGCCCGAACGCGGCTTGAAATCGCGACCGAAAATCTCGCGAACGTTTCAACCGACGGGTTTCGCCGTATCGATGCGCGGGGCTTCCTGACTGCGCTGGGGGTCACGGTTGCACGACGGACCTCCGGCGAAGGCGGCGCGTTGCGGCATACGGGTCGCGATTTCGATCTCGCGATTCTCGGCGGCGGCGCGTTCCGCGTTCGCGATTCGGCCGGCCGCGTGAGTGAGACGAGAGCCGGTGCCTTCGTCAACGAAGCCGATGGAACGTTGCATGACGGCCGGGAACGCGTGGTACTGGGCCTCCGCAACGTGCTGCACGTTCCATCGGGCGGGGTCCTCGACGCGCACGCGCTTGGTCTTCCTTCGACCAGTCGCGTACAGAGCGGATTCTTGGAAGGTCCTGCGGTCGATGCGATCGCCGAGATGATCGACGTGCTCTCCGCGGAGCGCTCTTTCGAGAGTGCCGAAAAAGCGGTCGCCGCGATCGATGCCACGCGTCAGAAGTCGGCCGATGCGGCCCGCGTGAAATAGGGAGCGTGCGGTATGGATCTTGCACTCTTTGCCGCTGCCAGCGGCATGGCGGCTCAGCAGCGGAACCTCGATACGATTGCCGATAACTTAGCCAACGCCGGTGTCGTCGGTTTCAAAGGATCGGCGCAAAGCTTTGCCGAGCTGATCGCGCCCGGCGGCACGGGACTTGGAACGCTTGCGCTCGGTTCGCGAGTGCTCTTCGCTCAGGGTAAGCTGGCCCGAAGCGCCGGTCCGTTCGATCTCGCCATCGACGGCCCTGGTTTTTTTACGTTGCTCGACGGCCACGGGCGCAGACTCTATACGCGCGATGGAGAGTTTTCGCGCAGCGCGGATGGGATGCTGCGCAACGCTGCCGATTATCGGCTTGCGGGCATCACGATTCCCAGCGACGCGCTCGGCGTAACCGTTGCCGGCGATGGAAGCGTTCGCGCGACCTTTACTGGGGGGAGCCGCACGCTCGGCCGCATTCGTCTTGCGGAGTTCGCGGCGCCGGAGCATTTGCGCGCGCTTGACGGCGCGATTTTTGAAGCGACGCCCGAGTCGGGAAAACCGAAAGAAGTCGTCCCCGGTTCGCCGGATGGCCCGAAGCTGCACTTCGGGATGCTCGAAGAGTCGAACGTCACGATTATCGATGCGATGATGCAAATTCTCACCGCGCAGCGCGCCTACGAGGCCAATGCTAAGGGAGTTCACATAAAGAGGCAACGGTTAAGAGCGGAGGTCGAGGTGTCAAAGCTAAGTTTGGGAAATGGCGAAATCAAGCGCGCGTGAGCCGCGACATTGAAGTAAACCCCTATAAAAGTGCCCTCGCGTCGTTTCAGCCGCAAGCGACTTACCCCTGGTTTGAGGGCATTGCTGACCTAGAGCCTCTTCCTGGCTCGGCGAGTAGACGCGGGCGAGAAAAACTGCGCTGGTGGGCGTTCGGCATCATTATGCAGTTTGAAGTACCTGTCTTGAGAAGGGTCCTGGAATCCATTCTGGTTTTCGACTATGGCTTCGACCCGGCGGCGGTGACGAATGCCCTCAACAGCCTCCGATCGGAGGAGTACATTAAGGGTGCGCGGATATATCGCACGCGAGCGAGGTTCGGCGGAGAACCTGATCCTAACCACGTCTACTCCTATAAGAGGCGGCCGACGCTTGCCGAGATGCAGGCCCTGCGATCGTTGTACCGTGAGCGCGAGCGCGTTCTTGATCGGCAAATAGGCAAGCCTGGAGAACGCTACGTTCGAGCGATCCTGAAGCAATCAGGCTGCTTCGTTGACGTAACGCAAGTCGCTAACGTCGGCAACGTCTACGATTCGAACGGGCAGAACCGCCTCGACCTCAAGGCGACCGCCAAGGCGTCAGGCGTGAAGTTCGGAATCAGCGTAAAGAACATGCGCGAATGGCTTCGGCCCGACGATAAGGCGCTCAAGGACGTAGTGAAGAAAGCATCCGCCCACGGCGTGACGCCCTGGCTTGTTGTTTCATACGCGAGTCAGAAAGTAGTCGATCGCTGTCGTGGGAGCGGCATCAAGTTGACGATTCTCCGCCGTCAGATCGTACCTGCGGAAGACACTAGCGAGCGACTGATGCGCGATGTCGTGCGTAGATTGCGGCCGGTGATAGGCGTGATGCCCTTCGTGTTCCTATACGCGCAGACTTCCCGCACGATTAGCGACTCAGAGGTCGGACAGTGGCACCTCAATATGGTTCGTGAAGTCGCTACGAGAAGCCAAGCCCGACGTGTCTGACGATACGGTAGGCTTAGCTTGCTCGCTACTCGAAATCCCTCGATCGCGCCTGGTGTAGTTTAGACACGATCCACAAATAAGCTCATGGTTGTTGCGCCGAAATGGTCTGGTCGTGGCGAACCGTCCGTGAGGGCCTCGGTGGAGTGCGGATTCCCCGGGGAGCGAATGAATCAAAGGCGTTTTCTAACCGATGCGCCGTCTACAGGAGGGCTTTTTCATTGGCAACGTTTGACGTTCTCGGGCCATATATTCTTCCAACTAGAAGCGGTCGCGCTGGGGGTCGTCAGATTGCGATCCACGACCGCGACATACGCGAGCAGTTCTGGGACGAAGTTGAGTGCTGGGACCGGCCTGGATGCTATGTTTTTGCGATCCGTCACGGCAGGGGAATCACGCCTTACTACGCGGGCCGAACCTTCGGTACGTTTTACGGCGAGTGCTTCCAGCCTCACAAGCTCTTGAAGTACGATCGTGTGCTCAGCAACATCCGACGTGGAACGCCGATTATGTTTTTTTTACCTCTCACTAGGACGCGCGGGCGAATGAACGAGAGAGCGATTGCGGAAGTTTTCAGTTCGA
>PMUK01000172.1 GCA_003166915.1 Candidatus Cybelea palsarum
ACGCTTCGCTGAGCGACTACGCGAGCGTCGCAAGTCCAACATGGCGATCATCACCGCCGTTATGCGTAAGCTCTTGACCGTTGCCTACGGCGTGTTAAAGTCGGGTCAGTTCTTTGATCCGAACTATGCAAACCCTTGACGCGGAACACCGTATCTTATATTTACGCGAGCCCTCGAGTTGCTGGTGCAAGTAATACCCGGCCGTCTCGTATGAGCCGTACTGGTTTGGAAGAGATGTTGGTGACGGGATCGGGGTGATTCCCAAGGTGGAGCAGCTCATGTTCGGCGGAATGCTTGGCGAGGAAATCTCCGCTAGCTTTGGAGAGTTCAACGCGCCGCCGTGGAGCTTGCTTTCATCGAGCGCATCGAACAAATTCGACGTCGCACGATCACCGTCTGCGGGCGGCAAGCCGACCGAAACGCCCTTGGCTTCGTCAGGCAACGAGCCAAACGTCGGCAAGCCAAAGACCGCTTCGATCAGTTTCGAGACCGAGCCGTGATCGGCGAAGTCATGAACGACGACTCCCGTCTTAGAGAACGGCGAGATCACTAAGGCCGGCAAGCGAACGCCATCGCCACACGGGTAACCCTGTTCCGGTCCACTCTTATCCTGCGGGCACGTTTGCCCGAAGCCCGGTGGCGGCAGGTGATCGTAGAAACCGCCACTGTCGTCCCACGTTACGACGATGACCGAGTCTTTCCAGTATTTGCTTTTCGCAATGGCGTTGATGACCTCGGCGAGATAGGCTTGCGCGACCTGATGGTCGGAGCTACCGCTCCCGGGGTGATCGTCGTCGCCGACGTAATACTTACTGCCGGAAGGATTATCCGTGAAGATTGGGTCGGCCGGCACCAAGCCGTACGTGTTCTCGTTTCCGCCTTTGACCCAGAAAACTCCCGAAGCCGGCAGTTTTCCTCCCTTGATGTCCGCGATAAGACCGTTGCTTTCCGTATTATCGCGCAGCGTTTTCTTGCTTGCGAAGGCCGAACCCGGATTGTTGATATAATCGAAGTAGAGAGGCGCCGTATGATGCGCCGAGAAGCCCGCGTTGGCGGTATAGAGTCCTTCTTCGTACCACGCCCAAGGGATAGACTGCCGGTTAGTGTTCCCCTCCTTCGTGATGTCGCGACCCTCGTAGCCGACGACCCTTTTCTCTTTGGCTGCTCGATCCATGTTCGGGTTGAGCAGGACCGGCATCGTCGCATAACTTTGGAACGTGCCGCTATCCCCCGAATACGGCGTGATCGAGAACGGCAGATCTCCGGGAGGCGGATTGTCGTCGTTTGAAATCGGCACGCCATCGGAATAGCCCCCGCCGGGTAGCGGCTGGGAGAGTATGCCTTCACCCGCCGCGGCCTCCGTTTGCCCTATTTGACCCGCAAAGAGCTGAATGTTGCTTGGGGTCGAGTCTCCGGTGTTCGCCTGGAAGTAGTGATCGAAGAGCGCGAAGTTTTTCGCGTAGTACCAAAGATACGGGACGGTGTCGCAGTCGTATACGCCCTCGATGCCGATCGACTCGTTGTGCGCTTCGATCTGTGCTGGGCTCGGGGTCGGCCCGAGCACGGGCTGTCCGGCCTCGACATCGACGAGAAAGTCGTCCATCTTGCCGCGATCGATCCCTACTTCTTGGTCGTAGCGACCGTTGTTGCCGCCCGTGATATCCGGCGCATCCTCAACATAATTGGGGCTGTTGGTATTAGGCGAGATCAGGAACGGACGCTGACAGCCTAACGTTTCGGGATCGTACTCGCAATCGGTTTCTTGAGCGAGATATGTCCCGAGGTTTTCGACGTAGTGGCCGTTGACGCCGGGAAATAGTCCAAATAATTGATCGAAGGTGTGGTTCTCTTGAACGAGGACGAAAACGTGCTTGACCTTGCCGCGTACCAAGGCTGCAATCCTGTTGCGAGATGCAGCATCCGCGGCCTGCTGATCGGGGGATCGCACCGCTCCGGCTAGTGCGTTATCAGATGTCACCGGCGCGACCGAGGAGCCTCCGCCCGACCCTCCGCATCCCGCCAGCGCCCACGATGCCGTCAGGATTACGATGTACGGCAGAAAACGACACATTATATTACCACCTTCCGGTTTTCTTAAAGTGAGGCGCGTATGATTTCAAAGTTAGCAAAACGCGAGCGAGCATACAATGACGAAAAAGCGACTCTTGCTAATCACTTCTTAAGTTTCTCCTTGGAGAACTTAAGCTTGGCCTACTTGTTTTTTATTGCGACAACGTCGACTGTTAGGCTCAGGTAGAAGCCCGCGGCGCTACGGCGCGGCTGGCAAGTAACGCCGGCACGACGCCGAGTATCTGAAGAAGCGCCAAGCAACGCCACGCAACGTCAAAACCGTACACTTGCGCGACCGCTCCGAAGAGCGCCGGCGTTACAAAGGCCGCCAGCAGCGTCCACGTCAGCCCGACGCCGAGCGCGCTCCCCGAATGCTCCTCGCCGCCGATCTCCGCAAACCCGATGACGCTCACGCCGAGCCAGCCTTCCGCCGTAAAGCCCAGAGCGGCCGCCAAGAATGCGACCCACAACGGCGGCGTTCCCGCGGTGATCGAACCAAATGCCAATGCGATGGCCGCGGCGAGGATGCAGACCACGGCGAGCGGCAGCGCTCTACTCCCGGCAAAGAGATGGTCGCTCAGCCATCCCCATGAGAGCCTGCCGAAGATCGCAGTCACCTGCGAGAGCGTGAAGAGCGCGAGCGCCAAGCTCAACGAGTAGCCCGCGCGATGCACGAGCGTCAGCGTAAGAAATCCAATCAGAACGAGCTGGCCGGCGATCAAGACCATTGACGTAAGTGTGAGCAAAATGAGTCGAGATTCGCGAGCGATCTGGACCATCTCGTCCAGCATGGTACGCAGCGATACGCGTTCGCCCTCCAACTCGGACGGCTCGCGATAGAACTGCGAAGCGATCGTGCTCGCGACGAACGTCAGTATGCCGGCAGCGGCGAGCGCCGCGCGGTAGTCGTAGCGCAGCGCGATGGCGGGGAGCAGCAGCGAGCCCAGGACGCCCGCGATCGGTACCCCGCATTGCCGAATCCCCATGGCGATGCCGCGGTCCGCCTTCTTGAAAAAGAAGATGATGGCGTGGCTGCCGGCTGGCGTTACGGCAGCGTAGCCGATTCCATAGACGAGCAGGCAGACCAAGAGCCACGAGAAGCTCGCGACCAGCGAGGCTGCAACTAGCGAAACGCCCATCAGCACGCCGCTCCAGCGCACGATCGCCTTGTCGCCGAAGCGGTCGGTCAGCAGGCCCGCGACCGAAGTCATCGCGACCGATCCGACGAACTGAATGGAGAGCAGCCATCCGAGTTGCGCCTGATCGAGATGAAATGCCGACTTGAAGAAGGGCATGAGGGCGCCCGTCGACATGATGGCGAGCGAGGCGCCGATCATCGCGCCGGTAAAGAGCGCGAGTACCTCGTAGCGCGACTCGGGCATCGGGTTATGCGGCCTGGGCCGGCGCTTGGGGGAATGCATCTCGAGGAGGGTTTCTTCGGCGCACTGCGGCGAAGCTCTGTTTCTCGTGAATCGTCGGAAGGAGCTGCTCCAACATTATCTGACGATGCTCGCCCTCACGGCGCCGAGCGCCGCGATCGTGTGGTTTGTCTTTCACGGCGTCTACGAGAGTTTGAGCATCTCCGAAAAGGCCATCGGGTATGTCGATCCGATGACCCAAATGGGAATAACGCTTGGGTATTTGGTGATGATCGGCGGCACGGTTATTCTGGCGGGTATTGCGGGCTGGTCGGCAATTCAGTTGGTTCGTCTTCTGATCGCGCCGCGCCGGTAGCGATGCGCGTTTCGCTCGTCGTCAATCCGCGCTCGCGGCACGGACGCCGGTTCGGCGCAGCCGTCCGCGTGCAACTGACGCGCATGGGGGTCGAGCCCGTACCGGAGAGTGCCTCAGGCAGCCCCTTCGATGCCATCGTCGTCGCCGGGGGTGACGGCACGTTCGCGCGCCAGATCTCCCGCGCAATCGAGCTCGACGTACCGATCGGGCTCGTGCCACTGGGCACCTTCAACGACCTTGCACGCACGCTGGCGATTCCGTTCGATCTCGGTGCGGCCTGCGCGTTGATCGCGTCAGGTACGACTCGACGGATTGACGTCGCTCGCGTCAACGGCATTTACTATGCAACCGAAGCGAGCCTCGGCATCTCCAGCCGCATCGTCAGATTGCAGAAAACCGAGGACAAACAGCGTTTTGGATTCGCCGCCATTGCGCTGAGCACGCTACGCGCGATTCGATTCGCGCGCCCATTTCACGCCGAAGTTGATTACGACGGCGTGCGCTCGAGCTTGAAAACGATCCAGCTAACGGTAGCGAACAGCCAAAGTTTCGGAGGTTTTATCACGGTGGACGATGCCGCAATCGACGACGGCTGGCTCGATCTCTATGCCATCGACGGCGAAGGCTTCCTAACGGCGATCCGAATTTTCTCCGCGATCGTCTCGCACCAGGGGCGCTTCGCCAAAGGGGTGCGCACCTTCCGTTCGACTGCGTTTTCGGTAAGCACCCGCCGCCGGCACCGCATCACCGCCGATGGAGAGCCGGCCGGCACGACGCCGGCTCGCTTCGAAATTCTTCCTGCGGCACTACGTGTTTTTGCTACAGAACAAAACCGGTCCGCACCGCCGGCCGAACGTACTTGAATCCATCGCTACCGATGGCGTACAGATAGATGTTGGGAATGAGCGGATCGCCACTGACGTTGAAGGCGAACTGGCCGATAAGCGCCGTGAACGTGCCGCCGCGCTGCAACTCGTTCAACAGCGCCGTGCGCGTCGTCGCGTAGCCGCGCTGCGAAGCGGAAATGATGAGCTGGGCGGCTGCGTAACCGTACGCGGAGAAGGTCGTGATTTGCGTGACCTCTCGCTGAAAGTCGGTAACGAGCTGCATCGCGCTGGGAATGTGATCGAGCGGCGGCATGGACGATGCGACATACGCCCCGTTGAGCGTTTTCGCGTAGGTGGTAATCGTTTCGGTGTTATAGAATCCGTCGGCCGCACCGAAGTCGCCCGTGTAACCGGCGAGACGCAACGCCTCGGCGACCGGTCCCATCTCAGCCGTTTTTCCGGCAAGAAAGACGTATCCGGGGCTGCGGTCCATCACGGTTCGCGCCGCTTGCGCGGGGTCGGTTTTGTCGATCGGAAAGAGCAGCAAGTCGGAATCGTGATGACTGCTCTTGGCTGCGGTCACGAATCCGCGCGCGACGTCGTAACCATAATCGCCGTCGAAGGCGATGGCTATCGTCGGAACGCCTCGCTTATCCTCGAGCGCGGCACCGGCAAAAAGCCGTCCCGCGCCGCTGTCCTTGGCCGGGAGGCGGTACACGTTGTGGTAACCGCGCGCGGTGACCGAATCGGCCGTAACGGTCGGCACGATAACGGCGAAACCCGTGTTCGCATAGTGCGAAAGCGCCGCCAGCGTCATCGGAGCCGTGAGGTTGCCGACTACTCCGATCACCGTCGAATCGGCCGCTGCGACGTTGGCGTTGGAGGCGGCAAGGCCCGGGTCGTTGCGATCGTCTATGCCTCGGAAACCCCAAACGTTAGATATTTGCGCGTTAAAGCGATTCTGCTCGTCGACGGCGGCCTGGACGCCTTTGACGACCTCCTGACCGTACTTTCCCAACGCGCCGGAGAGCGTGACGTTGACGGCGACGGTAAGCTGCTGCAAGAACAGTTGGTTGCGGGGGGTGAGCGGCTGGCCGGGAATGATTTGCGCCGCCGCGCGCGTTGTGCCGGCGGCAACCGCGCCCGCGGCCGCGATGAACGCGCGGCGCTTCATCGGTAAGCTCGCAGCGTCGTCAACAAGAAGACGACCGAAAACGTCATGTTCGAAAGAAAGACCCGTTCGTTGATAACGAACAGATTTGCGCCGCTACGAAAGAGATACTCTTCATACAGGATTAGAATCGCCAACGCAGCGATGCCGAGATAGTATGACGGGCCGGCGCCGTCGAGCATTCCGGCACCGGAGAGCAATGCGAGCATCCCCAGATGAAGGAGGATCGGCAAGGAGCGTCCGCTGCGCTCCCCAAAGCGAACCGGCAGCGACGCGATTCCCTGCTCGCGGTCGACGGATAAGTCCATGAGCGCGTAGATGATGTCGAATCCCGCGACCCAGATCGTGACCGCCGCGAAGAGCGCGAGGGCAGGTAGCGTGATCTTTCCGGCGATTGCGACGTAGGCTCCCAACGGCGCCAAGCCATCGACCGCGCCCAGCACGAAATGGGTGAGCCACGTGAAGCGTTTGCAGAGCGGATAGATCAGTAAAAGGACGACGGCGATCGGCAAGAGCTTTAGACATAGTGGATTGAGCATCCACGCTGCCCATAAGAGAATGCTGAGTCCCGCGGCCGTGGCCCACAACATCGTTGAAGCAGGCAGCAGACCGCTCGCCAGCGCGCGCCGTTCGGTGCGCGGATTGCGAGCGTCGATTTCGCGATCGAGAAAGCGATTTGCCGCCATCGCCGCCGTTCGAGCTCCCAGCACGGCAAGGGTTATCCAGCCGAGTTGCGCCGGCGTTGGAATCCCGTGCGCGGCAAGGATGGCGCCGACATAAGCAAAGGGCAGTGCGAAGAGCGTATGCTCGATGCGAATCTCGCGCAAGAAAAGCGCGACGGCTCTCATTTCATCAGCGCAGTGTAGGCGGCGGGCCCCTGTCCCGACCAGTCGTTTGCGCAGAGCGCGCGCGCTATGGAATCGAGCCCGTAGTCGCGCCAACGCTCGCTCACCATCCGGCGGGTCTGGGCGTCCATGATCATGTCGGGCGGCCACTCGCGCGTGTAACCCTCCGACGCATCTTTGCGCGTGGCGTCGATGCCGATCTTCGTGCCGTACGCGATACTGTAGGAGCCATGATCGAGGTCGTCTACCGGACCGGGCATCATCACGATGTCGCGTTCCGGCGCGAGATTGTTGAGAACATACCACGCGACTTCGCGTGGATTCGCGACGTCGATGTCGGCATCGACGATGACGAGAGCGCGCGTAAGCATCATCATGTGACCCAGTCCCCAGAGCGCGTTCATAACCTTTTTCGCGTGGCCCGGATAGGACTTGCGAATCGAGACGATCGCAAGATTGTGAAATCCGCCTTCAACTGGCAGATTCATGTCGACTACCTCGGGAAGCATCGCTTGCAGCAGTGGCAAGAAAATACGCTCCGTCGCTTTGCCAAGCCACGCATCTTCCATCGGCGGCTTGCCCACGACGGTCGCCGCATAAATTGGATTACGGCGATGCGTGATGCACGTTACGTTAAAGGTTGGGTACCGGTCCGCTAAGCTATAGACGCCGGTATGATCGCCGAACGGCCCTTCCAGCCGTAGATCCTCATTGTCGACGTATCCCTCGAGTACGAACTCGGCGTCGGCAGGAACCATCAGTTCCACGGTTTTTGCCTGCGTCAGTTCCACCGGCTTGCCGCGCAAGAAACCAGCAAATGCGAACTCATCGAGAAGGGGCGGCAGCGGCGCCGTCGCCGCGTACGTGAGCGCTGGGTCGGTACCGATTGCGACGGCGACCGGAACGGATTTGCCCCAGGCGTCGGCATGCGCTCGCCCGTGTTTGTGACGTTGCCAGTGCATGCCGGTCTGCGTCGCGTTGTAGATCTGCATCCGGTACATCCCGACGTTCGTGCGTCCGCTGCGTGGATCTTTGGTAATTACAAGCGGCAACGTGATGAACGGTCCCGCATCCAGCGGCCACGTCGTTAAGACCGGCAACTTCGTCAGATCGGGCGGATCCATCACGACGTCGTGAACGCTGCCGTCGCGTACGATTTTCGGAATTGCGTTGCCCAGCGGCGCGAAGTGCAACGCACCCGTGAGCTTTTCTAGCGCTGAGCCCGACGGCGGCTTGAAGTCAAGGAGGGTTCGAATGCGGGCCGCCACGGCATCGAGGCCTTCCGCTTCTAAAGCCATCGCCATCCGCCGATGCGTACCGAACTGATTGGTCAGCACGGGAAACTCCGAACCTTGGACGTCGGAAAACAACAAGGCCGGACCGCCGGCCTTGACGACGCGGTTCGTGATTTCGCTAATTTCTAGCCGGGGATCGACGCTGGCCGAAATGACGTGGAGTTCGCCGGCTTTACGCAACGCGTCGACGAACGCGCGAAGCGATCGAAATGGCATGGCGTCGTGCTTATGCGCGCGGTGGGCGGTATCCGCCTACGCAGGATGGCTCGGGCTTGCAGGAAAGGCTGCGACAAAACGCGCTCCACCGTTGGAGGATCGGTCGATCTCGACCGCGCCGCCATGGGCGTATGCGATCCAGCGCACGATCGCGAGGCCGAGTCCTGTGCCCTTACCGTCGTGCGCGAGGCGATAGAAGCGTTCGAAGACCCGTTCGCGCTCGGTTTCGGGGATGCCGTCGCCATCGTCTTCGACGACGATTTCGCAGAGCCGGCCGGCTTGGCGCGAGCTGATGAGCACCCCCTGATGGGCATGACGAATGGCATTATCGAGCAAGTTCACGGAGAGCTCGCGCAGACGCCGCTCGTCGCCGTCGATGATCGCGCTCCCCGGCGCGACGTCGAGCCGCACGTTGCGCGCATCCGCAACGGGCCGCGTAACGCGAGAGGCGATGGTGACGATCGCCGCCAAGTCGACGGGCTCGCATTGCAGCGCGCGTCGTGCCGGATCGCGGGCCAACGTCAGCAAGTCGGTAACGACGTCCGACGCTTCGAGCGCGCTGCGAGCGATCGCTTCGAAGCAAGCACGACTCTGCTCCGGTGCGTCCGCTCGTGCCGCCTGTGCGACGGCTGCAATTGCCGTCAACGGAGAGCGCAACTCGTGCGCGGCATCGGCCGAGAAGCGACGCTCTCGTTCACGCGCCGCTTCGAGTGGCGCGATCGCGGCGCGGGCCAAGACGTAGGATGCGATGGCGACGATGATGACGAGCGGCACGTCGATTTCGGCGATCGTGACGGCGACGCGATACATCGCCGTCCTCAACGCGCCGGCTCCTTCGGGCGTGCTCAGCGCGGGTGCGAGCCACGACGCGTATTCGCGGACCACGAACTCGTACGCGCCGATACTAAGAGCGGCCAAGACGCAGACGAAAACGAAGAGGTAGAGGGCAGCGGTGCGAGCGATCAAGCTTTTATGCGGTAACCGATTCCCCATACCGTCTCGATGACGCTGCTCGCACCGAGTTTTCCGAGCTTGCGCCGTAACTGGCTTACGTAGACGTCGACGATGTTGCTCGAGCCATCGAAGTCGTAATCCCAGATGCGCTCGACGATCTGCACGCGGGAGAGCGCAATGCCGGCGTTGCGGGCCAGGAACTCCAAGAGCCGAAACTCCGTCGCTCCCAACGGCACCAGTTTACCGTCATAGGTTACGTTGCGAGCGGCGAGATCAATGCGCAACGCTCCGGCTTCGAGCACGCCGAGCAGCGGGCGGTCGGCGCGGCGAAGTATCGCGCCGACACGAGCGATCAGCTCTTCTTCGACGAAAGGTTTGATCAAATAATCGTCGGCGCCGCACTCGAGACCGGCCACGCGATCTTCCACCGCGTCGCGCGCGGTCAGCATGAGAATCGGCGTCTGAACACCGGCGGCTCGTGCATTTCGCGCGAGTGTGAAGCCGTCGATTCCGGGCAGCCCGACGTCGACGACCGCGACATCATAACTGCGGCTCACCAGATGATCGAGCCCCGTTTCGCCGTCGGCGACGACGTTGGTCACATAACGTCGCGCTTCCAGCATCCGCGCGATGGAGTCTCCGACGGCGGCGTTGTCTTCAACTACGAGAACTCGCATCTTCGGCTCTTAGTCCTTCAATGGCGGGGGTATGGCGATCGTGAAGGCGCCGCTAAGGAACGGGTGCTCGCCCGGCGACTGAACCTCCTGCATCAGGAAGCGGCACGGGGCGATCTGCACGGCCGCGTAGTAGACGAAATCGCGAGTGATGTACGGATTGGCGTAGGCATCGTAGCGGAGGCCGAAATAGGCGTGCGGGATCGGATAGTATTTCAACCGCACGTAGCCGCCTCTGGAAGACTGATTGGTCAGAAGCCCGTCGGAATCGTGGTCGTCACCGTACCATTGCTCGGCCTGAAGGTCGAGATTATCGTACGTGCCGTGCGCGAGCAGGCCGTAGCGTTCGTAAAGGTCGGCGAACGGCAGACGCCCCGTCGGCAAAATGCCTAGCGTTCCGCCCATGGCGGTTCCTCCGATGTCGAACTCGCCGTTGTGGCCTTGCACGAGCGTATCTTTGAGCCACCCGCTAAGCTCGGGCGTGCGCATCCACGTCGTCTCGCCGGTCGCAACGGGCTTGCCGCCGTACGCCGCGCCCTGATAGGCCCCGACCGCCGCCACGCCGTCCACGGTCAGGTGTCCGAAGGTGCGCTCGATTTGCAAGCCCCACCGGTTCGAAGAGAGCGGCATGTTATTCAAGCCGACGTGTGCGCCGTAATAGCCGTATTGCTGCAAATCGTCGAGGCGTTCACCGGGCGATTGCGCGAGTGGAAGCTCGATCAGCCCTCCTCGAACGAGGGTCTGCGTGTGCGCATCGTAGCCTGCCGCAAAGAGTAAGAAGACTCCGCCCGGCCCTCCGCCCGCTCCCAGACCGTAGTGGAGAAACGCCGTGATGGGTCCGATGTTCGCGCTGCCCAACACGATGCCGCCGGGTGTGAACTCGCGCGAGCCGGCTGCCGGCTGCTTATCGTATTCCAACTGATAGCGAAGGGCGAAAACCGTCGTGCCGTGCTCGGGCAATGGCAGCCGGTAACCGTGCGAGCGAAAGTAACGCCCGAACGCATTGAGTTCGGGTAGAACGCTGTGGCATTGGCCGCACTTCAAGTGGTAGCGTTGCGCGAAGATCGGAATCGCACGTGCCGGCGCGCACGCCAGCACCAGGAAGAGCACCGCAAGCCCTGCGGCCGCAACGTTACTGCGCAATGATCGCCCCCCGCATCGGCGCTCCGTAATGGAAGAAGCAGCCAAAGAGGTAGGTACCGGCCCGATCGGCGGTGATCGTTTGCGAGGATGAACCCGCCTGCAGGGCGCCGCTGGTGAATCCGCCCGAGAGGTTAGACCCGCTCTGGTGCGTCGCTTGTTGGCCGAGCGGGGAGCCGGCGGGGAACTGCGTGTATTGGCTCCCGAGATACGACCCCGTGTGCGCGAAGCTATCGGTGTTCGTGAAGTGAAACTGCGAGCCGACGGGCACGGTCGTGATCGCCGGCGTAAAGCCGCCGCTCAAACCATACGGCGTTTGGACTGGCTGACTCAGCGTCAGGTTGATACTGATCGTTACTCCGCCGGCGCCGCCCGAGGAGGTCGGAATGCCTCCCGCGGTGCATGCGGCGAGCAGCATCAAGGCGAGCGTCGTCCAGGTTTGTCGCCTCATGCGTGCGTCCTCCAACGTCCGGTATGAAGTCCGTCCAGGATCTCGTCCTGCGTTGCGCTCGAGGCTAAGAGCGTTTGCGCGAGATCGCCGTTGGGGTTGATCGCGTAGATGAAGGTCGTGTGATGATCGTCGGAACCGTGCTTTCCCTCAATCGAGATGACGCCGAACGCACGCATCATGGCATGCACGTCCGAGCGCGAACCGCCCGCTACGAGCCAGTGGCGTGGATCCGCATCAAATCGTCGCGCCAGCTCGCGCATCGTTTTCGGCGAATCGTGCTCCGGATCCAAAGTAATCGTCAGCAGCCTCGCGGCAAGATGATCGTGCTCGATGCGCTGAGAGGCTGCCGCGAACTGGCCGTTAATCAAAGGACAGGCGTCGGTGCAGTGCGCCGAGACGAACGTCACGATCAATGGTTCTCCGCGCAACCACGAGAGCGTAAAGCTATGTCCGCGTTGGTCGATCAGATGCGGTTCACGTCGCGTTAGAGCGGGTCGCGCCTTCCTCGCGGGGAGCGCGTATCCGCCGGGACCAGGAGATGCCGTCGGCCCGGGCGTTGCGCCGGCTACGACCTCGATGACGTCGCGCATGCTGAATTCGATGTAGTGGTACGCACAACCGATCAGATAAATGCCCGGATTGCTCAGCTTGACTTTGACGCTGCTGCCGGGATTGAGCGAACCGCTCGCATAGTCCGCGCCGAGGACTCCATTTCCGCTTGGGGAGAATGACAGACTCGGATTCTTCGGCCAGTTCGGCGGCGGGGTGGCGCCAACCCCGATCACGTTGAGCGTGTGCGGAGTGTTCGACGAGAGGTTTGTAATCATCACGGTCGCGCCGGGCGCAAATGCCATGATTTGCGACGTCTGTTCTTGCGTATATCCGCTGACGGTTCCCCAGACCGGATCGTTTTCTACGCCGATCTTTCCGGTTGGGATGCCGACCCCGATTCCGCCCGAAGGGAGCGGTGAAGGCGTCCCGCCTCCACCGCTATTGATGCTCCCCAGCCCTCCGCCGTTCGTGCACGCGGCGGCCGCGCCGAGCGCAACGATCGCGAGAGCGATCGCGATCGTTGGAGACTTCATCGAGCCGGCGACGTCGCTTCCGCTCCCGGCGTTGCGTTCTTCTTGACGACGTCGAGGGTGTGGACAGCGGCGAGTGGTTTTGCCATGGAACCTCCAAAAAGCTTGCTTTGTGGTGGCATCCTACCGTGGCCGGATGAAGAAAGTCTTAAAGTCGTCGCGCTATGGGGCCGGGATCGAATCGCGAGCCGACGCAGCAATGTTTTGCAGAGCGGGGTCGCCCGCGGCATCGACCGTCGCTTGCTGGAACTCATTTCTTGCCGCGCCGTGCTCTCCTTCCCGCAACAGAACGACTCCGAGCGCGAATCGCGCGCGCGCATACAGCGGCGCGAGCGAAAGCGCGGTACGCAGCTCGCGTTCCGCCGAATCGTAGTGGCCCAGACGCTCTTCGGCCAAAGCGAGATCGTAATGCGCGACGGCATAGGACGCGTTGTAACGCAGCAGCTTTCCGAAGTCTTCACGAGCGGTGACGGCGTCGCCGGTCTGAAGCGCCACGATGCCGCGAGAGTACAGCGCACGCGCCGAGTCCGGATCCATTGCTATGTAGCGATCGGCGATCTGTCGCGCTTCACCAAGATCGCCGCGAGAGAGATCGACGGAGACAAGATTTGCCATCGCTGCCAAAAACGCGGGATCGAGCGCGATGGCGGCGCGCAGCTCGCGAGCCGCATCGTCATATCGCGCAAGATTCGCGTAGGCGATCGCAAGATCGTATCGCGCGGTTGAACCTTTTGGTTCCGGGGGATTTAGCGCGAGTATGCGCTTGAACTCGGCAACCGCAGAGGTCCAGTCGCCCCGCGATTCTGCGTCGATCCCAATTCTAAACCGCTCCTCGATCTCGCGTTGTGTGGCCAAGGCGCGCAGCGCGGGCACGGAGGTCGTGCTCGGAAGCGGCCGTTGTGGCGAATAGGTCTGTGCCGCTGCTGCAGCCGCCACGAGTCCCCAGATGATGGCGACGGCCAGCAGCAGACGCATCGGTTACGGACCAAAGGGGCCGTGAGGCAGCTCGGCTTCATGCCAGCCGGCGGAGGCCGCCGACCGCTCCGGCTTGCATTCCCAGCCGACGCGGCCAGCCGATGTGATCGGCCCCAGCAGCGCGGGGGCTGCCGAAGGCACGAGCGCACCGGTGAGCGCATCCTCCAGTGAGGCGGCGCCGGCCACGGCGAAGCGCCCGCAAATCAGGAGAAGGGCGAGCAGCGCTGCGGCGAGGACGGGGCGGACGAGGGTTCTTGACACTTACTCTCATTATAGTCGAAAGTCTAAAGAATCCGTGAACCGCCCGCTGATGTGCGCGACGGCGCTGCTAATGACGACGCTCGTTGTGCCCCCGGCGCGTGCCCAAGCGCCGCTGGTCGTCGGCGCAGTGCGCGATCAGCGCGGGGTTCCCGTGGCGGGGGCCGCCGTTGTCGGACGCCGGGGTAACCAGGCGCCGCTCCGCACCACGACGGACGGGTTAGGCACCTTTTTGCTGGCCGCCTCGGGCGTCGTTTCGGTCCTGGTCACCTGTCGCTATTGCGGCCCCGCGGTCGTTTCGGTACGCACCGGCGAGCCGGTCGTCGTGATCGTCGATCGCTACGAAGCCCTGGCCTCGGACGCACCCTCCTCGAGCGATCTGGAGAACCTGCCGTACGCTCACGTCGAGTCGGCCTTAGCGCTGGGCCCATTTACACTCCTCGAGCAGAGCGTCGACGCGTATCCCGGTTCCCGTTTGAGCGATCGCGGTCTCGCGCCGGGCGGTTCGTTGCTCGTCGACGACGGGGCCCCCAACTACGACATTGTCAGCGGGACCTCGCCCTACGAACTCGTGCCGGCGCAGTACGAGCGAACGGCGACGCTAAGCGACGCGAGCAACGCGTATCTCTATGGCGATCAGGCCGCCGGGGGCACCGTGAATGCAAGTCCGTTCGGAAGCGATTCGAACTGGCAGGTCGCAACGCTGGGAAGCGATGCAATCGCGCGCGCGCAGATCGGCTCGGATAATCTTGGGGCCGTCCTCGGATCGTTCACCAACGACGAAGAGTCGCGCCAACGCACCGATCTTTCCGCGAACTTCTCCCCGGGTGCAGAGCAGTCGCTCGCATTTTCGGCCGGCAGCGAACAAGGGCGTACGTTTACATCGGGAACGTCGCAGTTTGCCGGCAGCTTTTCCTTCGCCGATGCGACCTATGCCGATCCGCAACTCGCGAACTTATACGTTTCGGCGGTTCTCGATCGCGGTAGCTATACGCTCGGCACGGGTCAAAACACCTCGAGCGCCGTCTGGTCGGATTCGGGCCTGAACATCGGCGTTCGTTCTCTCGGAGCGGTCTCGGCGTTTGCCGATCTCGGCGTGCGCGCTTCGACCGGGTTCTACGACCAGCAGGCGCCGTACTACTACTATAATCCCCTGCCCCGCGTTGGCGCGGGCCTGACGCAGACGCGCGCCGACGCCGGAGTGAATGCGAGCGGCCGCGATTACGACGTTACCGCCGGCGTCGGTACGTTTTGGATCGATTACGCCGGCGGCACGACTGGAGTTTCTCAGCCTGCAAAAGCCGCGCTGGCGCTTCCTTCAATTCAGGCGCAGCTCTTTCCGAATCAAAGATGGAGCCTCGATCTCCAGTCCAGCGATTCTTTCACGCTGCCGACCTTCGTCGATCAATACGAATACGCCGCACCTGACGTCAACGCCGTGGAGTACGATCGCAACGCCCTTCTCGCGGAAGCCCTCACCTATACCGACCAAGCACGCTTGCGAGTTTCGCTCGAGCAAGCGACGCAGCGCGTCGCCGGCGCATCGTCCGGCACGATTACCTCTGCAGGCTTGTCCGCCATCTGGCAGGTCGCCCCATCGATCTCGCTGCGCGCCTGGACGATGCATGTGACCGACACGGTCCCGGTCTACGCATTGACGACGGCGTACGATGGAAGTACGACGCCCACGGTCAACGCCTTTTGGTTAACCTACGACACCACTGGCGGCCTGCGACTCGATGTGATCTACCGGCGAGACTTGCTCGATGGAGCACCCTTCTATCACGTCGACGGCGACCTCTCGGGACCTATAGCAAACCGCCTTCGCTGGTACGCCGCCGTCGAAGACCGGGCGCGCCGGACGTTTCTCGACGTGGGTCTACGCTTCGGCGGTCACTAACGCCGCGCCGGCCTCCACGCCCACGTTACTCGTCGTCTCGCCCGTGCGGACGCCTGCGCCGCCGCATTGGAGGAGCGCCAGGGTCAGTTGCGGCGGCGGCCGGTGCTGCTGCAGCAGCAGCAGCCGGTGGCCCGGATTCGCGCGGCGGGCGCGTTCCACGCCCGGCGTCGCCGTTGCCGGAGCCGCCCCCTAACAACGCCTTTCGCGACAGATTGATGCGGCCTTGGCCGTCGATCTCCATGACCTTCACCATGACCTCGTCGCCGAGCTTGACTACGTCTTCGACTTTGTCGACGCGGGTCGGCGCGAGCTGGCTGATGTGAACCAGACCTTCCTTACCCGGTAGTATCTGCACGAAGGCGCCGATCGTGATAATGCGCGTCACCTTGCCGAGATAGGTCTCCCCAACGGCGATCTCTTTGGTAAGGTTTTCGACGATCTGTTTGGCCTTGTCGCCTGAAGCGCCGTCGAGGGACGTGATGAATACGCTGCCGTCGTCCTCGATATCGATCTTCTCGACGCCCGTGTCGGCGATGATCTTATTGATGACTTTGCCGCCGGGGCCAATGACGTCTTTGATCTTGGAGGGATCGATCTTCATCACGATCATGCGCGGCGCATACGGCGAAAGCTCTTCGCGCGGAGCGGCGATGGTCTCGGCGAGTTTATCGATGATAAAGTGCCGGGATTTGCGCGCTTGCTCCATCGCTTCGCGCATGATGCCAATCGTGATGCCCTGCACCTTGATATCCATTTGAATCGCGGTGATGCCCTTCTTGGTGCCCGCGACTTTGAAGTCCATCTCGCCCAGTGCATCTTCGAGGCCTTGGATATCGGTGAGCACGGCATACTTGTCGCCCTTGAGGATCAAACCCATCGCCACGCCGGCGACGTGCTCGCGAATCGGCACGCCCGCATCCATCAGCGCGAGCGTCGAGCCGCAGACCGACGCCATCGACGAGGAGCCGTTGGACTCGAGCACTTCGCTCATCAGACGCAGCGTGTACGGAAAATCTTCCTTGGCTGGAAGCACGGCTGCCAGCGCGCGTTCGGCAAGATAGCCGTGACCGATTTCACGGCGGCCGGGGCCGCGCATCGGGCGCGTTTCGCCGACAGAATAGGGCGGAAAGTTGTAGAAGTGCATGTAGCGCTTGTTTTCCAGCGCCATGATGCCGTCGAGACGTTGCGCGTCGCTGGTCGAGCCCAGCGTCGCCGCGGTGAAGACCTGCGTTTGGCCCCGGGTGAAAATGCCCGAGCCGTGGACGCGCGGCACGTAGTGCACTTTGCACCAGATGGGACGGATCTCATCGGGCTTGCGTCCGTCGGGACGTATCCGCTCGTCAACGACCATGGTACGAAGCTCCTCTTCTTCCATCGTCTTGACGATCTTCGCAAACTCTTTGCCGGTCGAAGGAAGCTCGAGTAACCCTTTGACGGCCTCGTCTTTCTTACCGCAACGCTCCCGCGCTTCGTCAACCGAAATCGCCGCGAAGGCCGCTTCGCGCTTCTGCTTGTCGACGACGCGCATCGCGTTGGCAACGTCTTTGCCAAATGCCTTGCGCACCCACTTGTCGAGAGTCGGATCTAATTTCGCCACGGGATACTCGCGCTTGGCCTTACCGGACTTTTTCGCGAGCTGGTCGATCGCCTTGACGATCTTGCGAATCTCGGCGTGCGCGAACTCGACGGCACCCAGGAAGTCTTCCTCCGCGATCTCCTTGCCCTCGCCCTCGACCATCATGACGGCATCGGCCGTGCCGGCGATCACGATGTCCATGCCGCCGGTTTCGTACTCCGGAAGCGTTGGATTGCAGATGTAGTTGCCGCTCTCGTCGCGTCCGACGCGCACCGCCGCGACGGTTTTATCGAAGGGGATATCGCTGAACGCGAGCGCAGCGCCCGCGGCGCATACACCGAGCACGTCCGCATCAAGCTCGGGATCGACCGAGAGCACGGTGGCGACAATCTGGATGTCGTTTCGGAAACCGTCGGGAAAGAGCGGGCGAATCGGACGGTCGATCTGCCGCGAGCTGATCACGGCATGCTCTGAGGGACGTCCTTCGCGCTTGATGTATCCGCCGGGAATCTTTCCGGCAGCGTACATTTTTTCTTCGAAGTCGCAGGTGAGGGGGAAGAAATCGATCCCTTCGCGGGGCTTTTCGGAAGCGGTTACGGCGCAGAGCACGACGTTTTGCTCACCATAACGAACCAGCGCGGAGCCGTTTGCTTGCTTCGCAAGTTCGCCGGTTTCGATGACCATCGTGCGCCCGCCGACCGTCAAAGTAACGGATTCGGGCACGGTATCTCCTAATTTTCTATCTTAATCGTTTTGTTTAACCTCGTTGCGTTCGGTTTTTGCCAAGGAACGCCCTGCCAAGCGGGGCTTGCACGGTTCATAGGGTCCGGCACACTGCGGCTGGTATAACGCCTCCCATGCATAGCCTTACCGCCGAGAACCTGACCGAGTTGAAGCTGAAGGCCAACGACGTTCGCCAGGGCATCATTCGCTCGCTGCTGGCGGCCGGCTCGGGGCATTCGGCCGGACCGCTGGACATGTCGGACGTCTTTACGGCGCTCTACGGGCATTTGATGCGGCACGACCCATCCAATCCCCAGTGGCCCGATCGGGATCGTTTGCTCCTCTCGTGCGGACATATTGCGCCGGTCCGTTACTCGGCGATGGCTAACTTCGGGTATTTTCCGGTCGAGGAGTTGCTGACACTGCGTAAGTTCGGCTCGCGTCTTCAAGGGCACCCAGAACGCGTAACGCTTCCGTCGGTCGAGACGACGTCCGGTCCGCTGGGTGAAGGCCTCGCGCAGGGCGTCGGAATGGCGTTTGGAGCGAAGATGGACGGCAAGGACTTTCACGTCTGGGTCGTTACGTCGGATGCCGAGCATCAGTGCGGTTTGCATTGGGAAGCGGTGCTGACCGGCGCGAAGTTCAAACTGGACAACCTCACCGCAATCGTCGATCGCAACTTCATCCAAATCGACGGCAGCACGGAGGACGTGATGCCGCTCGAGCCGTTTGCGCAAAAATACCGCGCGTTCAACTGGGAGGTCTTCGAGTGCGACGGCAACGACATTGCGGAGTTCATCGCCACGGCGGAACGCGCGCGGAGTTACAAAGGCAAACCGCAGGTAATCATTGCCAACACGATTCCGGGCAAGGGCGTATCGTACATGGAGGGCGACTATCTGTGGCACGGCAAGCCGCCCAACGCGGCGCAGGCCGACGAAGCGTTGCGCGAGCTGGCCGCGCAGCGCGAGCGGATTCTAGCTCATGAGTAGCGGAACGCCGGTCCTTGACGCTGCCGCGCAGCGCATGCATTTGGCCGACTATCGCGCCGCAGACCTCAAGCTGGTTCCGACGCGCAACGGTTTCGGCGAGGGTTTGATCGAGGCCGGGTCGCGCAATCGCGACGTGCTCGGCATCTGTGCCGATCTCTCCGAATCGACACGATTTGAAGGCTTCAAGAAGGCGTATCCGGAGCAGTACATCGAGATCGGCGTCTCCGAGCAGATGCTCGTCGCGATGGCGGGCGGACTCGCGGCGGTGGGAAAGATTCCTTGGATCGCGAGTTACGCGATGTTCAATCCCGGGCGTTCGTGGGAGCAAGTACGTACGATCATGGCGCTCAACGAAACGAACGTCAAGATCGCAGGCGCGCACGCCGGCGTCTCCGTCGGTCCCGACGGCGCGACGCATCAAGCGATCGAAGACATCGCCATCATGCGCGTCATCCCACACATGACGGTCGTCGTCCCGTGCGACTCCGTCCAAACGAAGAAAGCGGCGATCGCGCTCTCCGAGATGTGGGGGCCGGTTTACCTGCGCTTTGGCCGCGAGAAATCGGCGGTGGTTACGACCGACGAAACGCCGTTTGAAATCGGCAAGGCCCAGACTTTAAGGGAAGGCAACGATGTAGCGATTATTGCTTGCGGCATCCTCGTCTACAACGCGCTCGTTGCCGCCGACCGGCTTTCCGCGCAACATGGCCTCGAATGCCGGGTCGTCAACAATCACACCGTCAAACCGATGGACGAAACCGCCATCGTGGATGCCGCTAAGAGTTGCGGCGCCATCGTGACGGTCGAAGAGCATCAAAAAGCGGCGGGCATGGGATCGCGCGTCGCCGAGGTGCTCGCGATGCACCATCCGGTGCCGATCGAGTTCATCGGCGTCGACGATCGCTTCGGACAGTCGGGTGATCCCGCAGAGCTTATCGAGTATTACGGCATGGGCGCGGACTCGATCGTCGAAGCCGCCCGTCGCGCCCACTCCCGCAAGAAGTAGCTGCTAGCTAGCGGCGCAGACCCAGATCTGCGATCAGGCTACGATAGCGCTCCAGGTTTGTCGCGTGCAGATAGTTCAACAAGCGGCGACGTTGCCCGACCTGTAAGAGCANNGTGTCGTTGGAACCGCGGCCGTACTTGGTGGCAATCTCCGCCTTGCGTTCTTTGGTGAGCGGCACGAATGAAACTCCTTTGACAGGATAGTCTCGCTCGGGTACAGAGTGCTTACCGTCCCGGCGACCCGGCTTAGGATAGCAAAGGCGCTCGCGCGGCGCAAGGTGAGGGAGGCTCGGCGCAAAAGCGCCATCCATGGATTTGAAGTTACGGGGTCGCGTCGCGCTCGTATTGGGCGCCAGCTCGGGGCTTGGGGAGGCGATTGCGCTCTCCCTCGCGCGCGAAGGGGCGAGGCTCGGTTTGGCGGCGCGGCGCACCGACCAGCTTGAGGCCGTCGCAACCAAGGCGAGGGCGCTGGGCGCTCCGGAGGCGCGGGGATTTGCGCTCGACCTGCGGGATCCGGGCTCGATCTCCGCGATGCATGCGGCTTTCCACGATGCGCTCGGCGATGCAGACATCGCGATCCTCAACGGAGGCGGCCCCAAGGCGGGACGATTTACCGAGCTTGCTTTGGCGGATTGGGACGATGCCTACCGCCTGCTGCTGCGCGGGATGTTGGAGCTCCTCGGCGCAATCGTTCCGCCCATGCGCGCCAAGGGCTGGGGCCGTATCGTCGCGCTGACGTCCACCTCCGTGAAGCAGCCGATTGATTCCCTCGCGCTTTCCAACGTCTTTCGCACCGCACTGGTATCCGCGTTGCGGACGCTTGCCGTCGAGGTTGCGCCCGACGGCGTAACGGTCAACTCAATCGCGACCGGACGCATCGAAACGGCGCGCCTGCGAGCGCTCTACGGCGACGACGAAGCGCAGTTGCGCAGGGCGTCGAGCGACGTGCCGATGGAGCGCATCGCCTCGCCGGCGGAGTTCGCGCCGATGGCCGTTTTCTTGTGTGGCGACCCGGCGAGCTACGTGACTGGTCAAACGATCTCCGTCGACGGCGGCCTCACCCGCGGTCTCTTCGGGTAGCGATGACCGAAGGTGGGCTCCTGGGCGGCGCGAATCACGGGGCCGATATGCAGGGAGTGGATGGTAAGCGCGTTGCCGCACTGATCGGCGACGGATTTGAGGAGATCGAGCTGGCAGAACCGCGCCGAGCGCTCGAGGAAGCAGGCGCCATTGTGACTATAGTCGGTACCGATGAGCGCGCTCGCCAGCGCGTTCGCGGCAAGCGTGGACTCGACGATGGTCAGAGTCTGAAAGCTGAAGAGCTCGTTGCCGATTGTACCGCCGAAGATTTCGACGCGCTGCTGATTCCCGGAGGGACGTCACCGGACCGTATCCGCACGGATCGCGAAGTGCAGCGGGTCGTCCGCGAGTTCGATACGCTCAAGAAACCGATGTTCTCGATCGGCCACGGTGCGCAAGTGCTCATTTCGGCGCAGCTGGTTCGCGGGCGGCAGGTTACCGGCGTGCACTCGATCGCCGACGATATCCGCAACGCGGGCGGCCTCTATCGCGATCAACCGACCGTCACGGATTCGAACTGGGTCTCGACGCGAGGCGCCGAGGATTTGCCGCAGTTCAATCGTGCAATGCTGGAAAAGCTTGCGAGCGCAATTCCCGCGCAACCCGTCGTTTAGGGAACCAACCTCTCAAGGAGTAGATGGGCGACGTGACGCCGCGAAGACGCTCGTCGCTCCGCCTCCGGCTCCGCTCCTGCTGCGCTGCCTCGTCGCTCCGCCATCCATGGCTGCGCTCCTCGGTCAGAGCCTTCTCGGCATCACGTCGCCCATCTACTCCTTGAGAGGTTAGCTAAATCGGATCGAAGCGCGCGAGGGTCTCGCCATACTGGCGAAGCGCGAAGAACGCTACGATAATGCAAAATGCGAGCTCTTCGAGGAACTTATCCGCGATGACGGCGAGCGCGTAAGCTCCGCCCAGCACCGCGCACGCTAGCAGCACGTAGAGCGCTCGCGTCGCGCCGCTGCGAGTGGTCGCAGAAAGGGCGGTTAGCGTACAGGCTACGACGGCGGGCGGCACGACGACCAGCGTGGCGAGCCCATAGGGCGAACCGCCTGCGAACTGCGTGCACGCGAACAGCACGGTAGCAAGCAACGCAGCAATGCAAGGAACCAAGGCCTTCGCGCGCGCGAGCTCGCGTCCGAAGAGGGGTGCGCTCTGCTCGCAGCGGTCGAGATGCCGGTGCCGGCCGGGAGTCTGATCCAACGCGATGATGATTCCAATTAGCGAGCAGAGGAAGAGCGGCGCGGTCACGCCGGCGGGCGCAACGAGTGCAACCAGAACCGCGCAGCCGCACGAATACGCGACGAGGCGGCGGGAGACGTACAAGCGCGCCTGCAGCATGCCGGCAAATGCGCGCGCCGTCACGCAAAAGCCGTGGCGTTGGAAGGCTGCGCATGCGTGGAGAGCAGCGCGCGACCTTCGACGGCGCGCAGGATCTGCGCGGCGTAGGCAGGTTGCGGCCGGTCGAGTACGATCAGGCGCGGCATTGCGATCAGCGCCCCGATCAAAGGGAAGGCGAAGGCCTCATGCATCCCCTCGAGGCGTTCGCAGAGGAGGCGTGCCTCAGCCTGCGCCGCCGTCGCCTCAACGTTCCACAGCGCCGCTCGATAGGCGACGTAGCGCGGAAACTCTGCCTCGTCGAGTTGGAGCGGCTCGTGAGGCACGAAGCCGGCAATCCGCTTGCAGTGGACCGATTGCACGCGCGGATCGTAGTCGCCGATAAGCACGCTTCCGGTCGTTGCCTTTGCGATGCCTGCGGCCATCAGTGCGACGATAGTCGCTTCCTGCGACGACAAAAAGGTCAACGCGACCCGGCCGCCCGGGTCGAGGTCGAGCGTCAGCGGCCCGGCGCGCGCCATCGCATTGGCAAAGGACGCATCCCTCATGCGCAAGAGCGGCATCGCGGCAAGAGCATTCCACGCTTTGCGCCAACTCCACTACTCCGTCGTGCTTTCTAACACGTCCGTCGCGCAAAAGCTTTTCGAAATTCGCACGCTCATGGAGCTGGCGGGAGAATCTTTCTATAAGTACACCGCCTACGAAAGGGCGGCCGCTTCGGTCGAGAACGCTCCGCCGCTCGGCGATTTGGTCGCCGCCGGCGAACATCTCAAGCTGCCCGGAGTCGGAAAAACGATCGGCGGCGTCATCGAGCAGCTCGTCCGAACCGGAACGGCCGACCAACTGGAGGAGCTCTTCCTTCGCTTTCCTCCGACGCTGCTCGAAGTGCTCGGGGTCAGCGGGATTGGTACGAAAACGGCCGGTATGCTCTTTTCGGAATATCGAATTGCGTCGCTTGCCGATCTCGAGGCGGCGATCGCGGAGGGAACGTTGCTCGGGGTCCCGCGCTTGGGAAGTAAGACGATTGAGAACTGGAAACGCGGCATCCTCGCTTATCGGGGACGCCAGCGCCGGACGCCGCTTCCGCAGGCCCTCGCAATCGCGAAGGTGGCCGTTGCCTATCTGCAGGACGGCCCGCCGCTCGAGCGCCTCTCCTTTGCGGGAAGTCTGCGCCGCTGCGAGGTGACTGTCGGAGATATCGACATCGTCTGCACGTCGCACGACGCCGGCGATGTCGTCGCGCATTTTGCGCGCTGGCCGCGCGCCGAAGCGGTCCTCGCCGAAGGTCCGACCAAGGCCAGCATTTGGCTGAGCGGCGGCCTGCAAATCGATCTGCGCGTCTTGCCCGATCACCTTTACGGGAATCTCTTACAGCACTTCACGGGCTCGCGCGAGCACAACATCAAGCTGCGCGAATACGCGGTCCGCAAGAGTCTGCGCGTCAGCGAGAACGGCATCTTGAATCTCGAGAACGGCGACGTGACCGCCTGCGGCGACGAGCCGGGCGTCTACGCGGCGTTGGGCATGCAGTACATTCCGCCCGAGCTGCGGACCGGCCTCGACGAGATCGACCTCGCGCTCGCCAACGCGATTCCGCTGCTGGTCGATGGCAAAGATCTGCGCGGCGACTTTCACATGCACACGACATACAGTGACGGCGACGATACGCTGGCAGCGATGATCGCGGCCGCCGCAGCGCGCGGGTACGAGTATCACGCGATCAGCGATCATTCGGGCGGCCGTGGGCGGCGCTTCGGCATGGATCCCGCCACCGTGCGCGCTCAGCGCCACGAGATCCGCACGTTGAGCGAGCGCTACGGAATCCAGACGCTCTGCGGCAGCGAAGTCGACATCCTGCCTGACGGCTCGCTCGACTACGACGACGCAGTGCTCGCGGAGCTCGACATCGTAATCGCTTCGGTGCATACCGCCGTTGGCCAGAGTCGCGACGAGATGACTGCCCGTCTCATTCGCGCCTGCGAAAATCCGTACGTCAATATCATCGGACATCCGACCGGACGGCGATTTGAAGGCTTTCCGGGTTACGAGTTCGATTACGATGCCGTATTCGCGGCGGCGGCGCGGACGGGCACGGCGCTGGAAATCGACGGGCAGGCCGCTCGGCTCGATCTTCCGGGGGCGTTGGCACGAAGAGCCAAGACCTTCGGCGTAACCTTCTCGCTCGACAGTGACGCGCACCGTACCGCCGATCTCTCGGCAACGCAGTTCGCCGTCGGGCAGGCGCGACGCGCGGGCCTGACTGCCCTAGACGTTCTTAACGCTCGACCGTTGGAAGACGTTCGCGCGTTCGTCGCCCAAAAACGAATGGCCGCATGATCGAGAGCCTGCACTTCACGGCTCCGGACGGCGCAAATACCGGAGCGCGCGTCGCTGCGCCGCAAGCGGTGCGCTCGACTTCGACGACGCTCGTTTTCGTGCACGGCGTCGGCTCGACCGCCGCGATCTGGGATCGGCAACTCGAAGCTTTTGGGGACGACTTCACGTGCATCGCGATCGAGCTGCGCGGCAATGGTGCGTGTAAACCGGATCCCGATCCGACGCTCATTACGCGTGCCGGCTTTGCGCAAGACGTTACGACCGTGCTCGACGCGCTGCAAATCGAGCGCTTTACGTTGGTTGGGTGCAGCCTCGGCGGCGTCGTTGCGCTCGAGCTGTATGGAAGCGCGGGGCAACGCTTCGACGCAATCGTCACGCTCGGTAGTTTTGCGAGGTACCCCGACGGCGAGCGGGTTGCCGAGGGCATTATCGCGGCAGTTCGCGACGCGGGGAGCATGCCGGCCTTCGCGCGGCGCCGGGCAGCTCAACTCGGCTTGCCGCCGCAGCGCATGGACGAAACCATCGAGCAGATGGCTTGCAAATCGATACCGTCATACATTGCGTCTACGAAGGCGACGTGGACGGGAGACTACACCGGGATGCTGTCGTCGATCGTCGTCCCCGCGCTTGTCGCGTACGGCGAGCACGACCCGGTAGTCCCACTCGCGCTCTCCGAGGAGCTGGCGGCGGGAATTCCCAGTGCGCAACTAGCTGCCGTCGAAGACGCCGGCCACGTCGCCAACGCCGATAATCCGGCCGGGTTCGACGCGCTCTTGCGCGGCTTTTTGGAGCGGTTGGGCTTCACGCGGTGAGCGCGTGGCGTTATCTCTGCGCGATCGCTCTGCTCGTTACTCTCGGCGCCGCCTCCGAACCGCAACCCGGCGGCGCGCCCTGGACCGACGCGCAGGTCGCACGCTTGCGCGAAAGCGTTGATGCGGCACTCGAAGCGCCGGCGTTACGGGGCGCCTACGTTGGGCTGCTTGCGATCGACACGGTTCGCGGTACGGTGCTGTATTCGCGCAACGCCGACGACGAGTTTACGCCGGGTTCGACCTTCAAGCTGCTCGTCGGTTCGGCTGCCTTGCAGTATCTCGGTCCAAACTTTCGATTCGTAACAACACTCTCGAGCGACGTGTGGCACAAAAACGGCACCGTTTCGGGCAACCTCTATCTGCGGGGCGGAGGCGATGCGCATCTGAGTGCCGCCCGCCTGCGGGTGCCTGCGCTTACCGTTTCCGATAACGGCATCCGGCGCGTGGACGGCGCGGTGATCGTGGACGACTCGCACTACGATGCCCAACGTTTTGCACCGGGGTGGACGGTGGACGACCTTCCTTATGAATATGGCGCACTCGTAAGCGCACTCGAGCTGGAAGACGGTGTGGTGCACGTCTACGTCTCGCCCGGCGCCGTCGTGGGGGCGCCGGTAAAGCTGCGCGTCGAACCGGCAAGCGACGCCTTCACGGTCGAGAATCGCGCGGTCACCGGAGCTCCTCACTCTGAAGACACGACCGATGTTGTGCGGTCACTCGGCTCGCAAACGATCGAGATCGTCGGAAGCTATCCCGCTGGGGCGCCTGAATCGGACGATCTCGAACCGAGCGTGCCGGATCCCGCGCTGTACGCCGGCGACGTGCTGCTGCGCGCGTTAGGGGATGCGGGAATCACCGTTGCCGGCGGAGTCCGCATCGGCACTGCCCCGCCGGACGCTCGCGTTCTTTGGCGGCTCGAATCCCCCCCGATGCCGCAGTTGCTCTCGGAGTTTTGGCTACCGAGCGATAATCTGATGGGCGAGCTCTTCCTCAAAGAACTCGGCGCCGCTCGTTCGGGCGAACCGGGCACGTTTGCAAACGGTATCGCCGCCGAGGGCGAATACCTGCGCTCGATTGGCGTCGATCCCGCCACGCTGTCGATCACCGACGGCTCCGGACACTCGGCGTACGATCGCATCACGCCGCGAGATCTCGTAACGATTTTGCAGAGTGATTGGAACGGAGCGCAACGTTCGATAGTCATCGATGCGCTGCCCGAAGCCGGCGTCCGCGGCACCTTGAAGGACGCCTTCCCCGGAACCTCGCTCGACGGAAAGGTTTTTGCCAAGACCGGAACTCACCGGCACGCGCGTACGCTTTCGGGCTTCCTCCAGACCGACGATCACGGACCGGTCACCTTTTCGTTGCTCGTCAACGACTGGCTCGGGGACGATCGTCCGGGTGGCTCTGCGCAATTGCGCGAGGCGCAGGCCGCTCTCTTGTCGGCGTTCCTGCGCGGACCGCTGTAACTCGCTATCGCGCAGGCAGCGCAGTCGGAAGGGTAACCGGAGCCGTGTTCGATTGGATCGCAGCCCTGTCGGCGCAGTGCGAAACTGGCGCCGGGTCCGAGTTTATCTGTCCGAGGACGGCATGGAGCATCCAGCAGCTGCCGTTAAGCGAACAGTAGCAGAGGTCGAGTGCGACGGCGTGCTTGACCATTGCTCGTAACGGTACGCTAAAGGGCAATGAGATCTTCAGCAGCGTTCTCGATTCGTCCGGATGAAGCGTCGACGACGGCCCTATCGAGCTCATCGTAATCGTTGCGTGGCCGGCCGATCCGCGTTGGATGGCGGCCTGCGCGCGTAAAAAAAGTATTCGTAACTCCGGATCGCGCGCCAGCGCTTTGATGTAATCGTTCCAAGCGCGGACCTTCCGGCCGTCGACGTAGAGTTGAGCCGACCGTACCAATGCGGGACCGACTCCGTCGTTGGTGACTTCGATCGTTTCACCGCCCGAATCGTAGGTGGTCCCCACGCTGAGGTACGGCCAGATCGTTGCGGCAAACTCGTCCCCGATGACGCGCGTTTGATAGAACAGCGTTCCCGCGGTGAGCGCGCTGATCAGCACGGCGGCGACCGCTATGAGGAAGTCCAAGCGAAAGGTTCGGTCGTTCATGAAATCCGCTCCGGCGCATTGTAGACGTTAGCACGGCTGCCACGTAAGAATCCCACAAGCGTAACGTTGAACTCGCGCGCCAGATCGACGGCGAGACTGCTCGGCGCGGAGACTGAAGCGACGACAGGGATCCCGGCCATGATGCTCTTTTGCAGAACCTCGTAGCTCGCACGGCCGCTGACGAGCAGCACACATCGAGCGAACGGTAGGCGCCCGCCCAGGAGTCCCCAGCCGACGATCTTATCGACCGCGTTGTGGCGGCCGATATCTTCACGGACGACGAGTGCGTCGCCGTGCTCGTCGAAGAGTGCGGCCGCGTGCAGGCCGCCGGTCGAGGCGAAGACGCGCTGCGCTTGCTGCATGCGCGCGGGTAGCTCGTAGAGCAGGCTCGCCAAAACACGCACCGCATCGTCCAGCGGCCTCACCCCCAAATCGCGCAGCG
>PMUK01000025.1 GCA_003166915.1 Candidatus Cybelea palsarum
CGGAGAACCCTCAAAACTCTTCCCCCGCTGAGCATAAAGGGGGATGCGATTCGCCGGCCGGGACAACCGTCGCGCTCATTGACCAATACGGCAATGAAAACCAAACGATGTTTCCATGTTTCGACCGTCCGGCGCTGACGGACTTACTTGAGGGAGCATCGCCACCGCTCACCTGGCGATACTATCAATGGGAAACCGGGGCTGGTCTGTGGAGCGCGTTCGACGCGATCAAGCATATTCGCTATAGTCCGCAGTATGCAAGCGACGTAATCCTCCCGCCATCGCAGGTGCTCACCGATATTACCGATGGGCAATTGGCGAACGTCGTATGGGTTACGCCGACAGCTGATGAATCCGACCACTCAGGCCACAACAACGGCACGGGGCCCGCGTGGGTTGCCTCGATCGTGAACACGATTGGGCAGAGTCAGTATTGGGACTCCACGGCCATTTTCGTTGTGTGGGACGACTGGGGTGGCTGGTACGACCACGTTGCGCCGACGATTTACAACTCCTACGAACTCGGCTTCCGTGTACCGCTCATCGTCATCTCGCCCTACGCCAAAAACGGATACGTGTCGCACGTCCAGCACGAATTCGGCAGCATACTCAAATTTACCGAAGAAACTTTCGGACTTGGGTCCCTGGGCACGACGGACATGCGCGCCGACGACCTGTCGGACTGCTTCAATTTCAACCAGAAGCCACGGAAGTATTCGGTCGTGCGCGCCGAATATGCAGCCGCCTATTTCAAGCATCAGCCGGTAGACCCGAGAAACCCGGACGACGACTACTAACCCCTTTTGTTCGTGCCCATCAAGGCAGCGAAGTCACGAAAATTTTTCCTAGACCAACGCAACGACTACCGCATTCCCGACGACGAATATAGTAAGAGGCGGGTGCTCTCGCACCCGCCTCCGTGCTGCGTTGAATGTCGAGCGTTCTAGAACGCCTTGACTCCCTTGGGCGATCCCAATTAAGTGACTGCTCGGACCACTGCCCCCAGTGACTGTGCGGGATCCGGCGACGATGGTTACGAATGCTTCTTACCGAACGAACGATTTACTCGGGCATCGAACAGGAGGGCTTCCCGTTGAAGAAATCGGCCTTAGCGTTTTCGATATGTCTTACTGGTTTGAGCGTCACCGCTTGCGGCGGAGGTGCTTCTTCCTCGTTTCCAGCGAGCAAAGGGTCTCTCTCTAACCCGAAGTCTGGGAGCTCGCCGATTGGGCACATCGTCGTCATCGTTCAAGAGAACCGCAGCTTCAACGACCTTTTTGCGACCTTCCCCGGCGTCACGGGAACGACCGTCGGAGAGCAAAGCATCGGTCACGGCAAGCACAAGAAAACGGAGCCGATCCAGTTGACAGAAACGAACCTCCAGACCAATCGAGACCTGAATCACTCGTACACGTCATATCGAACAGCCTACGACGGCGGCAAGATGGACGGCTTCAATGAGATCGAGTCTACCAGCGGTCAGGCCGAAGGCAAGGCGCCGTATCAGTACGTCAAACCAAGTGAAATCACTCCATACTGGACGATGGCCAAGGAATATGGCCTCGCCAACGCGATGTTCACGACCCAGGGAAGCTCGAGCTTCACGGCTCATCAGGACCTGATTCGGGGCGGCACCGAGATCGACTCGAGCCATAGCCTGATCGACGATCCGGCGGCTGGGGGGAGCGGAGTGTGGGGCTGCGATTCGCCGCCTCGAACGAAGACGTCGCTCATCACCACCAATCTCAAGCTCGAAAAGTACGTCGGGCCATTTCCATGCACGTCTGATTTTCCGTCGTCGGGAAGCCACTACAAGACGCTGCGCGACCTCATGGACGCTCAATCCATCTCCTGGAAATACTATACGCCGCAGATCGGCACTTCCGGCGGTATTTGGAACGCGTTCGATGTAATTGCGCCCGTCCGCTACGGGCCCGAATGGGGCACGAACGATTCCTGGCCCGAAAAGAACGTATTCAAGGACATCTCCGACGGCGCACTGCCGGCCGTATCGTGGGTGATCCCCGACGGAAATAACTCCGATCATCCCGACACGGGTTCCGACACCGGACCCTCATGGGTTGCGAGCATCGTCAACGCCATCGGCGAAAGCTCGTATTGGAATTCGACGGCTATCATCATCCTTTGGGACGATTGGGGAGGCTTCTACGATCCCGTGAAACCGTCGCCGCTCGATAACCAAGGCGGCCCCGGCTTTCGCGTAGCGATGATCGTGGTTTCACCGTACGCCCGCGAAACGTCGTCGAGCCAGCCCGGCTACATCTCCAACACTGTGTATGAGTTCGGCAGCGTCGTACGGTTCGTTGAAGACACGTTCAATCTTGGGCGGCTCGGAACGACGGACGGCACGGCGAACAGCTTGGCCGATATGTTCGACTTTAGCCAGTCGCCGCGTTCGTTCCAAACGATCGGCTCAAAGTACTCGCGCGCCTACTTCCTTCACCAAAATCCGTCGGGCTTGCCGGTTGACACGCAGTAGCCCTTCGGTGCATCCGCGTTAAAATGGTTTTTTCTGGGCTCGAGATGTGGGCGCTTCCACTCACTTTGATTACCCCAGACCGAATCGACGACGAGAAACGCGTTCCAAAGCGCCCCTACCGTATATTTACTTGGCCCCGGGTGTAGTATTTCCACGAAATGGACTGGGCGTCCAGCAAATCCGCGAGCGTTTCGTAGCTTCCCGACGGCGGAACCTGATTGGTGCATGGCAACGTTTCCGGGTGCGGACGGAACCACCGTAGGGAAAGCTGCTATCATCCCAAGTTCATATGACTGCCCCGTCCCGATTACGAAGCCGACCACGATTCCGCTGACCGAGGTCGATCTTCTGGGAAACGGGTTCCCCTTATCGTATAACTATCCGACGAATACCGATCTATCGGTGCGCCGGGCGCGATGCCGCAAA
>PMUK01000107.1 GCA_003166915.1 Candidatus Cybelea palsarum
ACGCATTACATGGACGAAGCCGAGCATTGCAATCAGCTCGCGCTTATTTACGGGGGTCGCATCGTTGCCCGCGGGAGCCCCGAGGAGCTCAAGCGCGCTCCGAATACCGGCATTACGGTCGAGATTCAATCCCATCAGAGCGTCGCGTTGCTCGACGCAGTGGATTCGCTGCCGTTCGTCCTTGCCGCAGCGCTTTACGGCTCCTCGCTTCACGTAACGGCTCGGCGGAAAGAGGAGATAGAACGACTTCGCCGCTCGATCGCGGATTGCGGGTTCGCCGAACAACCCATCGAGATAACGCCGTCGCTCGAAGACGTATTCGCCGCGGTGGTCAAAGCCGCATGAACTGGCGCCGCGTCTGGACGATTGCCGTCAAGGAATACCGGCAGTTTTTCCGCGACCATCGAACCGTTGCGGCAACCATGTTGTTGCCGTTGGTGCAAGTCGTGCTCTACGGCTATCTCTCGAGCGAAGTACGACACCAGCCGACGATCGTTTGGGACAACTCTCACACGGCGCAAAGCCACAACCTGCTGAGCGCCTTCGTCAACTCGTCCTATTTTGCCATCGACTACTACGCCACGAGCATGGCGGACGTCGTGCGGCATATCGACGACGGGCGCGCCCTCGCCGGAATCGTTATCCCGCCGGATTATGCCGAGCTGATCCGCGAGAAGAAAAAACCGACCGTGATGGTTGCCGTCGACGCCTCCGATGCTACGGCGGCGCAAACGGCTCTTTCGGCCGCGCAAGCGGTTGGCACGAGCACGACCCAGCAGCTGGTGATCGATCAGCTGCGCCTTTCCGGCGAGCCGGTCCCTCGCGTCGGCGTTGACGTTCGGACGCGCGCATGGTACAACCCAGGGCTTCGCCAAGAGGTTTTCATCGTACCCGGCGTGCTCGCGCTCGTCATGCAGTTTACGATGACATTCTTGAGCATGAGCACGATCGTTCGCGAGCGCGAATTGGGAACGCTCGAGCAGCTGATCGTGAGTCCGATCCAGTCGGGTGAGTTGATACTTGGGAAAATGATACCGCTGATGACGATCGGGTACATCAACGTGACTATCATCCTACTGTTCGCCGTCTTCTGGTTTCAAGTCCCCGTTCTCGGGAGTCTCGCGTTGCTGTACTTTACCGTATTGGTTTTTTTCTTTGCGACACTCGGAATGGGAACGCTAGTTTCTACGGTGGCAAAAACGTACATCCAAGCGGTACAGCTCATTCAGTTCTTGCTGATGCCGAGCATGCTGCTCTCAGGCTTCATCTTTCCGATCGAGGCGATGCCGCGTCCCCTTCAGTGGCTCTCATACCTAATTCCGCTTCGGTATTTTCTGACGATCGTCCGCGGCATCATCATCAAGGGCATCGGCATCGGCTACCTCTGGCCGCAGATTCTTATGCTCCTCGCGCTCGGTCTCGCCGTCTTTAGCACGGCCGTCCTGCGTTTTCGCAAGCGGATCGACTAGTGCACTGCACGGTGGCGCGAGCGTCCGATTGCACGACCGAAAAGGTGACGGCAATGCTCCAACGCCCATCGACCGCGCTTTGGCTGGACGTCGACAGCACGGACCGCGAACAGCACGCGCTGCTTTCCGATGTTTTTCGTTTTCACCCTTTGGCGATCGAGGATACGCTCAATCCTCGAACGCGCGTCAAGATCGAAGAGTACGACGGTTACGTCTTTATCGTGTTGCGCGCTATGCGCTTTGATTCGGATCGCGTTCGATTTCCGCGAGAGCTCGGCGTCAAGAAGATGTGCCTCTTTCTCGGCCCGAACTACTTGGTCAGCGTTCATTCCGGCGAGTTCGCGACGGTCGATCGCGTTCGTGCGCGGCTCGACCGGAACGAGCTGCCGAAAATCGATCCGGCGTGGATTGCCTACGCGATCACCGACGATTTAGTCGACGGCTATTTCCCTATCCTCGATTGGGTCGACGGATTCGTCGACCGTCTGGAACAGAGCAATCTCGGCGACCTGGACCGATCGACCTTCGACGACATGTTGCGAGTACGCCGGTTGGCGTTTGCCGCGCATCGCAGTTTGGCGCCGCAGCGAGAAATGTTTGAGACGTTGGCGCACTAACGTCACGCGTTGATTCCCGACGAGACGCGACTCTTTTTTCGCGACGTCCACGATCACGCTTCGCGGATAACGGATTCGCTTGAATCTTATCGCGAGCTTATTGGCAACACGACTGACAGCTACGTGGCGCGCCTTTCGATGCGACTCAACTACGCCACCGCAATGTTCTCGGCGATCGCAACGATCGCGGTTCCGTGTCTGATCATCAGCGGGATCTATAGCATGAACTTTGCATGGCTGCCGTTTTCCAAAAACCCGCACGGCTTCTGGATCGCGGTGGGAGCCCAGGCGGCGATCAGTGTGGCACTTTTCGTCGCGCTACGATGGCGACAATTGATCTGAGCCTAGGATCGGAACTCGCCGCGCCGGGCTATCTTCGGCGAGAACGGCCAGCGTATGTCGAGCGATCATAAGGTTCTCGTCGGTGGGCACGACCATCGCCACGATGAGGCTTTGCGGATTTGAGATGACGGGCGCGTTTTGCCTATTCGCTGCCTCGTCGAGTTGCAGGCCGAGGTACTCGAACGACGCGCAGGCCCGCGCGCGAATCTCCGGGGCGCGTTCGCCGATTCCGCCGGTGAAGACGAGCGTTTGGAGGCCGCCAAGGACGGCAACCATGGCTCCGATATGCTTAATGAGCTGATACACGAAAAGCTCGACGGCTTGCGACGCTGCAGGGTCAGACGCTTCTTTTTTGAGCAAGTCTTTCATATCGCCGGACGTTCCGGAGACACCTAGTAGTCCCGACTCCCGATAGAGCATGGCCGTCAAGCGAGCAAGGTCGCATCCGTCGCTGAGAAGGCGCAGAAGGATGCCGGGATCGAGGTCTCCCGGACGTGTTCCCATCATCAGTCCGCCGAGTGCACTGAATCCCATCGTCGTTTCAACCGGGATCCCATCCCGTAGGGCGCAAAGGCTCGCGCCGGATCCGAGGTGGGCGATTACGGTCGCCCCGGGTGCGTCGCCGAGCTGTGACGAGACGTATTCATAAGATAGTCCGTGGAACCCGTAGCGTTCGAGCAATGGATCGAGGCCTTGCGGCAGCGGAAGACGCCTTGCGATCGCGGGCGCGCGTCGGTGAAACCCGGTGTCGAAGCAAAGAACCTGCGGAACCTCGGGGAGACGCCGGGCCGCGGCGTATACCAGATTGAGTTCCGCGCGCAGATGCAGCGGTTCGATGTCTACGAGATCTTCTAGATCGCTCAACACTCGAACATTCGCACGGATTGGAAGCGCGTAGCGCGGGCCGCCAAAAACGATGCGATGGCCAACGGCGACGACATCGTCCCCCGGCCCTCGTTGCAGCGCCGCGAGAATACCGTCGAACGTAGCCAGCGCATCGGTAGCGAACGGGGCACAACGCGTCATAGTGCAGGAGACGTCTCGACTCTCTTCTCCGATGTCATAGGCTCCAAACTTGAGCGACGATGAGCCTCCGTTGAGGCAGAGAATCTGCGTCATTCCGCGTGCAGCGCGTCGATCGGGTTGAGGTGGGCGGCCTGGCGCGCCGGGTAGAAGCCGAATCCAACTCCGATTGCCGCCGAGAAAAGAAGCGAAAGCGCAAGCGACGGCAACGAAACCGTAAACGGGAAGTGACCGACGCGCGCCGCGATCGCGGAAATCGCAATGCCGCAAAGGATTCCAATCCCGCCACCGATCAGCGAGAGTACGACGGCTTCCACGAGAAACTGAAGGAGGATCGCACCGGCGCGGGCGCCGACCGCCATGCGCAGCCCGATTTCACGCGTACGCTCGGTAACGGAAACCAGCATGATGTTCATGATGCCGATGCCTCCGACAACGAGCGAGACGGCGGCAATCGATGCCAGTAAGATCTGAAGCATTAACCCGGCCGATGAGGCGGCCTGGGCGATGTCCGCGAGGTTTCGCACCTGAAAGTCGTCGGGCTGCGGCGGAATAATGCGATGTCGAGTGCGCAGCAGCTGCGAGATATCGGCGATCGTTCGCGCTACGTTACCCGCAGCGTCGACCGAGACCGCCAAGGCGGCCACGATGTTGGGGCCGTTGGCCGATGTGGAGAGCCGCTGCATCAGAGACGAGTAAGGCACCACAATGACGTCATCTTGGTCGGTTCCCATCACGCTGTGGCCTCGCGAGACGAGCACTCCTAGTATCCGGAAAGGAACGTTGTTGATCGTTATCGTTTGGCCGACGACACCGCGGTCCGCAGGGAAAAGTTCCCGCGCGACCGTCGTTCCGATGACGCAGACCTTTGCGCTGGTTGCAACGTCGGTGTCATTAAAAAAGAAACCAGATTGCATCGGCCAGCTCCGTACGAATGCGTAGGCCGGGGAAACGCCGGCGACGGTGGTCTGCCAGTTGCTGTACGGCGAGACCGCCTGCGTGCGCAGTGTGACGAGCGGAGAGACGGCGGCGGCATGGCGGACTTGCTGCGCGATGGACAGCCCGTCGTCGACCGTAAGAGTTGACGCGGCGCCGACGCCGGCGTTTACACCGCCGGTCGTCGTGTTTCCCGGTAGAATCACGACGAGATTACTGCCCAGGCTTGAAATCGTGGCCTCAATGTTGCTGCGAGCGCCCGTCCCAATCGCAACGGTGACGATCACGGCGGCGACGCCGATAATGACCCCAAGGACTGTGAGCAGCGAACGCTGTCGATTTCGCATGAGCGCCCGAACAGCGATTACGACGGCGACCTGCAGCTTCATGATGCCATGGTCATTTCGCGCTGGGTCGCCGGTTCGTCGCCCACTATCCGTCCGTCTCGAAAAGATATGATTCGTTGCGAAAAGCGCGCGATATCGAGCTCGTGCGTGACCATAAGAATAGTGATGCCTCGGTCTCGATTCAATTGTAAGAACAAATGCATGATTTCGCCCGAGGTCTTGGAATCGAGTGCTCCGGTAGGCTCGTCGGCGAGGACCAGCATTGGGTTGTTGACCAGGGCTCGCGCGATCGCGACCCGCTGCTGCTGGCCTCCTGAAAGCTCGTGCGGACTCGATCGATGGTGCTGATCATCGAGACCGACGTCAAGCAGCGCTTGCCGTGCGCGAGCACGGCGGTCGCGCGCCGACACGGACGCATACATCATCGGTAGTTCCACGTTCTCCAGTGAGGAGGTGCGTGGAAGCAGATTGTACTGTTGAAACACGAAGCCCAGCTTCATGCGGCGCAAATCGGCCAGCTCGTCGGAAGATAACGTCGCTACGTCGACGCCATCGAGCAAATAGCTGCCGGAGGTCGCGCGATCGAGACAACCGACGATATTCATGAACGTTGATTTACCGGAGCCCGAAGGCCCCATGATTGCGGTGAAAGCACCTGGCTGCAGCTCAAACGTGATGCGATCGATCGCCGTAAACGTCGTGTCGCCTATTGGGAACAGCCGTGTCAGGTCGCGCGTCTGTACTAGCGGTGTCACGGCGAGTTGGAAGCGCCCGAACGCGGCCCGGCTTCGTCAATAACGACGCGATCACCACCATCGAGCACGCCGGATTCGCTGCGCACTCCAACGCTCGTGCCATCAATGGCAAGCACCGTGAGGTCGACTCGGCGTAACGTATCGCCACTCTGGACGTAACAATGAGCCGGACCGCCGACCGAAATCGCAAGCGAGTCGGAGCTGTTCGTAGCTCCCCACCGGGAGCGAGCGACCGGGATTCCTTCGCCCGATGCCGGCACGGTGATCCGGTACTTTACCGTGATGGCTTCGCTTGGCCGCCACTGGAGCGCCGCAAGAGGCAGAATCGTCGCTCGATCGTAGCTCGCAGCGACAATCTGCACGTTAGCAGTCATTCCTGGGCGCAGCGCCCCGTCGTCGTTGCTCGGGTAGGCCACCGTATCGTAAGTTGTGACGTTGTTGATGATGGTCGGGTTCTGCCGAACCTCGTTGACCTTCGAATAGAAGATGCGGTTCGGATACGCAAGCACGGAGAACGAAACGACCTGTCCGGCGCGCACCGAACCCACGTCGGGCTCTCCGACGGCGATATCGAGCTCCATTTTTGTGAGATCCTTGGCGATCGTGAAAAGTGTTGGAGCCTGAAGAGCGGCGGCGACCGTCTGGCCCATCGAGACGTTTCGCTGGATCACCGTGCCGTCGACGGGCGACGTGATCGTAGCGTGCTCGAGATTGATCTCGGCCTGGCGCACCGCTGCGACCGCGGCACTAGCTGCGGCATCGCTCGCGCGCTGCGAGGCGGCCGCACCGACCGTTTGCGCAGCCGAGCTGCCGGCTTGATCGATGCTCGCGATGCTGTTCAGTCGAGACGTCTTGGCACTCGTCTGCGCCGCAACCAGCGCGTCGCGGGCGGCTGCGGCGTTGCTGACATCGTTGTCGACGATATTTTGTGCGACGTAGCCCTGTTCGAGCAGTGCACGATCGCGGTGCAGGGTCAGCGCCGCAAGCCCTAAGGCCGCGCGTGCCTTTTGAACGTCTTCGTCAGCCGCCGCGATGAGTTGAGCTTGTGACTTGGCGTTCGTGTTTGCTGCCGAACTCGTATACGTAGCGCTCGAAACAGAAGAGAGCGCAACGGCGCGCTGCGAGTCTAGTTGCGCTAGGGTCGCTTTGGCCTGATCGAGAGCGGCGGCGAAGAGGCTGGGGTCCAGCCTGGCGAGCACTTCGCCGCGATGGACCTGACTATTATAGTCGACATAGAGTTGTGCAATGGTGCCCGACACTTGCGAGCCAACTAAGATCGTATCTTGCGCAGCCAACGTCCCCGTTGCGGTCACTTTCTGAGAGATCGAACCGCGGATCACGGGCGCCATCACCAAGTCCGGCGAATTGCTCGAGCAGGCTGCCTCGAGGGCCAAGAGCAGGGGGGCATATTTCAAAAAGCTTCGACATTTCACAGTGCCAGCTTAGCGCCTTGGGTTTACGCTCTGGCGAATCGATTGTGAAGGCCTTTCCCGGGGTCTTCACCAGTAATTCAACAGTGCGATGTAGGCTGTCCCCATGTTTAAACGAATCGTCGTCGCTCTCGACGGCTCGGATTGTGCCAAGGACGCCTTTAACGTCGCTTTGCGGCTGGCGCAAGCCGAGCATGCCCAGCTGGGAATCTGTTCGATCGTCGATCCGATCGTGATCGCCGGCACGGCTCCGCCAAGTCCCGCGATGGATCTCGTGATCGGTGACATGGAGATCGAAGCGCGAAAGCTAGTCGACGAGGGGATCGACCGCGCTCGTCGAGTCGGCCTAACCGCCAGCGGTTGGACGCATGACGGGATGCCGGCTGAGCAGATATTGAGATACGCGGACCGTTTTGAGGGCGACCTCAGCGTAATGGGCACGCACGGTCGAGGCGGTATCCGGCACCTGCTCATGGGAAGCGTTGCCGAAGGGATTTTGCGTCGCGCTTCCGTTCCGGTTCTGACCGTCCGCGCACAAGCGCCGGAGGCCGCTGCCGCCCATAAGCTACGCGTCCCGGCCGAAGGTCATTGCTGATAGCTCCCGATGCTCGGCCGCATAGAGGAGACGCGCGATCGCTGCCGACGCGACGTGCGTGGCAATGGTGTCGGCCCGGCTCGTCAATGCGATCGGAGCGCGCGCGCCCAAGACGATGCCGGCATCTGAGGCGCTCGCCAGCAGAATTAGCGCTTTGGCCAGCATATTTCCCGACTCAAAATCCGGTACGACGAGAACGTTCGCGAGGCCGGCGACCGCCGAGACAATGTTCTTCTCCGCTGCAGCCTCCGGGCTGATAGCATCGTCGAGCGCCAGCGGACCGTCCACCAACGCGCCTTGAATTTGTCCGCGATCGGCCATCTTCGAAAGAGCAGCCGCATCGATCGTCGAGGTGATCCTTGCGTTGACGCTTTCGACCGCTGAGAGCAACGCGACGCGCACGTCCGCGATGCCCAACGCATGCGCGAGATCGATTACGTTCTGAACGATGTCGCGCTTCTCGTCGAGGTTCGGTTGGATGTTCACGACCGCATCGGTGATCAGTAGCGGCCCCGCCGAGGCGGCGACCTCCATGACGTATGCGTGACTGATCCGCCGTTCGGTGTGTAGGCCAGAATCGGATCGTGCGACTTCGTGAAGGAGCTCGTCGGAGTGCAGACTCCCTTTCATGAGCGCCTGCACGTCACCATTTCGCGCGAGTTCGACCGCGCGCGCCGCCGCGTCATGACTGTGCGCTGCGGTGACGATCTCGAAGGCCCCGATCTCGATGGATGCTTCGCTCGCCGCCCGACGGACTCTCCCCTCGTTGCCGACGATGACCGGGACGATGAGACCGGCCGAAGCGGCCGC
>PMUK01000191.1 GCA_003166915.1 Candidatus Cybelea palsarum
GTTTCGCGCTGCGGAAAGACTTGATACGGCCGATGCCGCGTTTCTACCGTTTAGACTGAGTTCGCGGCGTTGCCGAATAGCACGTTGAGGTTCGTGCCGACCATCGTGACGCCCGCAATGGCGACGAGTGCGATCAAGGCGACGAGCAGACCGTACTCGACCATCGTCGCGCCCTCTTCGTCTCGGATCATTGCAATGAGGTTGGTAATCATTCCATCTCTCCTCGGTGTTTGGTGGGTCTACGGTCTTACCAGATGCCGCCGGGTTGTACTTCGGCAGGAACTACGACGCCGGCGTTCGGCGCATCGACCAGGATCTGCGCGCTTGCCGACGTGACCCCAGGAACCGATGTCGCGAGCACGTGAATGAAGCTGCTGCGGAAGTAGTCCGAAGCGATCGGCACGATCGCTTGAAACGTTCCCGCAGGGCTGGAGGTAATGTCGTTGCGACTGAGCAGGACGTTAGGGATATCGGACGAGAGCGTCGCAAGCAGTGTGATCCGAACGGGTACCAACGGCGGTGCCTCTCCCGTTATGAGCAGAGCCTCTTGGCCTTTGAGGGGCTGAACGTGGAGAACGATGTTCCCCTGCAACTCCGGAATGACCGTGGTGTTTCCGGTAGCTGCCTCACTGCGCGCAATGTCCTCTTGTGCCTGGGAGAAGCCGAGCCACGCCTGCGATGCCAGCTGCACGATGCGTTTAGCAACGGCGGCTGACACGTAGATGTCGTTCGCTCCATAGACTGGCGGAATCGCCGCCACTTCGACGTGGTCGTTGACGTCATAGAGGTTGGCGCCCGGGCGAATCACGAGAACGAGGCCCGGACCGTTGAGCTGGACGGCGCGCTCCGACGCCAGCCAAGAATAGTGAAGGTTTGCGCGATGCGCCACGCCGGCTAGCGGCACGCCCATTGGAGCCGCCTCGGCGATATAAGGCGCCGAGTACAACGAGCAGATTATGACGACAACTAGCCCAATAATAGGCCGCATGTAAACCTCCGTGCTCCTGGTCGGCTGTATCATGACATCGAGTTTCCCGCCTTGGCAAGGAGTGCCGGTCATTTTTAACTTAACGGTTTCGGAGCGTTTACGCATTACCGCGGAAATCCGTGGCATAATCCCGTAAAGCGGTTCGCCTACTAGGCACCCGCGTGCAGTCGTGTCCCGGAGGAGGACTGGATGAATTCGCTTACCCGCCGAGTTATCGCGGGGGCTATCGTATTAGGGCTGAGCCTATGTGCCCAGCCCGTTCTTGCCGACCAAGTAACCCTGCTCTCGATTCAATCGGGGCACTCGGTACTCCTGAAGGCCGACGGCCTCACCCGCGTCGCGGTGGGCGATGGGCGAATCGCCGGCGTCGTGCCGGTCGGAACCTCGCAGGTTGTCGTTAACGGCAAGACTTCGGGACATACCACGATATTTATCTGGGCCGGCGGCCGACGTGAGATCTACGAGGTCACCGTCACCGAGCAGCAGCTCGACGATCTCGCTCAGATGCTTCGCAGCGCAATCTCCGCGCCAAGCGTGCAGGTCGTGAACTTCGACCACTCGATCGTCGTGCGGGGAACGGTCTCCGACGGCGCCCAGTTCCAGCAGATCGCCGATATCATCGCCCGATTCGAGCCTTTCGTGAAGGCGCAGTCACCCGTGGTGGTGATCGTCAACGCGGTGACGATCTCGCAGAACCTCGGCGACTTGCAGCGCGCGATCGCGTCAATCCCGGGGGCAAGCGGGGTCCGAGTGGATCCCGACGGCAAAGGCAACGTCATCGTCAGCGGCAACGCGACCGACGCGGTCACCGCGCAAGCTATCCTCGACCGGGCTCGGGGACTTGCCGGCCCCTATCTGGCTAGCAACGGACAGCTCATCGATCGGCTCAACTCGCTGACCGACAGTCTGATCGATATCAAGGTCTACGTTCTGGAAGTCGACAAGACGGCAACATCGAATTTGGGAATCCAGCTTTACGGCGCCCAGCCTGTCCAGGGTCAGATAACGCCGAGCCTTATCCCGCCATCGATCCCCTTCTTCGAATCCATACGGCCGCCCGGACTGGCAGCGACGATCGGGCCCTTCTATCGCACGATCACCCTGGCCCCGACGTTGAATCTCCTGATGCAGGAGGGGCACGCCCGCCTCCTCTCGAGCCCGGATTTAGTAACGACCCCGGGGGCTAAGGCGACTTTTCTAGTCGGAGGTCAGATACCGGTCGTAACGTCGACCGGCCTGGGGGCGATCAACGTTCAATACGAGCCCTACGGCGTGCAACTGAACGTGACCCCGACCGTTCGCGGCAATGGCTCAGTCGAGGCGGTCATTGCACCCAAGATCTCGGCCCTCGACTATACGAATGCGGTAATCGTCTCCGGGTTCACGATCCCGGCGCTAACGGTCAGTCAGCTTACGACCGATGTGATCACGCGGCCGGGCGAAAGCATCCTCATGGGTGGCTTGGTACAGCGGGGCGAAAAGCGAACGATCTCCAAGATTCCGATCCTTGCCGAGATCCCGATCCTGGGCAAGCTCTTCACCTCGACGTCCTATCAGAGTCAGCAGAGCGACGTCGTTTTCGTCATGACTCCGGAGATCCTCACGAGGTAATCGTTACTGCGGAGTAAGCTAGGCGCTCCGGCTCTGGGTGCGCCAGCGGCGGATTCCTTCCTCGCGAAAGTCGTCGCCCGCGGAATCCACCCGCCAGGCTTCGGAGAAGTGTGCGCTCTCGCTGCGTGGACGACGTGCGAGCGGTATGTCATCGAAACGGACGCACATCGATACGGAAACGCCTTCTCCAAAAACGACCGCCTGTTGCGCCGGCAGACTCGGCAGCGCGCTGAGCATTGCATAGCCACTCTCAGGCAGCGCGCGCTCGACAAAGCGCTGATCGTGCTCGTTGCCCATCCGCAGCGCAAAAATCGTTCCGCATTGCGAAAGCGCGCTCAGCGAGAGTTCTGACGGCCGTTGCGAGACGAGCGCAAGCGATAACCCGTATTTGCGTCCCTCCTTGGCAATGCGCGTGATGGCTCGGGCGCCGGCGGAGAAATCGGTCCGCTCGTCTTGCGGCAGGTAGCGATGGGCCTCCTCGCAGACCAGCAGAATCGGCGGCCGGCGCTCCGGATCGGCCCACATCGTGAAATCGAACATTACCCGGCACGACAGCGAGACGACCACGTCGGCGATCTCCGATGGCACGCCGGAGAGATCGATGATCGTCAACGGCTTTCCGGCGACCGGAATGCTTAGAAGGTTGCCGACGAGTTTCGATAACGAATCTTGTTTTTCTAACGAATCGGTAAACAAGAACGAAAAACGCCGGTCCTCGCGCAACGATTCCAGGCGAGCCCTCAGACGGAGATACGAGATGGTTCCGTCCGCCTTATTGAGACGGCCTACCTCCTCACTGAGGAAGCGAAGGATGTCGTGGACGAGAAACGGCGTGGGCGTGTCCACGGTAATCCCGCAGGCGGCGCGGTCCGCGCCCGCGTGGTGGCGGCGTGCCCGCGTAATCACGTCCTTTAGAATGAGTGCCTGAGATTCTTGTTCTTGCTGCGTTCCGCCCCGCACCAGTATTCGAATCGCCTCTTCGAGATTGAAGAGCCAGAGCGGCAGATTTAGGTTGTCGACGTTGAGGACATTGGCGAGATCGCCGAACGCCGCGCTGTATTCGTTGTGCGGATCCAGCAGAATGACGTGTGCGTTCGGCTCGTTGGCGAGAATCGCCGACAGGATCAACGTCACCGCGCACGACTTTCCGGATCCACTGGCGCCCACGACGGCGAAGTGCCTTGAAAGAAGCTCATCCACCATAACGAAGGCCGGCTGCGACTCATCGTGGCTCAACGTACCGATGCGAACGTTGGAGGTCGTCGGCCGTAGGTACACGCTCCTGAGATCGTCGCTCGTTGCGGGCTCGACAAAAGCTCCCAAAGCCGGAGGATGCGAGACGCCGCGACGGAAGATTGCGCCGTTGTTGTGCGAGCCGGTAATCTCGCCTAAAGGAGTGACGGCGATCCGCCGCTGAAACGAGACGGCGTCGAGTTCCATCGACTCGACGACTCCGACAACGTCGCTTTCCCTGCCGCGTACGACGACCATCGAACCGATGCGTAGCGCGGTTTCGAGGTTAGTGTCGTTTTGGCCGGTGACCATGATCCTGGATCCGGCCAGGCCGGTTATGCGTCCGAGCGTTTCTTCCACGCGCTATCCCTCGCTCGTGTCGCGAGGGGGCACGGGAATAAGAGAGTACGCGACCCTCATAAGGCCGGTTTCGCTTTCGCTACGATCATTAGTACCTATTTCTAATGTTTGGTAGAGGTCGGTATATTCGTACTTCGTTGCTTGCTTCCTGGCAAGCCCTTCTCCGGGAAAGCAGCCTCTTCAAACAAACAAAACGCCGGCTAGGGAGAGTGGGGCAGCAACGGGCCCGTTCGCTCCCATATCGATACCCCGTCGGGCAGCGGCCACGAAAGGGAGAGCGGCCCCGACGCGTAGTTTAGGCTCGGATCGGTTGAGAAATGCGCCGCGGACATCGGCACGCACAAGTTCGCAAAACCCCGCGAAAGCACCAAAACCGGGCTCGGAAGGAGCAGCGCCGCGTGATCGGTTGAAAGTGCAATGACTGGCGCGCCATTGTTGGCGTCATTCTGTGCCTGGTTGAGCACGTCTTGGCTCGCCGCGGGGCCCATGAAGGTCCAGGTCGTGCTCGCCGGCAGGTAGGCGTTGAGCTGCGCGATGCTCAGGTAACCGCCGGTGGTTTTGAGATCGGGCTGGCCGTACGTCTTATCGAGGACCATCCCGACGAAGGAGTTGCAGGAGCCGCCGTGAGGCTCACCCTCGGCGGTGCACGATCTGTTGGCCAATGCGACACCCTTCGTGACCGTGTTAAAGAGGTTGGCCGAATACGAACTCGAGACGTCGGGGCAGGCCGCACGAGCGCTGGCGAAGGCCGCCGCCGTGAAGAATCCGGCGACCAAGAGATAGCGCGAGACCCGGCAGAGAGAGAACCCCCGGTTCATCCGACTCATTATAGATTACTCGGCGGCTACCGCAACGGCCATGGGACGGTACTGCGGTTTTTTGACAAAGAAGATCAGCGGCGTCGAAAGCACGAAGACGATCGCGGTGACGCGGAAGAGATAGTTATAGGCGATCATTGCGGATTGCTGACTGACCAGTCCCGTCAATTGCTGGGTTGTGAAACCGTGGGTTTGGGTGACACCCGAGGCGAGGACGTTCCATGCGACGGCCGTCTGGTGGGTCAGCATGGTCGTCAAGATCGCGATTCCGAGGCTGCCGCCAAGTTGGCGGAGCAAGGTGAAAACGCCGGTCGCGCCGGCCAGTTCCGCCCTCGGAACGTCGCCGAGCGAGATGGTGGTCAGCGGAACGAATAGGAACCCCAGCGCGAATCCCTGGACGAGCCGCGGCCAAAAGACGTCCCAATAGCCGGCCTGCACGGTCAGGCCGCCCAAGAGCCAGGTAGACCAGGCAAAGAGGAGGGTGCCGAAGACGATCGACCAGCGCCCGTCGATACGATTGAGAATCCGGCCGATGATCAGCATTGAAGCGGCCGTTGCAAAGGCACCGGGCATCAACGCCAGGCCGGTATCGTATGCCGTGAACCCCAGGATGGATTGAAAGAAGAGCGGCAAGATCAGCGCCGTGCCGTAGAGCCCAAAGCCCATGATGAGGCCCAAAAACGATCCGATTGAGAACGATCGGAACTTGAAGACGTTTAGATCCACGATTGGGTACCGATCCCGCAGCGACTTGACGACGAACACGATGAGCGAAACGGCCGAAACCACCGTGAGGATCTGAATTGCCTGGGAAGAGAACCAGTCGTCGCGTTCGCCTTGCTCCAGCACGAACTGCAGGGAGGCTAATCCGGCGGTAAGCAGACCGAGGCCGATCCAATCGATCCCTCCTTTGGCCTTGGCGATGAACTTTGGATCGGGAATGAAGGCGAGCGTCATCAGAAAGGCGNNGGGAATGTTGATGTAGAAGATCAGCGGCCAGTTCGCGTTGTCGACGATCCAACCGCCGAGCGCCGGCCCGATCGCCGGCCCTACCATCGCGCCCATGCCGAAGATCGCCATCGCAGCGCCGCGACGCTGCGGAGGAAAGGTTTCAAAAAGGATTGCCTGCGCCGTCGGTTGCAAAGCGCCGCCGCCTAAACCCTGAACGACGCGATAGAAAACCAATACCCAGATCGAGCGTGCCGATCCGCAAAAAAACGATGCTACCGTGAAGATCGCCAAAGAGATCGCGTAGAATCTCTTGCGCCCAAGCAACGCGGTGAGCCACCCGTTGAGCGGCATCACGACCACGCTGGCCAGGATGTATCCGGTAGCAACCCATGCAACCTCGTCTACCGTTGCGCCGAGGTTGCCGCCGATCGTTTGGATGGCGACGTTGACGATGGTCGTATCGATGATCGCCATGATCATGCCGAGCATCACGGTCATGGTAATCAGAGCGACCGGCGCGCCTTCGCGCTCTTTCATAAAGGCGTCCTACCCGTCCCCGAACAAGGGACGATTCGGTGCAGCCACCCTTCGATATGCCACGTAAGAGAACGGCCGCTCTTCTCGTTGCCGCGTTTGCGATCTTCGCGGTAATTGACGTATGCGCGTTTCGAACCGGTCTCTACCACGCCGTACTCGACCCATCTTCGAGTACCGGCAGTTTCGAATCGGCGATCGCGCAGTCCGCGGTCTTCCGCGGCGATCCGAGGCGCGACGTTTTGGTCTTAGGCGATTCGCGCATCTATTCGGGCCTCGATCCCGCGGCGGCAAGTGCTGCCGGCGGCCGGCTGCGCTTCCTCAACGGCGGCGTGCCCGGGACGACGCCGCGCTGCTGGCCGTTTTTCGTGCGGGCGATCGATCCGCAAGCGCGGCGCTTTCGCGCCGTCGTCATCGCGGTCGATACGTATGCCGACGACGACACGGCGATCGGCAGCCTCGACGGCGACGATCGTCCGATGGATCTCCGCTACGTCGTCTTTCAAACACGCTTGACGGATCTTCCGAAGCTGGCCGGCTCTTTCTCCGATCCGCGTGAGCGCGTCGAGAACGGAATCGATCTCTTCTGGAGAGGTCAGGAGCTGCGGGACGACGTTCAGGCGCTCGTCGCCGATCCGCTCGCGCGTATCCGGGCGCTCGATCGGGCGCGCAGCGATCCGGCATACGATCCGCTCGCCGCTCACCCGCGCAGCGAGTCGTTGGCCGGACTGCGGGTCGATTTTGCGACCAATACGATCGTACATCCGGCGAGCATCTCGGACAGTGCGCGCGGCGCGATCGCAACGCAGGTTTTGGCAATTGCCAAACCGAGCCCCTCGTATGCCCGCTATCGGCGCGAGTGGCTGGCGCCGATCGCCGCGCGCTACGCCGCAACGGGAACGCCGGTCTTCTTCGTGCGAATTCCGACGCGTCCGGCGCATCGTGAGGCATCGCAAACTCCCAGTGGTTCGTTGCTCGAAATCGCAGCGCAAGATCGCGCGCGCTTGATCGACGCGACACCCTATCTCGCGCTGGAGCGTCCCGACCTCTTTGCCGACGAGGACCATCTCAATGCAAGCGGGAGTCTGCGGTTCAGCCGTCTGCTCGGCGCGGACGTTGCGCGCCTGCTGGCCGATGCGCCGCCGAGTGCCTCGCGAGCCGCCACTGCGGCACGACCGGCGGCCTCTGCGGCGCAACCCGGCACTCCTCCGCCGCAGGAGCATCATTCGCTCTCGTGGTTTGCGGCAGCCTGTGGAATCGGCATCCCGCTTCGGTTTCAGTCTTACGAGTTCTGGCTCTTTTTCGCGATCGTCGCCGCGCTCTTCTATTGCCTTCCACGTCGCTACGGGCGCATCGTCCTCTTGATTGTCAGCTACTATTTTTACGCCCGTTGGAACGCCTGGTACGTTCTCTTCCTCTGGATCTTGACTGCGAGCGACTTCGTGATTGCGATTTGGATCGAGGACGCCAAAGAGCGGCAGCGGCGCAGTATTCGATTGCTTCTCGGTCTGGGCGTGACGGCGAATCTCGCCTTCTTGGCGACCTTCAAATACGCGAACTTTGCCAGCAGCACGGTGGCGGCGCTGGTCGGGATGCATCAAAATCCGTGGCTCGTCAATCTCTTCGTTCCGATCGGCATTAGCTTTCACACCTTTCAAAGCATCTCGTATCTCGTGGACGTGTATCGCGGGCGCACGGCCGCAGTCCGCAAGCCGCTCGATTACGCACTCTACCTCGCGTTTTTTCCGCAGTTGCTGGCCGGACCGATCGTTCGCGCCGGCCTCTTCTTCGGCGAGTTATTCAACTGGCGGCCGCCGGGCCCCGACGATCTTACCTACGGCTTGGCGCGCGCCAGTTTCGGTTTAGTGAAGAAGACGGCGATTGCGGATCAGTTCGCTTCGGTAGCGAACGCGTACTTCGATGGGGTTGCAAGTCACCCGGGAGCGCCCGCAGCCTGGAGCGCGCTCTTTGCCTTCAGCATGCAGATCTACTTTGATTTTTCGGGTTACAGCGATATCGCGATCGGCTGCGCGAGAATGCTCGGCTTCGTCTTTCCCGAGAACTTTCGCATGCCGTACTTGGCGACGAGCATCACGGATTTCTGGCACCGCTGGCACATCACGCTCTCGACGTGGCTGCGCGATTATCTGTACGTTCCGCTGGGTGGAAATCGTCATGGCGCGCTCGCCACGCTGCGCAATCTGATGATCACGATGCTCTTGGGCGGTCTCTGGCACGGCGCGCAGTGGACCTTCGTCGCGTGGGGCGGCTTTCACGGCGTAATGCTCTGCGTCGAACGAGTTTTCGGCATCGGGCGGGCGGACAAGCCGCGCAAGGCGCTTGCGCTGGCCGCTCGCGTCACGCTAACCTTTTTCCTCGTGACGCTCGCATGGGTTTTGTTCCGCTCGCCCAGCTTTGGCGTTGCCGTTTCAGTCTATCGTGCGCTCTTTGCAGGGGGCCCGGGAGCGACGCTGCTGCTGACCGGGTGGCAAACGCTGCTCGCCGCCGGAATCGTTGCGTTTGGAACCGTGCGCTTGGTGCTCGAGCGCCGCAACGTCGTGCTGTCGTGGCAGCAACTGCGTCCGAGCCTCCAGGTGGGGGCACTGGCCGGCTTGCTTGTCGCCCTCCAGCTTTTTTCGTGGTCCGGCGTTTCGCCAACGTTCATCTACTTTAAGTTCTAAGGTAGACTATCGGAATGTATGAGGGAGAGGAGCAAGCGATCGCAACATCCTTGTTCGAGGGCCGGCAATTGATCACGCTGCGCGGCGAATGGGACCGGGATCGGCTTCGGGAGGCCCTGACCGCGCTGGGTAGGGAGCACGACGTGATCGTCGACCTGCGCGAGGCGAGCTTCTTCGACTCGACCGCGCTTGCCGAGCTAATCTCGCTATACAAGGGGCTGACGGCGCAGGAGCGCCGGCTCGAGGCGCTCGTCGGGGAGAGCAATATGCGCCGCCTGCTGGAACTGACCAGCCTCGATGGCCTGCTGGGCGTCTCGGGTCAGCGCGCTCGCTACTTGGTTGAGCGCCTGCCGCGGCCGAAAGAGCCCCAGGCATGATGTCTTCCTTCGAGACGCTCCCCCTGAGCGCTCACCGCGCCTCCGTTGCGCGCTACCTCGAGGGCATCGAGATTTCGTTCAACTCGGTCGCCGGACGCATTATCGCAGAGCGTCTACCCGTTCGCTGCGCGCGCGATCCCGTTCGCCCGTGTTTGCTGCTGTGGGCCTGCGCGGCCAATGGCGGCGATACCGGAGAAGCGCTGCCCGTCGCCGCCGCCTTCGATCTCTTCGACCGATTCATGCTCTTGCACGACGAGCTCGCCGACGTCGCCGCGGAACCAATCGCGCGCTGGGGTCTGGGTCAGAGCCTCAACGCCGGCGACGCGCTCTATGCGTTGGCGTTTCGGATGCTGGCCAGTGACGTTGGCGACCCGGAACGCCGCCTCGAAGCGGCGCGCATCGCCGGTGAGGCCGTTCTCGAAGCCATTGAAGGCCGAGAGACGGCGATGGAAGGACGCTGTGCGCTCACCGGGGCCGCACTGCAAGCCGGCGCAGTCATTGGGGGCGCTTGCGGCGACGTCGCGCTTGCGTTTGCGAGAGCCGGGCGTGCGCTGGGAATGGCGGCCGAAACTACCGATATGGCCGGCGCGCGCCGCTTCGCACAGCAATCGCTGACGCTGCTGGAACCCTATACGCGCAAAGAAGATCTCGATGCCTTTGCGGAAGTCGCGCTGTACGTTGCACGACGAGCTGCCTGAGCGTTCGACCCCGTCGCGAAAGGCGGAGCATCTTCGAATCAACATCGAGCGCGACGTCAACGGCAAAGGCATATCTGCCGGTTTTGAGGCCTACGCCTTTGCCCACCGCGCGCTGCCCGAGATGGATCTCGCCGACGTGGATGCATCGACTTGTTTTTTCGGGCGCAGACTCGCGGCGCCGCTTCTGATCTCGTGCATGACGGGCGGAGCCCCGGAGGCAACTAGAATCAATCGCCGCCTCGCGCGGGTGGCCGCGCAGTACGGCCTGGCAATGGGTCTCGGCTCCGGTCGCGCTTTGCTGGAATCGCCTCAAACGCTCGAGAGCTTCGACGTGCGCGCCGATGCTCCGGAGATTTTGCTTTTCGCAAATCTCGGTGCGGTACAACTGAACAAAGGCTACGGCATCGCGCAGTGCCGGCGTCTCGTCGAAATGGTCAAGGCCGACGCGCTCGCGCTGCATCTCAATCCGTTGCAAGAGGCATTGCAGCCTGAAGGCGACACGTGCTTTCGCGGGCTGCTCGACCGTATCGCCGAGCTTTGCGCCGCTGCCGACTTTCCGGTTGTCGTCAAAGAGGTGGGATCGGGCATCGGTCCCGGCGACGTCCGCGCGCTCTTCGAAGCGGGCGCCGCGGCAGTAGATGTAGCCGGCGCGGGCGGCACGTCGTGGAGCGAAGTCGAGCGGTATCGAATTGCGGAGCCGTGGCGAGCGCGCGTCGCCGGCGCATTCGCAGCGTGGGGCATTCCGACCGCGCAAGCGATCGTCGATGCCCGATCCGTGGCGCCGGAGGGGACGCTTATCGCCAGCGGAGGCATCCGAACCGGCCTGGAGGCTGCAAAAGCACTGGCGCTGGGGGCCGATCTCGTTGGGGTTGCTGGGCCGTTCCTTCGTGCTGCCGATGAAAGCCTCGAAAAGGCGCTCGAGCTTGCACGCGAATACATCGAGACGCTGCGCATCGCGATGTTCTGCGCCGGCGCGAGAACGCTTCGCGATCTGCGGGGCTGCCTTGACTAACCGATCGATGAATCTCGATCTGCGCGCCGCCGACGCCTATTGTCGCGTGTTGACGCGAGGCCACTACGAGAACTTCTCGGTCGCATCGCGCTTTGTCGATGCGGCGAGGCGGCGCGATCTCACGCGCGTTTATGCCTTCTGCCGAACGACGGACGATCTCGGCGACGAGAGTCCGCAAGGAACGGCATTGGCACGACTGGAGCGCTGGCGCGATGAGGTTCGCGCGCTTTTTGGCGGTGTCGCGCCGGTCAATCCGGTGCTCGTCGCGCTGGCGCAGACGATCGAGCGCCGCGCCATTCCGGCACTACCCTTTCTCGATCTGATCGAGGCCAACGTGCAAGACCAGCACGTGGCGCGATACGCAACGTGGGACGAGCTCGACGCGTACTGCCGGCTTTCGGCCGCGCCGGTGGGACGGATGGTGCTCCGAGTCTTCGGCGTCACGGATGAAAGCGCGGAACGCCTTTCCGACGATGTGTGCATCGGCTTACAACTCGCCAATCATGCGCAAGACGTCCGGCGCGACGCCGCAATCGGACGCAAATATTTGGTTGAAAGCGACGTCGCTGAAGTGGGTCTTGCCGGCGCCGCCGAGCGCATGGTCCGCCGAGCACGAGCCTTGCTTGCTTCCGGGGAGCGGCTCGAAGCATTCGTGCCGCGGGCGCTGCGGCTTCAACTCGCCCTTTACCGGATGGGAGGGCTGGCCATCTGCGACGCGATCGAAGCACTGGGCTACCGGACCGAGCAGGAACGGCCCAGCCTTTCGACCCCAACGAAGGTATCCGTGGTGCTTCGTGCCGCAGTAGAGAGTTTTTCTCGAAGGCCGGCATAGATGATTAATTCCGAGCAGCTCCGCGCGGAGCGCTTCAACCGGGATATGGCCAAACGCGAGGCGAGCAACTTCTACTGGGGTTTCATCTCGCTCAGCTATCACGAGCGGATGGCGATTTACGCCCTCTACAACTTTGCAAGACAGGTCGACGATGAAGCCGACACCGTCGGAGTAGAAAACCTGCCGGCGCGTCTGGCGGTTCATCGCCAGCGCATCTCGGCCTGCGTGCGCGGCGACTATGGCGACGACCCCATCCTGCGCGTGCTCTCCGAGGCGATCGATCGTTACGCGATTCCGGAAGAAGAGCTTCAGATGCTCATCGACGGCGTCGAGATGGATTTTAGCCAATCGCGGTATCAAACGTTCGGGGCGCTCAAGGATTATTGCAATCTCGTCGCCTCGGTCGTCGGCCGAATGTGCGTGCGCATCTTCGGCTTCAGCGATCCGATCGCGCTGCAGCGTGCCGACGATCTCGGCATCGCGCTCCAGCTCACGAATATCTTGCGCGACGTGCGCGAAGATGCCGTCGATATGAATCGCATTTATCTGCCGCAGGACGAGCTCGCGCGCTTCGACATTCCGGAGTCGGCGCTCGTTTCCGGTGAAATACGCCCGGGCTGGAACGAGTTGATCGCGCAGCAGGTCGCGCGGGCGCGAGAGTATTTTGAGACGGGCTACGAGGTGCTTCGTTACATTCCGCGCCGCCCCGCCGCGTGCGTGCAGACGATGGCTGGGATCTACGAGGAGCTGCTCAAGAAGATCGAGCGCGAGCCGGGGCTTCCGTTGCGAGCTCGCGCCGCGCTCTCTAAAACCGAAAAGCTCATCGTGGTGGTGCGATCTTGGCTGTCGAGCGCGTAGCGGTTGTAGGAGGCGGCCTCGCCGGTTTCGCAGCGGCCCTTGCGCTCAAGGCGTCCGGAGCGCACGTCGAGCTTTTCGAGCGAAGCCGCATCCTGGGAGGGCGGGCCACCTCCTTCGAGATCGACGGCGTGGAAGTCGACAATGGCCAGCACGTCTTTTTGGCGTGCTGCACGGAGTTTATCAATTTCGCGCAGGCCGTCGGAATGGCCGGCCAGCTTCACTTGCAAGCACGTTTCGACGCAACGATCCTCTCGCGAAGCGGCAAAGCGGGACGGCTTCGCACCTCCGCTCTCCCGGCGCCCCTGCATTTGATTGGCTCCTTTGCGAGCTATTCGCACCTCGGCCTCGCCGGCAAACTACGCATTGCTCGTGCGCTCGCGGCGGCTCTTCTGAGGAAAGCCGATCCGAGCGAAACGTTCGAGGCGTGGCTGGCGCGCAATGGCCAAGGATCGCAAGAACGGGCAGCGTTTTGGGACCCGTTCTTCATTCCGGCGCTCAACGCACCATTCGATCGCGTCGGCGCGTCCGACGCGATGTTCGTGTTGAAGACCGCTTTTCTGCGCGATGCGGGCGCGGCGCGTTTCGGCTTCTCGAGAGTTCCACTCGCTCATCTAACTCAGGCAGCCGCAAAACAACTCGACGCCGTGCACATCTCAGCCGGCATACTCTCAATCACCCCAAACAACGCCGGCGTCACTCTTCGAAAGGCTGAGGGCGACACGGACTTTGATGCGGTGGTACTCGCCGTTGCGCCGCGGCAAGCCGAACGAATTCTCGGCGACCCGCAGGGCTACGGCGTCACAAATCTCGATAAATACGACCCTTACCCGATCATCGACGTCCATCTTTGGCACGACGGCGGAAGCATCCGCCGCGACTTCGTCGCGGCGCTCGAATCGCCGCTGCAGTGGATCTTCGAAAAGGAGCCGGGCTATCTGTGTTGCAGCTTCAGCGCCGCCGACGAATATCTCCGCCAGCCGACCGCGGAGCTCGAATCGCTCGCCTGGCGCGAAGTGCAAACATTTCTCCCATCGCTCAAAGACGCAACGCTCGTGCGAAGCGCGGTTACGCGCAATCCCGAAGCAACGTGGCTACCGCGCGTCGGCGCAAAACGAACCCAACAGCGGACCAACCATCCTGCGATCGCAATAGCCGGCTCCTGGACGGAGACCGGCTGGCCCGACACCATGGAATCCGCCGTCCGCAGCGGCAACCTGGCAGCTCAAGTCGTTTTGGATCACCCCGCGTACCGTGTGGGCTCTCCCGATGGTTACATTCGGGCGAGGACCGTCTGCCCGAGTGCCGGAGCAGGATAGAGGAGGCACGAGGCAGCCGATAGGAGGGCCACACGGATGTGGCCCCCTTCGACAGCGCTCAGGGCAGGCGAATGTGTCCGAGTCCGAATGTAACCATCGGGAGAGCCCATCGACCGCCGCCGCGACAAAGCGATCCCTAGGGCGCGCCATTGATTGGCTGCTTAAGGAACAGTCGCTGGAGGGCTGGTGGTCGGGCGAGCTCGAGACGAACGTCACGATGACGGCCGAGCACGTCCTGCTGTTTCGCTTCTTAGGCTTACCGCACGACGAGTTTCGAGCGGGCGCGATCGGCCATATGCTGCGGCATCAACGAAGCGACGGATCGTGGGCGCTCTATTACGATGGTCCGGCAGATTTGAGCACGACGATCGAAGCGTACGTTGCACTGAAGGTGCTTGGCGTCGATCCATCGCGCGAGGAGATGCGCAAGGCGCGCAATGTGATCTTGCAGCAGGGGGGCGTTGCGAACGCGCGCGTCTTCACGAAGATTTGGCTAGCGCTCTTCGGGGTCTATCCGTGGTCGGGCGTGCCGTCCCTCCCGCCGGAGCTGGTTTATTTTCCGCTCTGGATGCCGTTCAATCTTTACGATTTTTCGTGCTGGGCACGCGGAACGGTGGCGCCGCTGACGATCGTGGTTTCAAAGCGGCCGGTTCGTGAACTCGGCGTCGACGTGAGCGAAATCGTCGCGCCGGGAAGCGAGAAAGAGATGCACCGCGTGACCGGTTCGCGCCATTGGCTGATGGCGGTCGAACGGCTGCAGAAACTCTACGAACGTTTGCCGTCGCAGCCGTTTCGTGACGATGCGCGGCGCCGGGTCGCGCAATGGATTGTCGAGCGCCAAGAAGCCGACGGGAGCTGGGGCGGAATTCAACCGCCGTGGGTCTATTCGCTCATCGCGCTCGACCTGATGGGATATGGCGTGGATCATCCGGTGATGCGCAAGGGAATCGACGGCATGCAGCGCTTTATCGTCGAGGAGCGTAACGACTGGCGCTTTCAGGCCTGCATGTCGCCTGTTTGGGATACCGCCTGGGCGGTGCGGGCGCTCGCGATTGCCGGACTCGACAAATCGCACCCGGCGATGGAGCGCGCGGTCGCGTGGCTGCTGCGCGAACAAATTCCCGACGATGCGCCGGGCGACTGGCGCATGAAATGCAAGGAGACGCGCGGCAACGGCTGGGCCTTCGAGTTTAACAACGACGCCTATCCGGACATTGACGACACGACGATCGTGGTACTGGCGCTGCTCGAGGGAGGGGACCGCAGTGCCGTCGCCGATTCCGTGGAGCGCGCGCGGCGGTGGACGCTGGCGATGGACTCGCGTAACGGCGCATGGGCCGCGTTCGATCGCGACAATACTCGCGAGCTGCTCTACCGCATGCCGTTCTCCGATTTCGGCGCGATGATCGACCCGCCGACGGAAGACGTAACGGCGCACGTGCTGGAGATGCTCGCCGCCCTCGGCGAGGGTGCGTCGAATGCAGCAGTCGCCCGCGGCCTGGAGTATCTGCGCGCGACGCAAAAACCGTGGGGTTCCTGGTACGGACGCTGGGGCGTCAATCACGTATACGGAACTTGGTGCGTGATTTCTGCGCTAACCGCCTTACATACCGGGAGCGAGATGGTCGAGCGCGCGGTCGCGTGGCTGCTCTCAGTCCAGAATCGCGACGGCGGCTGGGGAGAGAGTTGCCACTCGTATGCCGACGAGTCGTTTGCGGGCATCGGGAACAGCACGCCGTCGCAAACCGCCTGGGCCGTGCTGACGCTTCAACTTGGCGGGCACCTGCAACATCCGGCGGTCGGTCGGGGTCTTGCCTATCTGTGCGAGCGCCAGCGTAGCGACGGAACGTGGGACGAGGCGGAATGCACGGGAACCGGTTTTCCACGCGACTTTTACATCAACTACCACCTTTATCGTCACCTTTTCCCGATGATGGCCCTTGCGATGGCGAAGGGGTGACCACGGCACCAACCCTGAAGGAACAAACCCATGAGTATGCCCCTCCAGCAAAAGATTGCCGTCGCGAAGTACATAACCGGCAAGCGCCTGCGCGGCGAAACGAAGTACCCGCTCGTGCTCGAGCTCGAGCCCTTGCTTCAATGCAATCTTGCGTGCGCAGGGTGCGGCAAAATCCAGCATCCCGACGAGATCCTTCGCCAGCGTTTGAGCGTCCAAGAATGCATCGATGCCGTCGAGGAGTGCGGAGCGCCGATGGTTTCGATCGCCGGGGGCGAGCCGCTGGTGCACGATCAGATGCCGCAGATCGTCGAGGAGCTCGTCAAGCGTAAGAAGTTCGTCTTCTTATGCACGAACGCACTGCTGCTCAAGAAGAAGATCCATCTTTTCAAACCCTCGGTCTATTTCGTGTGGATGATTCATCTCGACGGCATGCGCGAGCGTCACGATCAGTCCGTCTGCCGGCAAGGCGTCTTTGACAAAGCCGTCGACGCGATCAAAGATGCGAAGGCCCGCGGCTTTCGCGTCTTTACCAATACGACGTTCTTCGACCAGGACGGCCCAGAATCGGTTCGTGAGGTCCTGGATTATCTCAACGACGATCTTAAAGTCGACATGATGCAGATCTCGCCTGCGTACGCCTATGAGAAGGCGCCGGACCAGGAGCACTTCCTGGGCGTCAAGCGGACTCGCGAAGTCTTCAGTCAGGTTTTCGCCGACGGCAAGCGCAAGAAGTGGCGCCTCAATCACAGCCCGCTCTACCTGGATTTCCTCGAAGGCAAGGTGGATTTCGAGTGCACGCCGTGGGGAATTCCGTGCTACACAGTGTTCGGCTGGCAGCGCCCTTGCTACCTGATGAGCAAAGAAGGCTATGCGAAAACCTACAAGGAGCTGCTGAACGAGACCGATTGGTCCAAATACGGGCGCGGAAAGCACGAGTCGTGCGAGAACTGCATGGCGCACTGCGGTTATGAACCGACGGCCGTCCTGCGCACGACGGGCTCGATCAAGGAATCTATTCGCGCCGCCATCAGCAGCTAGTCCCCTATGAATCCCAATCGGCTCGGTTTGCCGATTGCGCTGGCGTGCCTCGTGGCGTGCGCCGGCCGGGACGGCGGCCCGGCGAATCCGTCGCCGCAGGCTCCGCCGCCGAATGGCGCAGCGCGAGAGGCGATGCGTGCCGAGCTTCCGGAGCCGCCGGTCGTTCGAGCAACCGGTGGAGTCGCCAAGCTCTCGCTAGTAGCTGAGAACGATCCTTCGACCGGGCAACCCACCTTCTTTTACGACGGCGCCTACGCCGTAATTCCGACGATCGTGGTCAAACCTGGCGAGACGATTGAGGTCAAGGTGACGGACGATCTTCCAAACGTGCCGCCGCCGGATCGGATGCCCGGGGATATGGCCGAGATGGGCACGCCACAAGACATGAACCTGCATTTCCACGGCCTCGGATCCTCTCCAAAAAAACCGGGCGACGACGTCCTGACCACTCTCGCGAGCCCCGGCCAAACGCTGCATTACGTCGTCCACGTGCCCGCCAATCAAGAGCCGGGTTTGTACTGGTATCATCCGCACGTGCACGGCGAGACGAGTTTTCAAGTGGGCGAAAGCGGGATGTCGGGCGCGATCGTCGTCGAGGGGCTCGAGCAGCATCTGCCGGGCTTGTCGAAAATGAAGCAGCGATTGATTATCGTTCGCGCGACGGGCACCGGCGGCGAAGAGGCGCAGCCGCTAGGTACGAACACCTCGCCGTGTTCGACAAAGGATGGTCTCCAGGTTTCGCTCAACGATGCGGTGCGCCCCGACATCACGATTGCGCCCGGTGAGAAGCAGTTCTTCCGTTTGCTCAATGCGACCGGCCACAAAACGCTGCGTCTCAGCGTCGAGGGCGAAAAGCTCGAACTCGTCGCGATCGACGGTTTTGCACTCGACAGCTACCCGGGCACGCCGCCGACGGAAATGAAATCCACGCTGATCGTGCCGCCGGCTTCGCGCGCGGAGTTCGTCGTCACCGGGCCCGCGAGCGGCCACGCCAAGTTTCGGACGCTCTGCTACGATACCGGACCCAACGGCGATCCGGACCCCGAAATACTTCTCGCCAACCTCAAGGCGCCGCAGCGAAGAGAGGGCGGGTCGTTCTCGCCGCAACCGCTCGCCGTCGGCGCACCGCTTCCCCGTAACGTCTATACGACGCAGTTGCCGCCGCCCGCAGTGAAACGTGTGGTCGTTTTTAGCGAGAATCCGAAGCCGGAGTTTTTCATCAACGGTAAGGCGTATTCGACGAAGGCAAAGCCGATGTTCGTGGTCCATGTCGGCACCGTCGAAGAGTGGCACGTTGTGAACGTCACTCAGGAGGTGCACGACTTTCACATCCATCAGCTTCACTTTTTGGTCCAAAAGATCAACGGCGTGCCGGTCAGCCACCCGTTTTGGGCCGACAGCTTCATCATTCCACACCGCTCCGCCGTCGGAAGCAAAGGCGTCCCGGGTTCGCTCGACCTGTTGATGAACTTCCGCGATCCGGTCATCCGAGGCGAGTTCCTTTTCCATTGCCACATCCTCGATCATGAAGATGAGGGGATGATGGCGAAGATCGAGGCGATCTAGCGGGACGATTTAGGAACGAGAATATTTGTATCGCATCACCTTTTGCAGGTTGATGCCACGAATGATCCCTCCGGCGTGATAGGTCAGGCCCCACGAGTCGATCGACGACATATCGGGAAAGATACACGCTTCGAGCGTTTGGTCGATCGAGTTTTTGTTGTACCAGCCGCCGCCCGCGCCGGATGTTCCGCCAAACTGGTCGGAACCGCCGAGTAACGAGCAGTAGCACGACGCCGGATTGCCATTACACGAGCCGGTGGGCGGCTTTAAGATATATGCCAGCGCGGCCAGCGATGGTTTGGTCGTATAAAGCGTCTCCAAGAGAATGTGGATGCGCGAGCCATCTTTCTTGCTCGTGTATTGACAGAAGCTTCTCTCGCCTGCAAGGAAGAGCAGGTTGGACGAATTGCTGCCGTAAACGGGATGGCGAAGCACAACCTCGCCGCCCGTCTGTTTACAATACGCCCCGGCTGCGTCTGACGCGTGGGCAGTTTGGGCCGCAGCGGCGGCGGCGGTGGGAGGCGACGCGTTTGCGGTGATCCCCCCGCAGCCCGAAAGTGCGGTGACGGCGATTGTGACGATCGCTAGAATCGAAAGTTTCATGCCGGCGCGTTACGTGCGATGCCTGCGATGCCCTTTGCGGCGGCCACTAGAGTAGTGTAGGATGCGCACATGATGAACGGAGGAGCCTCCGATCGCGCGCGGTGATCGCGTTTTCCTTACCGGCGCTACTGGCTTCGTCGGCTCGCACATCCTTCGCGAACTATTGGAAGCGGGTTACCAGGTTCGCGCGTTAGTTCGTCCTGAGAGGAGGGTGGACGAGCGGGCCGAGGTCGTCGAGGGCGATCTACGCAACGTCGGCGCGTTTGCGCGCGCACTTTATGGATGCCGCTACGCGGTGCACTGCGCGGCCCTCTACACCTTCGCGCCCCGCGCGAGCAAAGACATCGCCGCGGTCAACGTCGAGGGCACCTCGAGCCTCATGCTCGCGGCCGAACTCGCCGGCGTCGAGCGCGTCGTGCTCACCTCGAGTTCCGCGACGCTCGGTCACGCGAACAGCGGCTACCATCGCTCGAAGCTCGATCAGGAACGCGCCGCATTTGCGTCGCGCGTTCCCATGATCGCGCTGCTTCCGACTGCGCCCGTCGGGCCGGGCGATTGGAAGCCGACGCCGACCGGCAAGCTCGTGCTCGATTTTGCGCGAGGCAAGATCGTTGCGAAAGCGCCGGGGGCGGGCGGCATGAACTTGGTTGCCGTCGAGGACGTGGCGCGCGCGCACGTTGCCGCGCTGGATCGGGGAAAAATCGGGGAACGCTACCCGATCGGCGGCGAGAATCTCAGCATGGACCAGATTTGGCAGCGCCTGGCCGACATCACGGGGCGCCCGATGCCGAAATGGCGCGCACCCTATGGGTTGGCGCTGGGGGCCGCGTACTTCGATGAGCTGCGCTGCCGCATCATGGCTTGCGACCCCAACATCCCCCTCGAAGGCGTTCGCTTATCGCGCGAGCGCATGTACGCGGATTCATCGAAGGCACAAGGCGAACTGGGTTATCAAGCGACGCCGGTAGCGGCGGCGCTGGAACGCGCCGTCACGTGGTACCGTCAAACCGGAAGGGCCTAGCGATGCACGTTACTCTGATTGCGGCGACGTCGCTGGAGTGCAACGCGTTGCGGCGCGAGCTCCCGGAGGCGCGCATCGTGCAGGTTGGGATTGCGCTCGCGAATTTAAAGGCACCCCTCGGCGACACGGTTATAAGCTGTGGCCTGGCCGGCGGATTACGGACGGATCTTCCGACGGGAACGCTCCTGATTCCACGGCACGTTGGCGGTCCAAACGGGCGCGTGATGCGCTGCGACGATGAGCTTGTCGAAGCGTTGACGCAGGGAGCGAGATCGCTGGGAATCGAGCCGGTTTTCGACTCGCTCCTGACGGCCGACTCGATCGTCAATGGAACGGCGCGCGAAACGTGGGCGACCAAAGGGTATGCCGGAGTCGACATGGAGACCGGCCGCATTGCAGCGTCGCGCGTTGCCGCAGTACGCGTCGTGCTCGATACGCCCGATCACGAGCTTTCGGCCGAATGGCGCACGCCGCTGCGAGCGATGCTCAAACCGTGGAATTGGCCACAAGCGGTGTGGTTGGCACGAGAGGCCCCGCGCGCGGCCAGGCTGGCCGCTTTGGTGCTTGGAGCAACGCAGGGCATCGGCGCGCGGGTGCGTATATCGCGCCAATGGTAATCGAGCGCATCGACTCTCCGGCTGACGTCAAACGGCTGAAGCGCGAGGAAATCGACGTTCTCGCAAGCGAGATCCGCGAACTGCTGGTCACCACGTGCGCCGTCAATGGCGGGCATCTCGCGCCTAACCTCGGTGTCGTCGAGCTGACGCTTGCGTTGCATCGAGTGCTCGATTTGCCGACGGACAAGCTCGTCTGGGACGTCAGTCACCAAACGTACGTTCATAAAATCCTCACCGGCAGGCGCGAACGGTTCGGGACGATCCGCAAGGGCGGCGGTCTCTCCGGCTTTGCGATGCGCAGCGAATCGCCGTACGATCCGTTTGGCGCGGGCCACGCCAGCACGTCAGTCGCCTCCGCGCTCGGGATGGCGCTGGCGCGTGATTTGGTCGGCAGCGACGAAACGGTCGTCGCGGTGCTCGGCGACGGCGCGCTCACCGGCGGACTCGCATACGAGGCGCTCAACAACGCAGGCGCACTCAGGAGTCCGTTCATCGTTATTCTGAACGACAACGAGATGTCGATTGCGCCGAATGTTGGATCGATCGCCGCCTATCTTTCGGTTCTGCGGACCAAGCCGTTTGCAAACTTCGTCCGGCGAACCGGGAAGGAAATGCTCAAGCGCCTCCCACTGGGAACTGCGGCGAAGCGCGCGATTGAAGGCGCCGAAATCGGGGCGATGCACTTTATCGGTCCCTCCGAGAAGACCGCGGTGATCTTCGAGGAGCTCGGCTTTCGCTATATCGGGCCAGTCGACGGTCACAACTACGACGTGCTCGTCGATGCGCTCCAAACCGCAAAGGATTTCGACCGTCCCGTCCTACTGCACGTTCGCACGATCAAGGGAAAAGGATACGAACCGGCCGAGCGCGATTCGCGGACCTTTCACGGCATCGGCGCAAACGCGTTCGAACCGAAGAATGGTGGCAAGAAGAGCGGGCCGCCCGGGCGTCCGAAGTTTTCCGACGTTTTCGCCGACGCCATGATCGCGGTAGCCGAAAAAGATCCACGCGTCGTGGGCATCACCGCCGCGATGCCGGACGGCACGGGCCTCGCGAAGTTCGCAAAGCGCTTCCCGGAGCGGTACTTCGACGTCGGCATCGCCGAGGCGCACGCCGTTTGCTTCGCGGCCGGCATGGCCTCGAGCGGATTGCGGCCGGTGTGCGCGATCTATTCGACGTTTTTACAGCGTGCGTACGATCAAATCGTCCACGATGTCGTCGTGCAAAACCTTCCAGTCATCTTCTGCATGGATCGCGCCGGCTTTGTCGGCGACGACGGTCCGACGCATATGGGGCTCTACGACATCGCGTACCTTCGCACGCTTCCGAATATGACGCTCATGGCGCCTCGCAACGAGGCTGAACTTCAGCCGATGCTCGAGCATGCGCTCTCTCTCAACGCGCCGTCGGGGATCCGGTATCCGCGCGGCTCGACCAGTGGCAAGCATGACGAACCTTTGGCCCCGCTCGTGCACGGTAAGGCTGAGGTGCTGCGCTGGGGCCGCGACGTAGCCATCCTCGCATACGGCACGTCGGTCGACATTGCACTCGATGCCTGCGTGGATGGCATCACGGTCGTAAACGCGCGATTTGCCAAGCCATTGGACGAAGGGCTGTTGCTAGAGCTCGAGCGAGATCACGCCTATCTGATTACGATCGAGGAGCACTCGCTGGCCGGGGGCTTTGGTTCGGCGGTCGCAGAGTTCGTCTCCGATCGCGGCCTCAATCTTCGGGTCGAGCGGATGGGGGTGCCAAGCGTGTTGGTTCACCACGACTCTCAGGATAAGCAGCGTGCGCTCTTCGGCCTGACGGGCGAGACACTCGGTGCCCGCGTCCGCCAAATCTGCGCTCTCGATAAGGCCCCGGCGCCCGTAGGACGTTAGAACCCCTAGCCCACGCCCCCTGGTCGTACCTGGGAGGCGTCGCCCGGGCTGGGCCGCCGATTCGGCTGGCCGAGGACCTTTCGAAAGGCGGAATTACCGGAATTGCTGATTAACATTCGCTAAGGGGGCAGGGGGCGGCCGAAAGCACGGCGAATGAGCAGACCCTATGCAACCACGTTTTAGCGAACGGGGGTCTGTCCTACCCTTTGTCGCCATTTGTCTAATGGTTTTCATGGGTTCTGGGGCGATGGCCGTAGATGTCGGCGTTCTTAAATACCAGCAGCGCCAGCAGCAGTCAGCGGCCGATGCCGCCGCTTTGGGCGGAGCCCAACAGCTCGCGATCGTCGGCTGCGGAAATTCGAGCGCGGCGACGACGGCTGCCGACAGCGATGCCGCGAATAATGGCTTTGCCAACGGCGTTTCCGTCCAGAATCCTCCGCCAAGCGGTGGGCCATATGGCGGCAACTCCTGTGCCGTCGAGGTCCAGATCACGAAGCGTTACGCGACGTCGTTCCTTGGGCTCTTCGGCTATCCGACAGGAGTGCCTGAGACGACCCAAGCCATCGCCTCGGCTAACTCGACCGGCAACGGTTGCATCTACCTGCTAAGCCCCACCGCTACCTCGATCTTCAACGGCGATACGGTGAACGCGCCGCACTGTGGTGTCCTGATTAACAACACGGCAACATTCAACGGCGATCCGACGTTCAATACAAACTACATCGGTTATGCGGGGGGAGCTCCGATCGAAAACGGGACGACCTTTACGCAAGCGACGCCCGCGCCGATGCTGCCCGTCGTGGATCCATGCCCGGAGATTAGCGGCTGTACTAACATTAAGGACAATCCGCCGGCGACGACCGGATGCGTCACGCGCGTCTACAACGGTTTCTCCACCGCGAACCTCACGGGGGGCTGTTTCAACTCGCTCACCGTGAACGGATGCGCGAACCTCGTCTTCGCTCCCGGTACCTACGTTTTCAATGGAATGACGACTATCAACGGTGAGACGACCGTCACGGGAAGCGGCGTCACCCTCTATGTGACGGCTTCGGGGACCCCGCCGACGTTCAACGGCATTGGCAGCGTTTCGCTCTCGCCGCAGACCACCGGCAGCTACGCGGGCGTGCTCTACTATCAGGTGCCTTCCAATACGCAGAGTCCGATCTTCAACGGCACCACGCAGAGCCTCAGCGGGCTGATCTACGCCCCGGGCGCTACGAACGCCATTTTTAACGGTACGGGCGGAGGCTACCTCGTCATGGTACTTGGTGCGGCAACCTTCAACGGCAGCAGCGCCTACGACTTTGCAACGCCGCCAGTCGACCAAGCGCTGATCAAGCAAGCGGTTCTCGGCGAATGAGTAAGTTGCGTGCCGCGAAGATGCGGATTAAGGACTTGATCAGCTCGGATCGCGGAGCGAGCCTGGTTGAGTTTGCTGTCGTAGCCCCGGTGCTGATCTTCTTGGCGATCGGCCTCATAGAAGTGGGGCGTTACACGACCTTTGCGATTACGGCGGCCAATGCCGCACGTGCCGGCGCTCAATATGGGGCCCAGAATCTCACGACGGCACTGGATAATACCGGCGTACAGGCTGCAGCTCTGCGGGACGCGCAGAATAATCCGAACTTCAGTGCCCCTACGCTGACACATCTCTGTTCGGTCGGCGGCGGTGCGCTACAAACCTGCCCGTCGGGGACCGTGCCGGCGAACACCGTGTACTACGTTAAAGTGCAGGTAAACGGCAAGTTCAAGTCGCTCTTGAGCTACCCCGGTCTCCCGCCCTCAATTAACGTCAACGGGAGCATCGTCATGCGAGTTGCCGGGCAATGAAAGCGAGCAATCGCCAGCGCGGAAGCACCATGATAGAGTTCGTACTGGCCTTGGGAGCGCTCCTCACGTTGTGTTTCGGGATCATCGACTTCGGTCGGGCGCTCTACACTTACTCGTTCATCACGACGGTTGCGCGTGAAGGAACACGTTGGGCGGCGGTGCGCGGCTCGACCTCCTGCACCAATAGCAACAACACTCTGAACGATTGCAACGCGTCGGTCGCGCAAATCCAAAGCTACGTACAAAGCCTTTCAGAAGGGGCGACGAATCCGAGCCAGATGGTGGTGACGCCGACGTGGCCGAGCTGCACGGTTGGGGCGAACGGTGCGGTGAACGCTCCGGGGTGCATCGTTTCGGTGAATGTGACCTACACTTTCACGTTCATGCTGCCTTTCATGCCAAAGGTTTCGATACCGTTCTCGACCGCGTCGCAGCTCGCCATCTCCCAATAGCACACCGGGCTTCGAGGCTCCCTACTTAGTGGAGTATCGATAGCGGCAGCGCGATGCCGGTAACGGCCGCGATATATGGCGCAAACGCGATCGGGCGCTTTGGCCAGCCGGCAATTCGATGGCCAATAACGGCGGCGAAACACGCAACTGCAAGGGCTAAAAAGGCAAGCGGCGCCCCGAGGGCCGCTCCCGAGATCGCGACGAGCTTTGCATCGCCCCAACCCATCCCGTACCCACGTGAAAAGGCCGCAGCCGCGACAAAGGGCACGGCTACAAACAACGCCGAGATGATGAGTTCCCAGTTGTGCTGCGAGGCGGCGAAGACGAGCAATAGTCCAAGCGGAGCGAGCGTAAAATAATCGGGCAGCATACCGCAGAGTAGGTCGCTGCTCCAGCACGCGACGAGCGCAAAGATAACGATCGCAAAGATACCGAACTGCGCCGGGGTCGCACCCTGCCACATGAGGATTCCACCGAGCAACGTGGATGCAGCGACGAGCACGATCACGGGCGTCGTCCCCGTGGCAGGTCCATCCGCCTCCGGCGAAACACCGGCACAAACCGCGCGGCTTACCTGAATACCGATAAAAGCGACGGAACCAAAAAAAATCGCCGCAACGATAATGCCGATCATGGCGCCGGCGCGAAATAGTTGGTGGCGACGGTGACCAATAGACGAAGAAAAGGCCGCATGTAAACCTCCATGCTCCTGGGCGCCTTGATGATGGCATCCCGCCAAGCCGCTTGGCAAGAGAGCAGCGGACAAGCGCCAGGATTCTAACGAAGCGCGTACGTTTTGTTAACGTATTAACGCCAAAAGCCGTGGCATAATCAGCAGAGCGGTCACCTGATCAGGTGCCCGCATCGTATCATGTCGGCGGGAGGTCTCGGCTTCCAAAGTGACTGTTTCGCAATGAACGCACCGCTCGCGCTACGATCGACGGCGCGGCTCGCGCGGGCTCGCCCCGGCTCCGGTATCGCCCTTCAGACGGGCGCCGGAAATGTCTCAGCGTTTTTTACGCTCGAGGGATTCGATCGTCGCCGTGTCGTCGTGAGCTACACGCTGCGCGTCGTCAATAACACCAAATCGGCACTGATCTGCCGCACCTGGCTCGTCGCTCGCAACGGCGACTCCATTTTTGCCTGCCCAGGGCTCTTTGAAATTCTGCCGTCATCGACGACGACGACGCAGTTCTCAATATTCCCGCGCGAGGTGGGGCCCTTCGATCGCGCGGTCGCCGAGATCGCCGGCGCGGGCGTGCAGTGTATTGTTGATGCGCCGTCGCCCGCCATCAAAAAAGCCCAGGCGTCCTACGCCGTGTTGGCAGCTGCGAGTCTGATTATCGGATTCCTGGCCATCGCGGCAACGACGGCGATGCGCGGAGCGGTGCCGCGCATCGAGGCCTTCGCCGTCCCCCCGATGGCACTCGCCGGAACGACCGTCCAAGCCGAGTACTCCGCGCTGGGGACCGGAAAGCTTTCCTATTTCGTCTTGACGCCCGACGGCCGGCGTTTGCAGGGCGGCCCGCTCGCCGAGCATTCCGGTTCTATTCCGGTCGCAATTCCAGTCTCGCACGAATCCGGTGCCTATACGCTGCAGATGGCCATGCAGGGCCCGCTCGGCAGCGCGAAGGAGGTGCGCGTCCTCAACGCGGTCATGCCTCCCACGATCGGCGGCGCGCAGATCAGCAACCTTACGGTCAAGCCGGCCGTCGCGAAGCCCGGCCAACCGATCGAGGTTTCATACGCAGCAAACGGAGAGCAGGGCTACGTGCGTTTGCAAGGCAGCGACGGCACGATCTGGGCGCAGCAAGCGTTCGCACGAAACGGCGAAACGCGGTTCCTCGCTCCACCGGTTTCGGGCACGCACGCAATGCGCGTGCTCCTTCACGTCGACCAGGGGCGATCGACCGCCGAATCGATGGCAGGCTTTGTCGTCGCGGACACGGCCGAGGCCGCTTCGAGCGATAGCAACCTGCCGGCAATCGCCGGCGACAACGATCCAGGCTTGGCGGCGACCGATTCCAACGCGAACGGCACCTTCGAAGTGCTTAACCACGCGGTCAAGAGCGGCAATCCGATTCACGTCCGGATCCTCTCGCCGCGCAACGGCATGCGGATTAGCCTCGACGACCTTGCGTCGCACGAAGTAACCGGCGCCGACGTCGGCGCCGACGACGATTCCGTCTCACTGCGTGCGCCCGCAGTCAACGTCGCGACGCGCTACACGGTCGTTGCCAGCTTCACCGACGGCTTCGGCCAAGAGAGCATCGTCCAACCGGTCACGATCCTCCCGTAAGGCCTCCGGCCCCTCCCCGCGAGAGGGAACCACGCGCACCGAGCGAAGGCCCTGCACCTCTCGCTGCTCGTCATCTTGGAGGTTCCCTTTGTCGCGTTTCTACTTCAAATCGGGGCTCGTTACATTCGCTGCTGCGGTCGCCATCGCTGGGGCCGGATGTTCCGCCGGCAGATCGACGCTTCCCGGAATCGCACCTCAGACGCTCGACACGTGGCGCTCGAGTCACCCGGGTCAGGTCACGCGCCTCACGAGCAAACCTCCGTCGAGCATGCAACTTGCATGGTTGCTTACCGATGGTTCCATTCTGGCGCAGAGCGGCTCGAACTGGAACAGCTTCTATCGCTACGTTCCGGATGCCGATGGCGGCTATTCGGATGGCACCTGGAGTTCGGTTATTTCACTTCAGAGCGGTTATGGTCCCGATGCTGCCGCTTCCGACTTGCTTGCTGACGGCCGGTTCGTCATTAGCGGCGGCGAGTACAACACGCCAGGGAACGGATACGATTTGCAGCTCACCAATTTGGGCGCCGTTTACAATCCGCTAACCAATAAATTTACTCCGCTCGGTCATCCGCGCGGCTGGAAATACATCGGGGATTCGCCCTCGAGCGTGTTGCCGAACGGGAAGCTGCTTCTCGGGGATAAGCTCACCGAGCAAGACGCGGCACTGAATCCCAAGACGCTCAAATGGAAAACGGCAAGGGACAAGGGCAAATCCGACTTCAACGCCGAGGAAGGCTGGACGCTGCTCGCCGACGGCACCATCTTGACGGCAGATGTGAAGGACGCTCCCAATTCGGAGATTTACACCCCTTCAACCGGTACTTGGAAGAGCGCGGGCTCAACGATCGTTGATCTGCACTCGCCATCGCCGTATGGGTGCCTGCTGTACGGACCGAGCCTGTGCTACTATCCGCCGGGAGAGATCGGGCCGTCCATCCTCCGTCCCGACGGGACCGTTTTCTACACTGGATCGTATTCGGGCGGATACGGACCGGGACATACCGCGATATATAACACCACGACAGGCACCTGGACGGCCGGTCCCAATTTCCCGAACAACGACAACGCCGGCGATAGTTTTGCGGTCCTCGAGCCCAGCGGCAGTGTCCTCGTGTTCGGCGACAGCGGCACCGCCTACGAGTGGAACGGCACGAGCCTGACCCAGCTCAATGGCATATCGGAACAGGGGCCGCCGTTGCTGCTCCCGACGGGTCAGATCATGCTATTGGGCAACTCGGTCGTCCTTTACACGCCCACCGGATCGCCGAAAGCGAGCTGGGCACCCACGATTTCCACCTCTCCGTCGAGCATCGCCGCGGGCCAAACGTACAAGATCTCGGGTACGCAGTTCAACGGGTTGTCGCAGGCGATGTCGTTCGGCGACGAGTACCAAAACCCGACGAACTATCCCTTAGTGCGCGTCACCATGAACTCAAGCGGACACGTCTACTACTTGCGAACGCACGACCACAGCACGATGGGCGTCGCGACGGGTAAAGCGATCGTTTCGACGAACTTCGATGTTCCGAGCGGCATCGTGTCGGGCTCCGGTGAGCTCGTCGTGGTCGCAAACGGAATAGCATCCAAGGCGGTTGCGGTGACCGTTACGGGAAGCAAGCGGCGCCGCTAATCGACGCATCCCGGTAACTTCTTAGTTTCCGGTCCTGAGCGGTTCCGAACCTGACGTGCGCTCCTGAGGCGTTAGGTTCGGAACCGCTCTTGCGTTAGGCGCCAACCTTGCCTCCCTTGCGCCCGAGCGCAACGGCGTGACCGACAAATATCTAATTGACCCACTACCCGCTAGGCAGGGTTCCTTGACGCTCTCGGCGACGGGTGCTAGACTCTTAACCTATGCCCCGGGGCGGTTGAAAGTCGCCACAAAAAGAAGGGCGAGACACCTCCGGTAAACGGAGCCTTGTGTTTCGTCTCTTTCGTGTGCCCGGAGGCAAGCCGCAAAGTTCGCAATCGTTAAATTATCATTATCCACCGAGAAAGAAGAGTAATGGCGAAGACGACAGCTCCGAAGTCCCCAGCGAAGAGCTCGGGCGACACCAAGGGCAGGTCGAGGCGGTCTACTGCCTCGACGAAGGTACGTACGGACGGAATCAGCACCTCGAACCCCATGCCGTCAACCTTTCCGATGCCTACCGGTGCGTTCACGATCGAGCAGCGTCCGGAGCCGGGGCCCAAGCGCGAGCGGTATTCCTTTGGAAAAATTCCGCACGTGCTCGAAGTGCCCAACCTCATCGAGCTGCAAAAGGCTAGTTTTAATTGGTTTAAGACCGAGGGTCTGTCCGACGCCTTCGCCTCGATCTCGCCCATCAAGGATTTTACCGGCAACCTAATTCTGGAGTTTGGCGAGCATTCGCTGGGCGAGCCCAAGTATTCGATCGAGGAGTGCCGCGAGCGCGACATGACGTACAGCGCGCCGCTTCGCGTGCGCGTTCGGTTGATCACGGCGGAGTCGGGCGAAATCAAAGGCATTCCCGACCAAGAGATCTTCATGGGCGACTTTCCGCTCATGACCGATAAGGGCACGTTCATGATCAACGGCGCCGAGCGCGTGATCGTGAGTCAGCTCGTGCGCTCGCCAGGCGTCTATTACAGTCAAGACGTTGACACGAACTCGCGTCCGACCTATAACGCCACGATCATTCCCAATCGCGGAGCCTGGATCGAGTTTGAGACCGACAACGGCACGAAGAACGACGAGACCGAGGGTACGATCGGCGTTCGAATCGACAAGAACCGCAAGATTTACGTCTCGACGTTCATCCGCGCGCTCTCTCGGCCCGACCTCGGGCTCGATTGGGAGAGCGACGAGGCGATTCTGCGCCTTTTCGACGACAGTCCGCTGGTTCGTAACTCGATCGAAAAGGATCGCGACATCAAGACTCGCGAGGATGCGCTCAAGGAGATTTACAAGAAGCTGCGTCCCGGCGAGCCTGAGAATGCCGAGAACGCCGAGAAGCTCCTGGAGTCGCTCTTCTTCGACGAGAAACGCTACGATCTCGCGGGAGTCGGCCGCTACAAACTCAACGGCAAGTTTCATTACCGCATCGAGAACCCCGACGTCGACGCCCGGGTGGAGCGTCCCTATGTCGTGATCGACGAGTACACCGATGCCGGACTCGAGATGCCGGCGATAACGGCTAGGTGTCTGTCACGCGGCGACATGGTGGCCGTGATTCGCCGCTTGATCAAAGTGGCGACCGGCATCGTGCCCAAGGACGACATCGACCATCTCGGCAACCGCCGCGTTCGTTCGGTCGGCGAGCTGCTGCAGAACCAGTTCCGCGTGGGCTTGCTGCGGCTCGAACGCGTGGTGCGCGAGCGCATGACGGTGCAAGACATTGAAACGGTCACGCCGCAGGCGCTTATCAACATTCGGCCGGTCGTGGCGGCGATCAAAGAGTTTTTCGGCTCGTCGCAGCTTTCGCAGTTCATGGA
>PMUK01000048.1 GCA_003166915.1 Candidatus Cybelea palsarum
CATTCGAACTGAAAACTTCCGATATCGTCGGTGTTGTTTTGTGGTGTCATGCGTAAGCACTGTTTTGCCGAACGTTGATTCTTAGTCACGATTATGACCCTTTTGAAAGTCATTATGGTGATAGAGCGTGCTAGCTGCAGCCAGATGTCGCTCCGCACGAGTCGCATTTCTCGCACGCGCCGTTGCGGACCATCGTGAGCTGGCCGCACTCCGAGCACGCGTTCCCGGTGTAACCCTTGGCCTTCGACGCATTGATCGCTTCGGTTCTCACCATGACGGCGACGGCCGTGCCACCGCCAGTGCTGCCGGTAGGGAGCGTTGGAGCGACCGGGGGTGCAATCGCCGGCCTCGGCTGTTGGCCGGGATGGAGATGCGTGCTAACGGGGTGGAACATCTCGGCGACGCCCACCGGCCGGACGTTGACGCCTCCCTCTTCCTCGGCGACGTACTCCTCGCGCGCTTCGGGTCCCATGGCATCCATCTGCATGGACGGCTCCACGTGCGCGAGATCGTAGCGGCCGAGATAACTAACCGCGAGCTCTCGGAAGATGTAGTCGAGGATCGAGGTCGCCATCTTGATATGATCGTGACCGACGACCGGTCCGTTCGGCTCGAAGCGCGTGAAGGTAAAGGCTTCGACGAACTCTTCCAGCGGCACGCCGTGCTGCAGCCCCAGCGAGATTGCAATCGCGAAGTTGTTCATCAACGAGCGGAAGGCCGCGCCCTCCTTATGCATGTCGAGGAAGATCTCACCGAGCTGGCCGCCTTCGTACTCGCCGGTGCGGAGGTAGACCTTATGGCCGGCGATCGTCGCCTTTTGCGTATAGCCGCTGCGGCGCTGCGGCATCGGCCGGCGTTTGGCAATGTACCGATAGACGATCTTCTCGGCGATCTGCATCGGCGTCGCGAAGGGTTGCGGCTGCGAGCTGCTCGCCGCTTCCTGTTCGCCGCCGTCGTTGCCGAAATCGTAACTTGCAGCCAGCGGCTGTGAAAGCTTCGATCCGTCGCGATAGAGCGCGACCGCTTTAATCATGCGCTCGCGCGAATAGCGGTAGGCTTCCTTGACGTCTTCGATCGTCGCGGTTTGCGGAAAATTTATAGTTTTTGAAATGGCACCACTGACGAATGGCTGCGCGGCTGCCATCATGTCGACGTGTGCGAGTGGGCGGATGTAGCGGGAACCGTATCGTCCGCACGGCGTGGCGCAATCGAAAACGGGAAGGTGCTCGTCGTTGAGACAGGGCGCACCTTCGACGGTCATTCGGCCGCAGATGTGGGCCGACGCTTCCTCGATTTGCTGCGTCGAAAAACCGAGACCATCGCGTAGCAGCGAGAAGCTCCAGTCGTTGAGCTGCGCTTCGCTCAAGCCGAGCCGCGCTTTGCAGAACTCTTCGCCGAGCACGAACTTATTGAAGACGAACGGCAACTCGAAGGCGCTCGCAAGCACCGCCTCGACGCGCCCAATCGCGTCCTCGTCGAACCCTTTTGCCTTGAGCGTAGCGCGGTTAATATGGGGTGCTTCTTCCAAAGTGCCCGTGCCTTTGGCGTAGGTCTCGATCGCCTCGATCTGTGCCTGCGAGTAGCCGAGCTTATGCAGTGCGGCATCTACGGACTGATTGACGATCTTGAAGTAGCCGCCGCCGGCGAGTTTCTTGAACTTGACGAGAGCGAAGTCGGGCTCGATGCCGGTCGTATCGCAGTCCATGACGAGGCCGATTGTGTTGTGCGAGATGAACCCGTTGGCGAAATACGTGACGTTGGCCGGCACGGAGATATCGTACGTGAACTGCTCGCCGCCGTCATCGTTGGAAGCGACGTCATCGTAGAAGAACGTCAGCGCGGTCTTTATTTCAATGCTGCCGGTTCTTTCGAGCAGCTCGAACGCCGCCGTGCGGCTGATCGCGCCGGCATGGCGGTAGCCATAGAGCGCGGTCCGCGGGTAGAGTTCGCTGGAATGCGGAACGAGCGTGCGCAGGACGTCTTTGCGCAGGAAGACGCGGTCGCCTTTGGTGCCCTGCCACGTGTCGCACGGACGCACGGCGCTGCGCTTACGGTCACCGATGAATCCGACCGTTTTAAGGAAGCTGCGCACGTAATCGGCATTGCGAACTCGCAAAACGTAGAGATCGGTGCCGCTCCAGCCGGATTTGTCGATGCGAGTACTCGTTGGAATGCCGAGCGTGAGAAGCACCGTTCGCACGTCATCTGCCAGGCTTGCGTTCGCCGTCGAAAGGTGCGCGGCGCCGTTGACGACGGTACCGTCCGCCTCGAAGAGGCCGCGCAGAAACGCTCCGTAGGTTATGGGATCGTTCGAGGCGAGTACCGCATCGGGAACGTGGGCGAGGTAGCTCTTGCTGTGCGAGTCGGTCGGGTGATGCTTTGCGAAACCGCAAGCTTGCCACCACATCGCAAGCGGAACCGAATGAATCCCGATTTCCGTATAAGCGCCCTTCTCCGACACCGTTGCCTCGATGTTGAAGAGTTGGCGCGCCAGCGCGATGAGCCGATCGCGAACGTCGCCGTCCTCGTCGGCCACGCGCAAGCGTAAGCCCTTGGCGTGCAGCGTCCCGGCGCCCATGAAGTAGCCGGCGAACTCGGCAAGCTCGGCCGTCATCGTACCGGGAGCGGTGGTCGTGAAGTCGGCGGTCCAATACTCTTCGCCCAGCGGCGGTAAGTTGACGACTTGCGGACTACCGGCAAAGCCATCCATCGAGAGCGCGACGGTATCGCCCGTCCCCACTTCGGCGAAGCGCTTCCAGACCAAATCGCCGGACTGGCGGTCGACGATCTTCACTCGATGTTCGGGCGTTCCGGTGATCGTGTAGCCGCTGCTGGTCGTGATGCGCCGAGTCGGCGAGATCCCATTGAGATAGAACTTGCTCGCGCGCTGTTCGCCGTCGTCGGTGAGCACGCGAACGTCGATATCTTGCCATTGCTCTCCGTCCACGTTTCCCAAACGCTGTAAACGGGTGAGGCCGCGGTCGGTCGAAATCAATGCGTTGCCGGTAAGGCATCCGGTCGGCGCAATTACGACCGTCTGAGCGTTGCGGAAACCGGCAACCTCGCCGATCGAAATCGCGTCGTCCCACATCTTGCGCGCTAGCGCCCACGTGGCTTGCGTGAAGAGCGTCGGTGCGTGGGTTACGGGCGTGACGGTCAGAGTTTCGTACGCGCCGGGGTCCGCGGCGTAGGCGGCGCTGCGATGATTGCGGATGACGCGCAGCATCGGATCGCGGTTCGCTTGGAAGCGCGCGAATGGGCCGAGCTGCTGCGCCATTTCAGCGGACGTCCGGTATGCCGCGCCGGTCATCAGCGACGTGATTGCGGCGCACCACCCGAAGCCTTCCTCGGAATCGTAGGGCAAGCCCAACCGCATCAACAGCGTGCCGAGATTTGCGTATCCGAGCCCCAGCGTTCGGTAGCCATGATTCTTTTCCGCGATCCGCCTCGACGGCATCTGCCCCATCGTGACGGAGATCTCGAGCGTCGTCGTCCAGATTCGAGCCGCTTGGGCAAAGCGCTTCGCATCGAAATTACCGTCGTCGTTGAGGAATTTAACGAGGTTTAGGCTTGCTAGGTTGCAGTTGTGCGCAATCATGCCCTCGGCGATTACCGAATGCGTGACCGGTTCGGTCACATCGTAGACCGTCGTCGTGCCGTCGGGAACGATCGTCAAGACCTTCGGCGAGCGCGGGTTCTCGAGCTGAGCGTTGAACTCACCAGCCAAAATCTCGCCAGCCTTGAGCTCCTTTTCCGCCGAACACGGAAAGCCGATCAGCGAGTTAAACTTCCGCGACTGCTGGTTGTAGAGATGGAGCTGTCCTTGCGGATTCTTGCGCCCCTGCGGGTGCATCCACGAAATGCGTGACGTGATCCCGAGATCGCTCAAGAGAAGCTGGACGGACCGAAGCAACGCGGAGGAAGAAGAGGCGAGCATCACTTCTTTTTCAGTCGCCGCACCGTTTGCGCGAATGCAGCCGTCGGCCGAAAAGAGCCCCTGCAGATAGGCAACCTTGAGATCTTCTGGCGCCCGGTGAATCGCGCTGGGCACGTCCTTATGCACGGCCGTCGCTTGTTTGAAGCCGTAGCGCGTTTCGAGATAGGAGACGAGCGACGTTTGCGACGCACTCGTCTGCATGACGCCGTTGCTCTGCGCTGAGATTTGACTCGTACGGACGTTGATTGGCGGTCCGGAGAAGCTGACGGCCGTTGCCTTCAGGTCGTTGAGCTGCGCGGTCATGAACTCCGCAGTACGGCGCTCGCGCGGACCAAAGACGAGCGCAACCGTATCCTTATTAAAGACGCCGTCCCCCGTGAGCCACCCGAGCATCTGCCATCGCTTGACGTCGGCCGCATCGGAGGCAAACGTTACGGAATTGCCGGACTCGCGAATGGTAATGCGATCCAGACCCAGTTTGAGTTCGTCGAGCCGTTTCCAGCCGTTGTCGGCAGTCAGGAACTTGTGGTCGCCGGTGGCGCGAATCTCGCGGCCATCGGCCAGCTTCATGCGGAGGACCTCTCGCTCGCCGACCTTCGTTATATAGGCCGGGCGATGGGCACTGAGCCTGCGATGATCGACCTCTGAATGAATGTCGGTCGTAATGAGGGCGCGTTGTCCCGACTCTTGCCGTTCGTAAAGCTCTTCGACGGTTCGTAGACCGTCGGGCGTGCTGATGCGCGTTTCAGGCGCGAAGCACGCGGTATCATCTATAAAAACATACTCCGAGCACGGGTTGGTGGCGTTGATGCGGTCGTCGTTGGGACAGGTATGCCACTCTTGAATCGTGTCGTCGAACTGTAAGCCGGGATCCGCGCACTGCCATGCGGCGACGGCAATCTGCTCCCAGAGCTCCCGCGCCTTTATGCGTTTGACGACGTCGCCGGTCGTGCGTGCGGTCAGCAGCCAGTCCTCGTCGCGGTCGAGCGCATCGAAAAACCCGTTCGTCAGCCGCACGGAGTTGTTGGAGTTCTGTCCGGAGACCGTGATATAGGCTTCGGAGTCCCAAGCCGTGTCGTACTGCTCGATCTCCAAACGCGTATAGCCTTGACGCGCATAATCCAGCGCGCTCTGCGCCGCACCGGGCGGAACCCCGGCATTGATTGCTTCGCGAATGGCGTTGCGTAGCGATGCATTGAGCGCCGGATCGAGGCGCGCATGGTCGGGAACGCGCGTATCGTGAGCGGCCGAAATGACGGCGTTGAGCTGCTTCTCAAAAATGCGCGAGCCGATGACTAAATCGGCCACCTTCCGCTCTTCGCGAACCTTCCAATTGACGAACTCTTCGATATCGGGATGATCCGCGTTGAGCACGACCATCTTGGCGGCGCGGCGCGTCGTCCCGCCCGATTTGATTGCGCCGGCCGCGCGATCGAAGACTCGCAGAAACGACATCAAACCGCTCGACGTGCCGCCGCCGGTCAGCTTCTCTCCCGCGGACCGAAGCTTTGAAAAGTTGGCTCCACTACCCGAGCCGCCTTTGAAGATGCGCGCCTCTCTCAGGACGCCATCGAAGATGCCGCCCTCGTTGACGAGNNGCCCAATGCAGGCCGGTGTTGAACCATTGCGGCGAGTTCGGCGCGCCGATTTGGCGCGCGAGCATCGCGCACATTTCGTCGAAGTAAACTCGCGCGTCGCCTTCGGAATCAAAGTAGCCGTACTTCCAGCCGTAGTACGTCCAGCATCCCGCCATTCTGTTGAAGACTTGGCGCGCATCGCGCTCGGGCCCGAACTGCTCGTCGCGAGGCAGGGCCTCCAGTGCGCTGCCATCGGCGATCGAGCGCTGGAGCCAATCCGGGACGCCCTCCTCGGCGACTCGCGCGATGCACCTCGGAACGCCGGCTTTCCGACAGTACTTTTGCGCAAGCACGTCAACGGCGACCTGGCTCCAAGAGGCCGGAACCATGACGTCGGGCGCCTCGAAGATCACCGATCCGTCGGGGTTGACGATGCGCGAGGTCCGCGGCTCGAAAACGACGCCGGCATACGGGTTGTCGGGGGTAGAATAGGTGCGGGAAAACTTCATGCGAACTCCTCGGTAATTTCGAACACGCGTTCGAGCTTTATGGCTGCGCCATCGCACGCTAGGTTACCTATTGTGCCACATCAAGCGGCTTACCACAAGATATTGTGGTTCTCAGTGAAGTCCTTGTGGGTCCGCTGTGGTTTGGGCCGTAAAGCTGTGGACAGTTCGCTCAACAAGCGGGCAGGCGAGTGGAGGCCATGTGGAGAGCTCCGAGGATACCGGGGATAACCATTGCGAACGCAAGGCAGATGTTCGGGCCCGATCGGTTCGCTCCACGCCTGCACGACGTGCCTCACGAAGAGCTCGAGGCCGCAGGCATCCGCGGCCTCATCGTGGACCTCGACAACACCCTTTTGGGTTTCCGCGAGACGGAGCTCGGGGACGAGCACATCAGTTGGGTGGCTCGGGCTCACGAGCGCGGTTTTCGCATCGTGATGCTTTCGAACAACCAGTCGGGCCGGGTCAACCTCCTGGCGGCTCAACTGCAAGTCGAGTGCATCCCCAATGCCCTCAAGCCGCTACCCTTCGGTTTCTTGCGGGCAAAGCGCCGGCTGGACATGCGCCGGCACGAGATCGCGGTGGTTGGCGATCAGCTCTTCACCGACGTTCTTGGTGGTAAGCTGTGCGGGCTGTATACGATCTTGACCGAGCCCATCGAGGGCAAGGATTTTCCCGTCACTCGATTCTTTCGCTTCTTCGAGCGCTTGATGTTGCGTGGCCGAAGATGATGAGGCTGGCGCTGATCGGCGATCCGGTGGAGCACAGTGCGAGCCCCACGCTGCATCGCGGCTTCCTCGATGAAGCCGGCATCGACGGCGAGTACCTCGCGATTCGAGTGGCGCGCGGCGATGGCGCTCGAGCGATTCGGCGTCTCCGCGCCGACGGCTTCACCGGGTGCAACGTCACGTATCCGCTCAAAGAGGAGGCCTTTGAGGTGAGTGAGGCGCGCAGCGATGAAGCGCGTCGAGCGCAAGCCGTTAACACGATTTTCTTTGGGCGCGAGATTCTGGGCACGACGACCGACGGCGTCGGCGCTCGCACGGCAATCGAGACGCTCCTCGACGAACCCGTCGCGCTCAAGCGAATCGGCGTTCTGGGCTACGGTGCGACCGCTCGCGCCATTTTCGCTGCGCTGCAAGAGAACGACGCATACGCATTTGTGTGGGGACGCGACGCGCAGCGCGTGAGCGAGACCTGTCGCCGTTTCGAAGCGAAGCCATGGCCGGACTCCAACCCGCCGGAGATTGTCGTCAGCACTCTTCCGCCCGATGTCCGCCTTCCCGCGGAACTCGCAGCGCAGCTGGAGAGAGTCGACGTCGTAATCGACGCAAACTACGGCTCACGCTGCATGCTGGCGAAGCAGCTTAGCCGCGAGGTGATTCCCGGCGATGCAATGTTGGAGGCCCAAGCTCGCGCGAGTTTCGATTTTTGGCTCGCCCATCTCGATCGCGTCGCAAACGATTAAGCCTGAAGACAATGCCGCCTCCGTCGCCGCCACCAAGTGTGGTGCCGTAGAGACGGCCGTTGTCGCTGATCACGCCGCCTCTCGGGGTCTTGCCATCACTTCCGCCGCCGAAGAAGTGAAGCACGGTCTCGGTACCATCCGGTGAGAGCCTGAAGACAACGCCATTGTTGTTCTTTCCACCGAAAAAGGTTGTGCCGTAGAGATTTCCTGCTCTGTCCTTGAAGAGGCTGCCGAGGGGGTTGCCGCCATCCGCATTGTCGAAATTGTGCAACACGGTTTCCGCGCCATTGGGCGAGATCTCGAATACCACTCCGCAACTTGAACGGGCATCGCATTTGAGGCCTCCGCTCCCGCCAAACTCCGTGGTGCCGTAAAGATTGCGCGTGCTGCGGTCCAGAATCATGCTGTCCTGGGGGAAACCGCCATCCGCGCAGTTGGGGAGGCTGCAAAAGCTGTGGAGCACCGTTTCGGTACCGTCGAGCGCGAGTTTGAATGCCACACCGCCATTATAGGCGCCGCCGATAGAGGTCGTTCCGTACAAATTGCCGGAGCCGTCCCTGATCACGCTTGCTACCGGAGCGTAACCGTCGCCGCAGGCGGTCTCGCTGCAAAAGTTATGGAGCACAGTTTCAGTGCCGGCGGATGTGAGCTTGAAGACTGTACCGCTGAAATTGTGGGCGCCAGCGTAGGTCGTCCCGTACAGATTTCCAGCGCCGTCCCTGACCATAGCACCATAGGGTTCGGAACCGTCCGTGCAGTTGGGCTAGGTCCCGTCATGCG
>PMUK01000038.1 GCA_003166915.1 Candidatus Cybelea palsarum
GTTCTACGAGCATTTACATTGCCGGCACTGCCTTATGCGCTTGACGTCCTCGAGCCCCATCTGTCGCGACAGACGCTCGCCGTCCACCACGGCCACCACCACGCCGCCTACGTGGCTGGAGAGCACGATGTCTTCGAGCGACCGCCGACTCCAGCGGTGTCCCTTGAACAAGTGCCCGTGGGTATGGGCGCTCGAAATTCTACCGGTGTGGGATGCCTACGCGCGATTAAAAAGTCAGGCCCATTGGCAGACGGACGTCATCGCCGGATGGGCGTTGGGGACGGGAGTGGGGTACTGGAGCACCACCCGCGCGACGCCCTTGTCGGTGCAGATCCTGCCGGGAGGTTTGTCGATCGGATTCTCCAAACGGTTCTAGGGGTTCCCTCATTTATGTTCCCAAGACCAGATATAGAAACAGGGTGTTTTTTCCCGAGCGCCAGGACGCTAGGCTGGGTAACCTCATGATTACAGAATAGATGCTCATTAATCTAACTCAGCGGTGCGATACAGCCTTCCAGAAATCGGTGCTTCTGAAATGCTATGACGCGCTCTCAGCGGCGGGTTTCCTTCGTTTCCGGAGGGAAGGGGTAGATTGGCCATTCGAAGGTGGTTTTCACTGCTGGGTTGGACTCGATACCGTTTTAAAAAAAGATCACCTCGCAATCAATCCTTTCGTTGGCGTGCACGTCGTTCCGATCATGAAGTTCTATACTGCACTCGAGTGCAGAAGATACAGTCGAACTGTGTCGACATACGCCCTGGACATGGGCAAGCTAAAATCGTATGGGCCGGTTTTCCGTTTTACGCGTCACTCCGACGTAGATGCCGTAGTAGCCCGTTTGGTACGCCTCTATACGAGCGCTGGATTGGCGTATGCGAAATCGATCGCCAATTATGAGTTGTTGTTACCGCTGCTTCAACGCCGCGTCGGAATGCTTGCGGAATACCCCGAGCGGACCGCAGCTTGTCTTTATATGATGGGCCGCAAAGATGAGGCTCGATCATTCACGGAGAAGTTTTTCGCTCAGCACCGCGACTATTTTGAAGGCTTTGCTGCTCCTTTCAGGGAGTTGCTTGATCGAGAGTCGGCTGATGAAGTAACCCGGCTCCGAATCCGCGCTCGTTCTGCTCGTGTCCGGTGCCAACAACGATCCTCGTGATCCATCGACGACAATGAGCGACGATTTGGACTTTCGAAATAACAACAAAAATCGTCACACTCCTCTTCAATCGTAGGGACACCGATGTACATCTCAAGTTGTAAATATACGTCACTGCCGTGCCATGGTGCCGATGAGGCCCACGAATGACGGACCAGGAACTCTTTGGCGGGCTGATTCGCCTACACCTTTTGCATCACGCCGCGGACGGTCCGCTCTACGGGTTATCGATAGTCGAAGAACTCGCCCGACACGGGAATCGACTGAGCCCCGGCACGCGATACCGATCCTGCACGGGCTCGAGAAGAAGGGATACCTCCGCTCTACCGCGCGCGGCCCGGGGCGAACGCTCGATGGCCACGCACCTAGCCGGCGCGCGTTTTGTGGCTGCTGCGGCGTGAACATTCGTGTTGGCGCAACGTCAAAGTGCGCACGTGCAAGTACCTGAACAACATCGTCGAGCAAGATCATCGAGCCATCAAGCGACGCCGTGCGTCGATGGCTGGGTTCAAGTCGTTCACGAACGTAGCCATCACGATCGCCGGCATCGAGTTGGCCCATCGAATTCGCTAGGGACAGTTCTCATTTGGCCGCGGCCATCGACCCGGTGATTGCTCGAGGGGGCCGACTGGGCGATGGCGCTCGCATAGGAGCGGCATCGAAACGAAACGACCTCGTCGCAATCGAAATATTCCGTGTTGCACCAGAACCAAAAGTAATCTCTTCGAAATTCCTAACTCAAAAGCTCCGCGGGATCGCCTTCGTTAACGCACGCACTGGCGGCGACTTTCAGATAAACGCCGCAATATAGGTGGCCGTAGAAGTCTCGCAACGCACCCAAGATCTCGATGTCACGTTCGCCCGTCTCGGGATTGACGTGTGTGGCGACGCAGCGCCTAATGAGCTTAACAAGTGTGGTCGCGGCAGTTCCGAGTCTTATCGATGCCTCCGGCGCGAGATCGAGTTCCGACCATGCTGGCCAACCGTCCACATAAACATTGGCCCGAAACCGTAACGGGTCGACAGGGCGGCCGAGCCTGGTTTCCAGATCCCGCACGCTTTCAAGATTTACTACGGAGATAAATCCCTGGGGATTGTCGGTGAAACGATGGGGAGGCGCCGTCAGCACCTTTAGCAGACCGCGCTGATCGTCTCGGTCCAGAAAATCTGTCAGCCATGCGGCGAACGCCGCTTTGCCCGCATCACTCCGGAGATCGCCAGCGAATGGCGCCTTTCCTTCCGCCTTCACACTCAGCACGCCTGTCCTTTCATCGTAGGACGTCCGCGCCAGCGCCAACTTCGGGATTTGCGCCAGGACAGTGAAACGTGTTTTGGGTACGAATGCGGCCGCAGCGGGATCAAACCCAGAGGGTCCCCTCTCCACGGCGTAGAGACGATCATAGGGGAAGTAGCCGCCCGCAACCAACTCCACCGACGCCACTCGTTCCGGCGTGAAACCTTTCACTGGATAGCGATGGAGCGACGCGACATGTCCGATCTTTATATTGGGTTCGTATTGGACCATCCGAGATAATCCCTATGACACTGCAAGAGTACATGCCTATGGGGAGACTGTATTGTAGTGGAAAGCAATTCTTATCTGTGTGGCTCTCTGCCTGATTGCTTACCGCGAGTTGCGACGGGCCGTTGCCCGACAATGAATTCAGCATGTCCAATGAAGCAGTTGGCCGATACTCGCCGATCCCGCTAGCGTGCCCAATGCAATGCGTAACCCCATTCTCAATATATGAAGTAACGGCGGGAAGCGTGCTTCTTAAGCACGTTTAGCCGGCAAGCCGGGTGCTCAGGTGATTTGACCAGCATTCGGGATCGGCGAATTAGAATCCATCGGACCACCAAGAGGCACTTACCGTATTTATTCCTTTTTGAGTTCTTCGCCTCACTTAGTCCAGTGATCCATCGTTGCTGCTGGACGCCGGCGTGCGTCGCACCAAGTAATCGGTCAAACCCACCGCAACGACGGCAGCGGTTATGAGGCCGTAGGTCCAGGCCGCGGATTCAAGATGACCTGCGCTTTCCACAGGGATGATGATGAGCTGGCGCAACAGCGTGATGAGTGCGGCCTCAATGAACACCAGCACGGAGAAGTGCCCGCTACGCATGTAACGCACCTCGGCCGAGATGAGCGATGACAGGACCCACAGGATGAAAAGGTTGCCAAGCGCCTGCAGGAAACCATGCGCCACTTGCCCCGATCGGAGTGTCTGAATGACATCGGCGACGAATTGCCAGATGAGGAGAACACTGACGACGAGTAGCGCCAGCGCCATGAACACGTGCAAAAGCTTGTTGGCTGCATCCATCATCGACCCGAACCAATGAAGTCGCATAGACCTCCCTCCTAAACGCTGGACTGAATCGGCGTCGATGCCAGATTACTTTGGGCGAATAACAATGACAATGGAAGTCCCGACGATGAACTCGACGCACCGTGCATGGCGTAACATCACTCCTTTCGCGTTATTGACTCGGCGTCCTGGGGAACAAGCGGCGTCACGGCGCTGGCGAGATCCTGCTCGGTAAGGCCTTGTTTGGTGGGCAGGAGTCTCGCGCGAATGATGCCATCGGGACCAATAATATAGGTGATGGGTAATGCCCTCGGAGTGCCGAAGCCGTTGGCCTTGGCGTCGACCAACAGAGCTGCCGGGTAGGTAAGCCCTAGAATTGCTCGGCTTACCACCTTGCGTTCGTGCGGATCATCGGCGCTCAATCCAATGACCGTCACTCCTTCCGACTGATGCTTTTGGTAGAACGCCTCGAGCATAGGCATCTCGGCACGGCACGGCGGACACCATGTCGCCCAAAAATTCAATACCACAACCTTGCCGCGCAACGAAGCGAGGTCGAGGTCCCGTCCATCCAGTTGCTTGACGACTAGGGCCGGAGCCGGTTGCCCCACCTCATCGATTGCGGCGACCGTCCTTGACGCAATCAGCAAAGGCGCGAGTAGGCTGAACAAGCAGCGCAATGCGCGATATCTTTGAGTGGTCACACAGTGTGCTCCCCTAGAATGCCTATTGAGTGCCGACGCCGTGAATCAAAAGCTGTAACTCACGATGAACTTTAATAATACCGGGGCGACGAGCTGACCCTGAGTACCTTCCATCGCGACCGACGGAGCGGCATTCGCATAGTGGTAGACGCGAAACTCAGCGTCGCCATAGAACTTCCATTTGCCAACGTCCGCTTCAAGGCCCGGCGACAGGAGCAACCGATGGTACCCACTGTTGGGAGGGTCTGCATTCACGCCGCTGTCGTGCCGACGATCGGAGCCGATCACTTGCAGCAGGGCCGTCAGCCTGTTGTTGTTTGCTAGTTGAAATCCATCGTATAGCAGTCCGGCCGCGGCGTCCGTCTCGTTGCCCGGTCGATATCCTTCACGCGAATCGAACGCCCGCTGGAATAGAGCCTCAACGAACCATTTCAGATGATTCTCAACGCTCACGGTGCCAAGATGATAGCCACCTAGCACCAGGTCCGTTGTCCCGGTGCCGATCGAGGTGTCGCGATCAAAATTGGGGTAAGTCCAATCGCCCGTCGGCAGCTTCATGCCCACGGAGAGTCCCGTTGACATGTCGGGCGAGAAACCGGTGTAGGTGCCGAGAACGCGCAGGTCGCCGAGCGCATCGTGACGATAGGTTTGGACGTCCGGGGCGCCCGGAACCCCGATGTCCGTGCGGAAGGTACGAAACCAATACGGCAGCTTCACGGACACTCCCCAATCGCGATTGAAGTTATAGTCGAAGCCTATTCCCCCGAAGTGAGTCTCGATTTCCTTATCCGTGTTATTGGCGGCCGGTGCGGCGTGCGAGCCGACCCAATTCTGGTCCTGGTCTTGGTAGTCGTCTTCGAGATACAACATGCCGCCCGGGTGCGTCAGGATCATGGCGGCGGTGCCGACGTCAAACACGCCGCAACCGCAGGCACAGGCTAA
>PMUK01000083.1 GCA_003166915.1 Candidatus Cybelea palsarum
CAAGCATACGTCCGTTTGCCGGTACCGCGGATTACTCTAGCGGCGGGGCATAAAGGCTGCGGCCGGACACCGCATGCTGTATACTACTTGAACGGGCTTTGTGCCGAGGAGTATCTACATGAAAGAGAAGCGCGCACCGTGGGAGCGCCCCGATTTTCAAGAGCATCAGCTCGGCGCCGAGGTAACGGCTTACCTTAGCGCGCCGATGCGCGAACCCAAGCTCTAACCTCCGCAACGACGGCCGATTCCGATCTCGTCGCCCGGCTTTATGCCGTCGGCGAGGAGCGTTACCACGACAAGCACCCGTTTCATCGGCGGCTCGTCGCTGGAACACTCGACCGCGCTGCGGTGCAGGCCTGGGTGGCCAATCGCTATTACTACCAAAAGCAAATTCCCATAAAGGACGCGGCGATTCTCGCAAACCTGCCCTCCGCATCGTATCGCCGGGCGTGGATCTCGCGCATTTACGATCACGACGGCGCCGCGGACGGCGAGGGCGGCACCGTCTCGTGGCTGGCACTCGCGCGAGCCGTCGGGCTCGACGAGGGCGCGGTGCTCTCTGAAGGAGCGATCGCACCGGGAACGCGCTTCGCCGTCGATGCCTACGTTATGTTCGCCCGCACTCGTCCTTGGATCGAAGCGGTAGCCTCGTCCCTCACCGAGCTTTTTGGGCCGCCGGTCATGACGGCTAGGGTCGCGGCGATTATCGAAAAGTATCCGTGGATCGATCGCTCGGGTCTGGCCTACTTTCAAAAACGAATTCCGCTAGCGAAGCGGGATGCCGAGTCGGCATTATCTTGGGTGCTGCAAGAAGCGACGACGCCCGACATCGAACGCCGTTGCGTGGATGCCTTGCGCTTTAAATGCGACGTTCTTTGGTGCATCCTGGATGCGACGGCGCTCGCCTGCGGCATCTTCAAATGAAGCCCACCGCGTACCCGCGCTTCGGTAAGGGCGTCAAGCTGCGGCACGAAGGAAACGGCAGCATCATGCTGCTGATTCCCGAAGGCGCGCTCGTTCTCAACGCCTCCGCGGCGGCTGCGCTGGAACTGGTCGACGGAACGCGGCCGCTCGCAGAGATCATCGCGGCAGTGGCCGAGCAATTCGACGTGACCGCCGACCGCGCCGGCGAGGATCTCTCCGAACTCTTCGAGCGGCTCGAGCAGCGTGGGCTCGTGCAGTGAACGCGCAACTCAGGCCGCTGTCGCTGCTCTGCGAGCTTACCTACCGCTGCAATCTGCAGTGTCCGTATTGCTACAACCCGCTCGATCTGCGAGCGTACCGCGATGAGCTGACGACCGGTCAATGGAGCAGCGTCTTGCAGGCAGCCGCCGATCTTGGCGTAATTCAGGCGCATTTTTCCGGCGGCGAGCCGACGCTGCGCCCGGATCTCGTTGCGCTGGTCGAAGCCGCAGCCGCCTGCGGACTCTACACGAACCTGATTACGCAGGGAACGTTTCTCGACGACGAGTTGCTCGACCGATTGGTCGACGGCGGTCTCAATCACGTGCAGATTAGCATTCAGGCGCCGCAAGCACCACTCGCCGACCGCATCGCCGGCGCAATCGTCCACGACAAGAAGGCGGACGCGCTGCGGCGCGTGCTTACGCGCGACGTCGCGCTCACGCTCAACTGCGTGCTGCACCGCTTGAATCACGATTCGATCGAGGAGGTCATCGATTACGCGCAACGCCTCGGAATTCGCCGACTGGAGCTGGCCAACGTGCAGTTCTACGGCTGGGCCTATCGCAACCGCGGCGCGCTGATGCCGACGCTGGAGCAGGTTCGCCACGGCGAAGACGTCGTCGCCGCGGCTCGCGAGCGTCTACGCGGATCGATGGAGATCGTCTACGTGCTTCCGGACTACTTCGGCGATTTTCCCAAACCGTGCATGAACGGCTGGGGTCGTCAGTTCATCACCGTTACGCCCAATGGGTACGCCTTGCCGTGCCCGGCAGCGGCTGGAATTACTACGTTGGCGTTTGAGAACGTGCGAGATCGCGCGCTCGGGGAGATTTGGTGCGATTCCGCATCGTTCGTGCGCTATCGCGGCACCGATTGGATGCCCGAGCCGTGCCGCTCGTGCGAGCGGCGCGAGTTGGATTGGGGCGGTTGCCGGTGCCAAGCGTACTTGATCACGGGCGACCCCGGCGTGACGGACCCAGCCTGTTCGCTCAGCCCCGATCACGCGGCTATCGCTTCACTACGCGAAGAGACGTCCGGGGCCGAACCGGTCTATCGCCGGGCGTGATCGTCCGCGTACTCGGTTCGGCGGCCGGCGGCGGCGTGCCACAGTGGAACTGCGCCTGCGACAACTGTTCAGGGACCCGCGCGGGACGCCGCGCACAGCGCACGCAATCCGGGCTCGCGGTGAGTGCCGACGGCAAGCGCTGGCTACTGCTCAACTGTTCGCCCGATATCGGGTCGCAGATCCAAGCCTTTGCGCCGTTGCATCCGTGCAAGCCACGCGGCACGCCCATCGCCGGCATCCTCTTCACCGATGCGAACGTCGATCATCTCGGAGGCCTGGCGACCCTGCGTCAGAGCGGGGAACACCATTTTATCGTCCGCTCAAGTGCGATCGTTCGCGCGATTGCCACGGCCCAGCCGGCCTACGCCCCTTTTTCGAAGCCACCGCATCGCTGGCTCGAGAGCCCGCTCGACGTTCCCTGCGAAGCGGCAAGCGAAGATGACATCGTCGGAAATCAGTTGGCGGTTCGCGCCGTTTCCGTTCCGGGAACGACGCCCGGCTACGATGGCCGTCGCCGCATGCCGGGCGCGGTGGTTGCCTACGAAGTCTCCGATCTCGACCGGAAGAACCGTCTGCTTTTCGCCCCAGTCTTCTCCAGCGTCGACACCGTACTGCACGCTGCGATCGCGTCGGTCCAAATCGCTTTTGTCGACGGGACATTCTACACGGCCGACGAGCTGGTCGCGCAACATCTGCTCTCGAAGCGCGCCGAGTCGCTCGGGCATCAATCAGTGGGTGGTGAAGCCGGGACGCTCGAGCGTCTGCGCGGCATCGGCTCTCGGATCATCTTCACGCACCTCAACAATTCAAATCCGATGCTCGAGCCGTCCTCAGCGGCTTCTCAGGAAATCCGTGAGGCGGGCGCCGAGATCGCCTACGACGGAATGGAATTGCTGCTCTAGAGTGGGAACTCTACTTGTTGATGATGGCCCTAGCCGCCCGACTCGTTTTGACGCTCGCGGTAGCGTGGACGCAATTTCGCCTGGGTCCCCAAAACAATGCCGTCGTAGACGGCTCGCTCAACGCGTCGTGGCGGATCGAAACCGGAGGACAAATTTCGGCTAGTCCAACCACTCTAGACGGAGCGGTCTTCGTCGGGAACAATAACGGCTCGCTCTACGCAATCGAGGCTACCACCGGAAAGGTCTTATGGACAGCACGCGTGCCAAATCCGCTTATGAGCGCCCCCCTCATTTACAATGATTTGGTGATCGTGGGTGAAGGCGATCCGACAAGCCGCAGCTCGTCGCCTTCCGAGCCGGTGATGGTCGGCCAGGGCCCAAGCGCCCTCATCGGCTTCGATCGTTTCACCGGAAGCATGCGCTGGCAAACCACCCTGAGCGGTTCGGCCATGCCGACACCGGCCATCATCAACCGCACGCTGATCGATCACGACGGAGCAGGTTGGATTAACGGCCTCGATCCGGACAGCGGCGAGATGCGCTATCAGCACTGGCTCGGATCGATGGCTTCGATGTCCGCGATTCTTCCCATCGGTAGCGGGGATTTCGTTACGACGGGAGTCGGCAGCAACGCCGCATGGCGAGTGCATGCGGATGGTGGCTCCATCATTTGGCGCAGCCCGTTTTCGAGGGGCGCCTCGGGAATCGGCGATTGTCCTCCGGTCACCGACGGCCGTCGCATCTTCTGCGACTACGTCTCGCCGGTGCTGCCGGATACGTCGACGGCCATCGGCGACCTAACCGCGCAGCGAGTCTACGCGCTCGACGCCGCCAGCGGCGCGCTCTTATGGGACGTTGCGTTGGAGAGCGGCGCGCTTCCGATCCGTAACGAAGCCGCCATTCCGCTCCTCGCGGGGAGCCGGCTCTTCGTCGGCAGCGCGCTGGTGCCGTGGATGCATGCGCTCGACACGATGACCGGAATGCTGCTCTGGGAGACGCCGACGCGAGGCGCCGTCAAGGGCGGCATCGTCGACGTCGGCGATGTCCTCTCCTTCGGCGACTTAGGCGGTTATCTGTGGGCGCTCGATGCCAAAACCGGTCGCGTCGTCGGCGATAAGCTGATGCATACGCCGTTTAACGTCGGCTCGCCGATCGTTGTCGGAACGACTCTGATCATCGGAAGCGACACCGGCAGCGTGATCGCGATCCCGCTGGAGAAAATTCGCAACAGCCTCGATCCATAGCGTTCGTCCTCCCCTAGAATAGGTTCCAAAGGTATTGGTTGTACACTTCGTGGTGGTATTGCACTTCTTGGGCTTTGACGAAGCTTCCGAGTAGTCGGGGACAGCGGTCGGCGCTGGCTTGTTTGAGATCGGCGTAGCGTGCTTTGACGTCGTCGCCCAGGAGCTTGCCGGTCCATTCTGAAGCGCGAAACGCGGCCATCGCATCGTAGATATTGTCGGGCAGGTAACGATCGGCTTGGCGCAAGTTTTTCAGCGAGCTGGTCGTCCCCTCGAGACCGGTCTTAAAGACGGCCAGCATCACCATGTACGGATTTGCGTCGGGGGCGACTGAGCGAACCTCCGTGCGCATGCTGCGCTCGTTGCCGATCGGAATGCGCATCATCGAGCCGCGATCGATCGCGGATGCTTTGAGCTGATTGGGCGCTTCAAAGTGCGGGTCGAGCCGGCGATACGAGTTCACGCTGGAGTTGAGCATCAGGCAGATGTCGTTTCCGTGCGTGAGGATGCGATCGACGAACTTCCAGCCGAAGGCACTGAGCTGCTCCTGTCCTTTGGGCTCCCAGAAAAGGTTTTTGCCGTTCTTGCTGACCGAGACGTTGGTATGCATGCCGCTTCCGTTGACGCCGACGACCGGCTTGGGCAAGAAACTAGCGGTCATTCCGAGCTTCGTCGCGACTTGACGGCAGATCAGCTTATAGAGTTGGATCTGGTCCGCGGCGGCGACGACTTCGCCGTAATTATAGTTGATCTCGAACTGCGACGGCGCGACCTCCGGATGATCCTTCTCGTTTTGAAAGCCCATCGCACGCTGCACTTCGGCAACCGTGTCGATGAAATCGCGCAACGGGTCGCCGGGCAAGGAGTGATAGTAGCCGCCGGTGTTCACGTACTCGAACGCGCCGGTCTCGTGATAACGCCGTTCGGCATCGAGGCCTTTGAAGAGAAAGCCCTCGATCTCGCTGGCCGCGTTGAGCGCGTAGCCTTCCTTCGTATAGCATTCGTTTGCGAACTTTTTGAGGGCACCGCGAATATCACCGGTAAAAGACCTTCCCTCACGGTCGAAGACGTCGCCGAAGACGAGCACCTTGCCCGACCCGAAGATATCCGCCGGACCCCAATAAAACGCGCTCCAGTCGAGCGATAGGCGCAAGTCGCTTTCGCGCTGCGGCGTAAAGCCTCGTATCGAGGAGCCGTCGAATGTCAGGTTGTCGTGCGACTTGAGCAAGAACTTTTTGTCGTAGTCAAGCATGTGCAGGCGGCCCTCCAGATCGCTGAAGAGCACCGTTAATGCTTTGATCCTTGGCTCGTCGGCAAGATACTTCAGCCGCTGCTCTTGCAGGGCGTGAAGGGGAACGCGCTCTTGGCGCTGCTGCTTCGCGCGCAAGTTGAGCTCCTCGAGCTCGGAGTAGGGGAGCATCAGGAAGTCGCGCAGGTCGGCGTTGGTCGGCATGGCCGTCGAAGTCATGTGGTTCGTTCTCCTTGACGTTCGGCGAGTTACATGCCCTGGACCCTTACACAATCCGCAGCCCGCGCCTTTGGACAATTGGTAAACGTTTCGTGGCCCTCGCCGGCTACCGGGCTACGATCCGTAGAAGAACCGCACGATGTGGAAGAACACGGGCGCGGCGAAAATCAACGAATCCATCCGATCGAGGATTCCGCCGTGGCCTCCGATCAGGTTTCCGTAATCTTTCACCCCGAGGTCGCGTTTGATCGCCGACATCACCAAACCGCCGCCGAAACCTAAGAGTGCGATCGCCAGCGAGATCGCGGCGGCTGCCGGCAGGCTAAAGGGCGTCAGCCACCATAGCGCCGTCCCGATGGCGGTCGCGCTCAACGTGCCGCCGACGAAGCCTTCCCACGTCTTATTTGGGCTGATGGACGGCGCGATCTTGTGGCGTCCGAGAAGTTTGCCGAAGACGTACTGGAGTACGTCATTAAGCTGGTCGACGATGACGAGAAAGAGTAAGAGTTTCGCGTCGGGCCCAAATCCGGGAATGTTGAGCGTGAGGAGCGCCGGCGCATAACTGAGGCAATAGACGCAGATCATCAGCCCCCATTGGATCTTGGCCGCGCGTTCGAGAAACGATTGGGTGTCGCCGGCGAGTGCCATCGCGGCGGGAATGAAGAGGAATCCGTAGACCGGGATCACGATGAAAAAGCCTAACCATTTGAGTGAGAGCAAATAGTATTGCAGCGGCGTGAAGATGAAAAACGTCCAGAAGAGCGTGTGATGATCGGCCCGGCGCGTCGGTATCAGCGTCAGATATTCGCGCAGCGCGAGAAAAGAGATCAAGCCGAAGAGCACGAGCGAACCGGTCGAGCCGACGACCAGCGTCAATCCAAAGATCGCACACATCACCCACCACGAGCCGATTCGCTGGTTGAGATTTGCAATCGTGCCTTCGGCCACCGGATCCTTGATTGCAAGACGCATGACGCGCCCAACGATCGTTGCGACCACGAGCAGGCCGAGGATGCCGCCGCAAGCCCAGAGCAGCTTTTGGTCGAGACCGTAGTGGCCCGGCATCATCGTTCTCTAAGCCCGCAGACGGCATCCCGCATTCGCTCCAGGAACACAAGCTCAGGTTCGAGCGGATCGAACGACGCCGGCGCCCCAAACGTAATGCGGCTTATGAGCGGCACGGGAAGGAACTGACCTTTAGGAAGAACGCGATTGAGGTTCTCGATAAAGGCCGGCACGAGTTGCAGACTCGGTTTTTGAAGACACAAATGGTACAGCCCGCTCTTGAACGGCGCCACCGATTCGCCGGTCCCCCGCGTACCTTCGGGAAAAATAATCAGCGAATAGTCATCGCCCATTTCGGCGGCGATGCGGTCGATCGTCGAACGAGCGCGCGATTCGCGTGGGCGATCCTCGCCGCTGCGCGGCACGAGAACCGCGTTGAAGACGTTGACGGCGAGTGCGCGGCGCAGGCCGCGATCCCAGTAATCTTGGGCGGCGACCGGCCGCGTACGCGCGCGGATGTCGGCCGGTAACGATGCCCAGAGCACGACGAAATCGAGATGGCTCGTGTGGTTGGCAAAAAAGACGCTCTGGCGCGCTTGAGGCGCGCCGTCGCGCCAACTCGCCTGCACTCCGCTGATGAATCGCGCCGCGCCCGCGACGATGCCGGCCAGCGAGCTGACGTTCATCGAGCCTTGAGTTCTGCCGCGATGAGTCTCGTGCGGCGGAGAATGGTTACGAGCGAACCCGCCGCGACGAGCGCAAGCGCGAAGGCCAGGATCTGACCGTGCCAATTCAACAGTGGTTCGAGCGTCGACAAGATGCACGCAACCGTGAGCACCGCCATTCGATGCGGCTTTGCCATCGGTCCCACGAAGTATTGGCGCGAGCCCATGGAGGCCCCGAGCAGACGAACGTAGGCCGTGAGCAGCGCCAGCATTCCCGCTAGCCAGCCCAACGGTATGCCCCATGGAAACGCGGCGAGCGAATACCCCGTCCCGAGCAAGATTGCCAAGTCCGCAAAGCGGTCCGGCATATCGTTGAACATCTCGCCGAGCGGCGTTCGACGGCCGCCTTCGATGGCGACCATTCCGTCGAGCATGTTGCAAAGCAGTCGCAGTTGAATCAATGCGGCCCCGGCAAGGAGCGCACCGACGCGTACGGCGCCGGTCGTCTCACCGCTCCAAAAGATCGAGCATCCGGCGGCGAGCGCGAAGACGAGACTCGCGATCGAGATCGCATTGGGAGCAATCCCAGCGCGATCGAGCGCCCGTGCCAACGCCTTGGCCGAAGCGTGCTCGCGCGTTGCGAGTGGCCGGCGCGCAAGTTCCGTTGGCATGCGCCGACCTTTCGTCGCGGCCGCTTGCTTTCCGGCAACGTGCGATCTCAGGAAATCTGTAGCTCCCTGCCAAAGAGTAGGTTTGTGATGAAAACGACGCTTTCGCTTACCTGTGCGCTGCAGAAGCTTTCTGGAGCGAGCACCGCGCTTGGCGCCCAACCCGAAACGTGGACCGTCGACCCGGTGCACTCCACGGCACAGTTTACCGCGCGCCACTTTGGCATCGTTCCGGTGATCGGCACGATTCCAATCGAACAGGCATCGGTTCGGCTAAACGCAGGCTCTCAGATACCCGTTGCAGTTTCGGCCATGCTCGATGCTTCCAAGCTCGACACGCACAACGACAGGCGCGACGGCGACCTTCGCTCCGCGCACTTTTTCAACGTCGCGTCGACCCCCGAGATACGCTTCGTTAGTACGAAGATCGAAGGCACGGACCCCAAGCATTTCACGATCGTGGGCGATCTAACGATGCACGGTGAGACGCATCCGGTCGCGTTGAACGCGCAAGTCATCGCTTCGGGAAAATCGCCGCGCGGGCGATCCATTATCGCTTACGGCGCAAGTGTAACGATCGATCGTACGCAGTGGGGTATGACCTACGGCCCGCTCATCGTCGGGAACAGCGTGGACATCTCACTAAATATTGAAGCCGACGGACCCGCCTAGAGCCCGGCGCGGATGCCAAGGAAGTCGGCCAGCGCAAGAGCCACGGCGGCCTCTTCACTCCATTGCGCGCCGAGCGCCATGAGCTTGTTGAGTCGCTCTCCGTGCGCACTTCGAAGCGCCGCGACGACGCGCTCGTACTCTTGCTGTTCGGTATAGTCGCGTCGGACGCCAAGCGACCTCAGCCGTGCCTCGACGAAGCCAAGCAGCATGGCCGCCTGTTCCAGCTTTTTTGCCGGGCGGGGCTCGCCCGAGTCGCCCTGCAACGCCGCCGCGGCGGCGACGTGCTGGAGCACGAATGCCGTCAGCACCGGCGCGTGGATGTCGCGCGCCGCTTCCAGCGCTTGCGATGCATATTCGCGCGCATCGTCAAAACAATCGAGCGCTACGAGATATGCCGCCATATTGCTCAAGTCGGTCAACTCCGAACGGCGATTCCGAGTCGCTGCGTGGCCGGCGCGAGCCTCTTCTGCTCGATGCAACGCAGCAGCCGGGTCGCCCGCCTCAAATTCGACTTCGGCAAGATGACCGGCGATCGACGCTGCCGGCCTCTCGAGGCCAAGCGAAACGTAGAGTGTAAGCGCTTGCGCGTAGAATCGTCGGGCGCCGTCGACATCACTGCGACGCGAGCGGGCGGTCCCGAGATCACTCAATGCTAACGCCTGCAGGCGGCGATTCTCGAGGCGCTCGGCGGCAGTTAGCGCCTTGTGCAGTAGTGCTTCGCCCTTTGAACCCTTTGCAGTGGCCGCTAGCGCGCTTCCGGCCACGTGTTCGGCGCGTGCCACCTGCAAATCGTCGAGCATGGAACCCAGCCGTAGCGCCTGTTTCGCCGATGAAAGTGACGACGCCGATTCACGAAGCGCGCCGCAGAGCTCCGCATCGGCAATATAGAGCGCAGCAAGCTCTTCGGCCGGAGTTTTTTGGGTAATCGAGTCTATCGCCGAACGAACCCAGCGTCGCCCTTCTACCGGAGAGAAGGAATACCATACTCGCGCAAGCGCTCCAGCAAGAAGGCACCCCGAGCGCAGGTCGTTGCGCCCCCCGAGCGACCAGCCGAGTGCAGCGCGGAAGTTATCGAGTTCGTCCTCGGCTTCGCGGAACCACAAACGCTCGGAAGCACCGTACCAATCCCGATCGAGCCGCTGGGCAACCGCAATAAGCGCGAGCGTGTGGCGATGTGCCAGCGTATGACGTTCGTCGCGCTTCGCCAGCTTCTCCAATGCGTATTGTCTTGTGGCCTCGAGCAGATGATAACGCGTGCTGCCGTGCGCGAAGTCGACCATGACGAGCGATTGGGCGATGAGTGACGAGAGCGACTCTAATACGTCTTGTTCTGGAATGTTTTCGTCGGAGCAGACGATCGTCGCAGTCTCCAGAGTAAAGCCGCCAGAAAAGATGGCGAGTCGATCGAAGAGCAGCCGTGCCTGCGAGGAGAGGAGCTCATAACTCCAGTCGATCACCGCGCGCATCGTTTTGTGACGCGGGACTGGCGCTTGCCGGCCTTCGATCAATACGTCAAAGACTCGATCGAGGCGATCGCAGATCTCCAGCGGTGATAGCACGCTCGCGCGGGCGGCGGCAAGCTCGAGGGCGAGGGGCAAGCCGTCGAGACGCCGGCAGATCTCGACGACAGGTTTCACGTTTTCCGCGGTCACCTCAAAGCGCAAGTCGGCGGCGCGAACGCGGTCCGCAAAGAGGGCGACGGCCCCATACTTCAGAGCTTCGTCTGGCGACGGCAGGCTCTGCTTGGGAACGGCGAGGGAGGGGATTTGATAGGTTCGCTCGCCGTTGATGTTCAGGGCCTCTCGACTCGTCGCCAGCAAAGCGACGCTCGGGCATTCGCGTAACACCAATCCCGCTACCGCCCGCGCGTGAGAAATGACGTGTTCGCAGTTGTCGAGAATGATCAACAGACGTTTCTGCGCAAGATACGCTACCAGCGTTTCGAGCAGAGAACGCTGCGAAGACTCTTGAACGCGCAATGCTCCTGCAAGGGCATGTGCCACCAGGGCGGGATCGTTGAGCGGGGCGAGCTCGACCAACCAGACGCCATGCGGAAACCGGCTTAGCGACCGCGCTCCAACCTCAACGGCGACGCGCGTTTTCCCGGCTCCGCCGGTTCCGACGATGCTGACGAGGGGCGACATGTCGAGTAGATCCGCGATCTCCGCAACGACCTGGTCGCGCCCGAGGAACGATGTGAGCTGTCGTGGCAGATTGTGCGCACGCTCCAGGTCTTGCTCGACGACGCGCGGGCCGCGCGAACGCTGGGCGGAAAGTTCGAGCGTCTGCCGCGCTTCTTGCGAAAGCGCGAGCGCATCGGCGATGCGCTCCAGCGTCGCGCGGTACGGCGCCTTGCGAAATCCGCGCTCTAGGGCGCTGACGGCTTGTACGCTGATGAGCGCTCGCTCTGCAAGTGTCTGCTGCGAGAGACCAGCCTGCACCCGAAACTTCTTGAGAAGGCCAGCGAGCTCGGCGGTCCTCGCCGCGTCTCGCAGAGCCGACTGCGATCGTTCCACCGGCATCCGCTCCGATGCCCCTCTCTCCATGCGCTCCGCGCTCTAACTACCCGGTGCGGGCGCGATTCCGATTGGCGGGTCGGTCAGTCCGCCGAGTATATCCAGGATGTACTCGATTAAGCCCTGGAGGTTCACCGCATCGATGTACCCGGCGGCATCGGCGACCCATAGATTCTGGGCCTTGGCGTTATCGAAGTTTATGTTCGCCGGAAGGATGAGACCGCCGAGGACGACTGGTGTAAAGATGCTGCACGAGGACGGCCCCTTGCACTTAAAGATGCCGAGCAGTTGATCCACGTAATACAGGTTGCCGCTACGGTCGAAGGCCAGTCCGCCGGCCAACAAAATTCCAGACTTAAAGAGCGTGCCGCTACCGTCGCAGCCCGCGAACTCCACGATCGATCCCGTCAACCTCTTGGGATCGTTGAAGCTCCAGTAGCAGTTGCCGTTTGAATCGATTGCGATACCCTCGCCTTGGATCGGATCGCTTCCATAGGTGAGTGTGCGCGACGGTTTCCGTCGCTGGTTCAGATAGACGCTCACGCTTCCCGCGCCCCTACCGGTGGTCGAGCCGTTCGAAACGGCGACCAGCCGCGCATTGGCAGAGGCATCGACATTGACGGGAACTTCTCCGTCATCGCGCAGCGTTGCCTCGGGGCCTTTGGGTCCCTTACGCGTCGTGCGATAAACGAGGATGTTTGAAGCTCCGGAATTGGCGATGTACCACCGGCCATCGGCTGTCGTCACCATGCCCAGCGGGGTCGAGAATCCCGAAGTCAGCGTTTCATAGGACGTCAGCGTGCCGTTTCTCTTATGCTTGTAGACCACAACCTCGTTGTTGGAGGGCTGCGACGAGTACATCCAATCGTTGCCGTAAGAGTGGTCCGCCGGCGCGGCGAAGTGGGACGCCGTCGGGGCAACGGGCGGACCTTGCGCACATCCACTCGCTGCGACCGCGATCGCCAAAGGCACGAGTCGTCGAGCCAAAAAGCTAGACACCAGGTGGTACGTTCATCCCATACTTCGCTTAGTCCTAGCCAGAATTGGTCGCCTAGGTAACAGCCATACGCCCGCCGCCTTGCCTCCTCCCGGGGTCCATCCCACAACTGCGCGTGAAATTAAAAGAAGGCCCGCCGCGGCGAGCCTTCTTTTGGATTTCATTGGGTTGTCTTTGCTAGAGAATGACCTTCACCCTCACCCTCAAGCTATGTTTCTTCTTGGCGTCTGTCACGACGAAAGACCCGCTGCCGATGACCGCACCGAGGATGGTGAAGGTCGTCGCTCGCGTTCCACTCGAGGGCGTGATGACGATTATTCCCTTCGTATCGTTCTTGAGGGTGAACGTTCCATCGCCATAGCCTTCTTCTCTAAACTTGCAGTCGAGAATACCCAAGAGGACGATACGCACGTGTTTGCCGCAGGACGAAACGATCTCTACTTTCTCGTGCTTCTTATCCGGCGCGGCTAAACCCGTACCCAGTTGTGGCGCCGAAAGGGAGGTCGATGCTGTGGGCACGTAGCTCGAGCCCCCGGGTGATTGCCCGTGGCAGGCTACCATGCTCAACGAAAAGGCTGCCGCTCCGGCAGCGACAGCGATTCGTTTAAAATTGAACGTCATAAAGTTGCTCCTTTGTTGTTGTCGCTCGAGCTTTGCATGATGTCGAGGGAGACGTCGAGCGGACTCTCTCGCGGACGTAGCTAGTCGAGAATATCGAATTCGCGATGTCCGTCTGCATTAAGTAGTCGATGGAACCAAGACTTTTTCTATCCGAAGCTGCACGGTCGTCATGTCGGCAGCGGACAGCTCCCGGCCGGGAGCCCAAGTGAGTAGGCCCAGACGTCGGGCGAAAGCGGCGTTCTAAATAAACTTACACGCCGTATATTTCCAGCGACATGAGCGAAGAAAGGCTGGTCTTCTTCACTTCGACTCCTCATTCGATGGATGCACGCCCGATGTGTAAGCACGCAATCAGGTTAGCGTAGCAGCCGAGGGCCGCCCATATACAGCCGTTACTGTATCAGAAAACTGTATGGGTCAGGACGTCGCAGACGTTCTCGTCGCGATAGATGTAAGATCTCGCTGCCGGTCTGTTCAGCCACGTAAAGAAGGGGCCCACTCGTGCTGGCGGGTGAGAGCCATCCGGCCGGCGCGAGCCCTTCCCGCGGTGCCGGCAGCGGCGTACCTTCTGCCGTGGAGAGGTAGCTAACTGGAGATTGGTCTCCCCGTCGACGAGCAGTGGGATTCGTTCGCCAGAACTTGCGGTGCATCTGCGAAGTTTGTAAAGATCGGAAGGCTGAAACGCTGGAAATCGGGCACTTTTCGGCGGCACCAAGCGTGAATTACCTGTCATCTTGACGATTTTAGGGTCTCATTGTGCCAGCTGGATGGCACAATGAAGAAAGCCCGGCTAAGTTGCCGGGCCCTCTTTTACCAGCGCCCTGTCAAGCTTTTCAGCCCATCGAGCTGATTATCTTGACAGTTACACTTTTAGTAGGTCTCAGAACGGAATTTCGTCGTCGAGTTCGTCTACCGTGCTGTCGGCAGCGCGCGCGGACGAACTGACGGCGGGCGCGCTGCTGCGACCTCCGTTGAGGCCACCGTGGTCGCCTGAGTCGCCATCGTCGCGACGCGAGGAGAGCATTTGCATTCCCGAGATGACGACTTCGGTCGCTTGACGGCGAATCGGCTGACCGGCGTCGTCCTTTAGCTTGCTATCGTCGTAGGAGCGGATCGAGAGCCGGCCCTCGACGAGCACGGGACTGCCCTTCTTGAGATACGTGTTGCAGGTCTCGGCGAGCCGTTCCCAAGCGACGATGTCAACGTACATCGTATCTTCGGGCTTCGCGTCGCGCTTGTTCGGATTGACCGCGATGCGAAACTTCGTGACCGGTGAGCCGGAGTTGATATAACGAATCTCCGGATCGCGCGTCAGGTTCCCGACTAGGATTACTTTGTTGAACGAAGCTGCCATACCTTACTCTCTTTCACCAAATGCAAACCCCTTACAGACCATCCTTCGACGGAGCCTGTCCCGAGCGCAGTCGAAGGGCCCGGATGAGACTGCCCGTGGTCCAATGCCTAGCTAATACCATCCCAAAGTGTCACCAGTGTGGCATAGATGTTATGAAAAGGATGCGCTTTGCGGCTGCGGCGGAGCGGCGGCGGCCAGCACCGCCATATGGGTCAGCATCTTTGCATCGAGCCGAACGATAAGCGCTCGCAATACGTCCTCATGCAGTTTGAGCAGGCGGTCGAGCTCCTTGGAGACGCTGGGACCGCCCTTGAACTGCATCACGACGTAGGTGCCTTCGCGGGCGTCCTTGATCTCGTAGGCTAGCCGCTTCTTGCCCAGGCGCTCGACGGCCGTGACCTCGCCACCCTGTCCCTTGACGATCTCGGCGATGGCGTTGGCGCGTTCTTCGACTTCGTTCTCTTCGAGCGAAGGACGCAAAATGTAGGTTACCTCGTAATCGGTCATGAGGCTACCTTCGAGCCGGTCATTGACGCACTCCTACCTGCAACTATAGGAGTGGCGCACTGCCTTTGGAAAGAACCGAAGAATGCTCGCAAAACCACTGGTCATTCCCGCACTTCTCGGTCTGATCGCTACGACTGGCTGCTCGTCTACTGCCGCGCCGCCGGTCGCCCCGCAAAGCAGCCTACCCGAAGCTGGGCCCGCAAGCGGAAACCCCGTCAGCAAATACATCAAGCACGTTGTGGTCATCATTCAAGAGAACCGCAGCCTCGAAAACTTTTTCGCCGGGTATCCCGGCGCGAATGCGCCGACGTATGGATGTGTGCCCTCGGGATCCCGAGAACGGCGCTTCACCTCCGGCTCCGGCTGCCCAAGCGGCGACGAAGAGGTTCCGCTACTTGCGATCTCGTTTGACGGTCCCGATCTCAAACATGACTGGGACTCGTCCATCACCGATTGGGACAATGGGAAGATGGACGGCTTCTATCAGTACGGAGAAAAACACGGTAACTACGAAGCCTACGCGTACGTCAAACAGTCACTCGTTGCGCCGTACTGGGACATGGCCGAACAGTACGTGCTTGCCGATGAAATGTTCCCGACGGAGTTTGGAGGCAGCTTCACCGGCCATCTGACGCTCGTTGCCGGCACTGACGACCTCACCCCGACCACAGCCGAAGTTGATTTTCCGAACAATCCTCCCGACGACTGCGACTCGCCTCCCGGCACGACGAGTTCATACGTAGACACCAAACGCCACGTACACCGCTTCGTGGGACCATTTCCATGTTTCGATCAATGGAAGACGATGGCGCAAGACCTCGATAACGCCGGCGTCTCATGGAAGTATTACGCCACCAAAGTGCTCGACGGCGGCTTGTGGGAGCCGTATGAAGCAAGCAAATATGTGCGCTACGGTCCCGACTGAAATAAAGACATCATCGCCCCGCAATCACAGGTCTTGACCGATGCGTCGAATGGAAGCCTCGCTGCGGTGAGCTGGGTCAGTCCGACGAAGGCCGACTCCGATCATCCCGTGGCGCACAGCGACCTCGGCCCCTCATGGGTGGCGTCGGTCGTCAATGCAGTGGGCGAAAGCTCCTATTGGCAGTCGACTGCGATCATCGTGGTCTGGGACGATTGGGGCGGCTGGTACGATAATGCCGCGCCAAAGCAGCTCGATTACCGCGGCCTTGGGATTCGCGTCCCCTGTTTGATCATCTCACCGTATGCGAAAGAGACGAGCACGAGCCAGCCGGGCTACGTCTCCCACACGCAGTACGAGTTTGGCAGCATTTTGAAGTTCATCGAGGAGGCCTACAACCTCAAGCCGCTCGGCCAGACCAAGGCCGGCTACAGCGATCAGCGCGCGACGAGCATCGAGGACAGCTTCGACTTCACCCAAAAACCACGCAAGTTCACGGCGATCCCGAGCAAGTACTCGATATCGCACTTCCTGCGCGAGCCACCGTCGAACGAACCGGTAGACACCGAGTAAAAGGGGGCGTAGCCCTACTGTTCGAGCTCGTGCAGGGTGTTGGTATTTATGTCCGTGTAGAAGAGCGCGGTGTTGCTGTCCTTCGTCCCAATCGCGGCGAGCCCAAAGATCCCGGGCGTCTTGCTCGTATCCACGACCTCCGTATCGAGGACCTTACCCTTCGGCGTCATCTCCACCAGCGTGTTATTTCCAGTATTCGCTAAGATGAGGTTACCATTGGGCAACAGCGTCGCAGCTACCGGCTTGTCGAGCGGCGAGCCCGCCTTGACCAGCGTCGCGCACGTGGTCTTCGGGTACTCACACTTAAACTTCTTGCAGCTGGGCTGAATCGTGATCTCGTCCTTCAACAATAGCGTGCTTGCGTGACTGATGGCGACGACGGCGTTGCACGCGCCGTCTGCCACGTAGAGCGTGTCGGGTGGTTTGTGCTGCGGACAGGTAGCCTTACCGTGCTGGCCGCACCAATACGCGATGCCCGATGGCCCCAGCGCAGTCCATCCCGAGCCCTTGTTGACGTCGAAGCCGTTGATGACTTCTTTCCCGCCGGTATTGTATCCGGAACTGAAGATGTCGAATCCCCCCGTATCGGCGTTCCCGACGAAGGCGAGTTCCGGTGAGTAGCTGTAAAGCATCGGCCCCTCGCCGTCACCCATAGGCTGCGTTATCGGCGAACCGTAGGTCTTCTTGAGCTTCCCCTTTTGATCTACCTTTACCATTACTTTGCTGGTAAACCCGGTGGCGTAGACTTGGTCGCCGGCGTCGATGGTGTCGCCGTCGCATCCCTCAATCTTGCTGTTTTGGAGGAAGGTTGTCGGCTTCGAGCTTGCCACGGGATCGAACAGTTCGATCGTCGTTCCGTTGCCGGCGTTGCCCGATGAGTCTTCGAAGTTGCAGACGAGCACCTGACCCTTTTTCAACTCTCCGTAGTTGTATGGAACGACCGTAACGGCACGCGGGCCCATGTCGCCGTTGGTCGGATCGACGGTCGAGCCGATCGTAACGTTCTTGGTGAGCAGCTTCAGAATGGAGGTCGTATCGGTGGCGGGGGCTGCGCCGCCGGTGGTTGCGCCCGCGACGCCCGCGTTTGACGGCACGGCGCCGTTTCCGCCGCAAGCGGACGTTGCCAGGGCGATCACCGTGGCAAGCAGGATCGAGCGATTAATTCTTAGCGTCATGCTCCAAATCTCCGTGTCGTATTAAATAGCGTTTGCTACTGTTCGAGCTCGTGTAGCGTGTTGGTATTCGTGTCGGTGTAGAAGAGCGCCGTCGTGCTATCGCTCTTGCCGATAGCCGCGAGGCCGAAGATGCCGGCCGTCTTACTCGTATCCACGACCTTCGTATCGAGCACCTGACCCTTCGGCGTCATCTCGACCAACGTGTTGGTTCCGGTATTCGCGACGATTAGATTGCCGTTGGGCAGGATCGCCATAGCGACCGGCTTGTCGAGCGGCGAGCCCGCTTTGACCAGCGTCGCGCACGTGGTCGTCGAGTACTCGCACGTAAACTTCTTGCAGCCGGGCTGAATCGTGATCTCGTCCTTCAACAGCAGCGCGCTGGCGTGGCTTATGGCGATCACGGCATTGCACGCACCGTCTGCGACGTAGAGGACGTCAGCCTTGTTCGAACACGTGGGCGAGCCGGGCAGCACGCCGCACCAATACGCTATGCCGGACGGTCCCAGCGCGGTCCATCCCGAGCCCTTGTTAACGTCGAACCCCTTAACGACTTCCATCACCTTACCCGTGCCGTATCCGCCGAGACTGATGCTATCGAGCCCTCCGGTGTCGGCATTGCCGATGTAGATGTATTCGGGCGAATAGAGGTAAAGAGGCGGCGCATCGCCGTCGCCGAGCGGCTCGGTGATCGGCGAGCCGTAGGTCTTCTTCAGTTTCCCCGTTTGATTGATCCACGACATCACTCCGCCGTTCAACCCGGTGGCGTAGACTTGGTCGCCACCGGTGATGGCGTCGCCGTCGCATCCCTCGATCTTGCTATTTTCAACAAAGGTCGTTGGCTTGGAGCTCGGCGCCGGATCGAGCTGTTCGATCGTCGTTCCATCGCCGGCCGTGCCGGACGAGTTCTCAAAGTTGCAGACGAGCACGTGACCTTTCTTCAGCTTTCCGAAGTTATTTTGAACGACCGTGACGGCACGCGGACCCATATCGCCGTTCGTTGGATCGACTGTCGAGCCGATCGCGACGTCTTTCTTCAACAGTTTCAAAATGGATTTCGTGTCGGCCGGGGATGCGACCGCTGCTCGAGAGCCGGCGGCATCGGCGTTACCGGCCGGTGCGCTCGAGGGCACGGCACCGGTTCCGTTGCATGCCGACGCCGCCAGAAGGACGCCGGCGGTAAGCAGCGCCGTGCGAATGTTCGAAAAAGGCATTCTAAACCTCGTTAGTGAGTTGAGTTGCAGGGAAAATTCCCTTTCGAATTAGCCGTTTTAGCACCTGCAAGGGCGAGCGACCGTCGTCATCTTTCGTCAGAAAGATCGAGCAAAGAAAACCGTAGTCATCCCCACCCCGATGAGAATCACGATCGCCCGCGAAAGCGGTTGCGGCACCTGCCGAAAAAGACGCGCACCAAAGTATCCTCCGGCCAGTGCGAGCACTGCCATCGGTACGGCAAAACGCCAGTCCACGATACGAGCGATAACGAACGGCACCAATGCGACGCCGTTGATCGCCACCGCAAGCACGTTCTTGATTGCATTCTGTGCGTTCAGACTGGGGAGGCCGGAAAACGCGAGTACGGCGAGCATCAAGATTCCCATGCCCGCGCCGAAATAGCCCCCATACACCGCGACGGCAAACTGGGCGGCGATCTGCCACGGAGCGTGACGCGGTGCGCGATCCGTGCGGCGGGCCAGCAAGGGACTGAGGGCAAAAAGCAACGTCGCAAAGAGCAACAGCCACGGGATCAAGCGCACGAAGAGCGCTTGCGGCGTCAACAGCAGCAGCGATGCGCCGATCAGCGAGCCGGCGGCGCTCGCAAGAAGGACGGGAAGCAAGAGCGACCGATGCTCGCGGACTTCTTCGCGGTAGCCTCGCGCGCTTCCGATCGTGCCGACCCACATCGCCGCGTTGTTGGTGGCGTTTGCCGAAATAGCCGGCACGCCGGCAAAGACGAGCGCAGGAAAGGAAAGAAAGCTTCCGCCCCCGGCCACGCTGTTCAACATACCCGCCGCAAACGCAGCAAGGGCGGGCACGAGGAGTTGGGCGGGGGCCACGCCTCCGGGAACTATAGCGCGGCGCGCTCGCGTTTGGTAACGCGATAGACGCGACGAACGGTTTTTAGCTTTTCGAGTTTGGTGAGAAGCTTGTGGAGATGATCGAGATCGCGAATCTGCACGGTGAGGCTCGCTACGGCGACGGTGTCCTTGCGAACTCGAGCGTTGACGGAGCTCACTTGCGTCTTGAGCTCGGAGAATACTCCCATGATGTCTTGCAGCAGCGCAGTACGATCCTCGGCCTCCACCTCGATATCGACCAAATGCGTCAGACCGGCATCGGTAAGCCACTGGGCCTGCATGATCCGCTCCGGCGTCGCGTTCATGAATCCGAGGTTGGGGCAATCGGCGCGATGCACGCTGACGCCGCGGCCGATCGTAACGTAGCCCATGATCGGGTCGCCCGGTACCGGAGAGCAGCACTTCGAGAGGCGCACGAGCACGTCGTCGACACCGGCGATTCGCACGCCGCTCGACCGGCGCACGCTTTTCCGCAGCACGGGCTTGCGGCCGATCTTCGTAAAATCGACGACCTTGTCGTGCTTCACTTCGTCGCGTACGCGGTTGGCGACGGCCTGCGCGGACGCGTCGCCGAATCCGATTGCCGCGAAGAGATCCGTCGGCGTCGCATAGTTCAGACGCGCCGAAATACGTTCGATCAGCTCTCCGCGAGCGGCGTCCGTGCGCAGCCCGGCCCGGGCCAACTCCTGTTCGAGTGCCTCTTGGCCGGCCAGGACGTTCTCCTCCCGGCGCTCCTTACGGAACCATTGCTTGATCTTATGTTTGGCGCTTGACGTTTTGACGATGGCGAGCCAGTCGAGCGATGGGCGCCCACTCGATTTGTTGACCAGGATCTCGCAGATGTCGCCATTTTGCATTTGATAGTCGAGTGGAACGATGCGGCCGTTGACTTTTGCGCCCACGCAGTGGTTTCCGACGTCGGTGTGCACCTGGTACGCGAAGTCGAGCGGCGTCCCGGCAGCCACGATCGAATAGACGTCGCCGCGCGGAGAAAAAACGAAGACTTGGCTGTCGAAAAGATCGAGCTTGAGGTTCTCCATGAAGACGCGCGAATCGCGCATGTCTTTCTGCCACTCGAGCAGCGCGCGCAGCCACGACAGCTTATTCTCGAACTGATCCGCCTTGCCGCCTTCCTTGTAACGCCAATGCGCCGCGATGCCGTACTCGCCGGTTCTGTGCATCTCCCAGGTTCGAATCTGAATCTCGAGCGGATCGCCGCTCGGGCCGACGACGGTTGTGTGAAGCGACTGGTACATGTTGGGTTTGGGCATCGCGATGTAATCTTTGAAGCGCCCCGGCAACGGCGTCCACATCGCGTGCACCGCTCCTAACGCGGCGTAACAGTCTTTTAGGCTGTCGACGATGATTCGAATTGCCGTGAGGTCGTAGATCGTCGAGAAATCCCGGCCCTTGCTGATCTTCGAGTAGATCGAGTAGAAATGTTTCGGCCGGCCCTGGATCTCGGCGTTGATCGTGAGCTCTTTGAACTCGTCGCGCAGGCGCGCAATCGCCTTTTCGACGTCGGCTTCACGCTCTCGGCGCGTCTTGGCCACTCGCTCGACGATGTCTTGATAGGGACCCGGATCGAGATAGCGCAGGCACTCGTCTTCGATTTCCCATTTGATCTTCCAGATTCCGAGACGGTGGGCGATCGGAGCGTAGATGTCGAGCGTCTCGCGCGCGATCGCCTTCTGTTTGGCAGGCGGGAGACTCGCCAGCGTCCGCATATTGTGCAGCCGGTCGGCCAGCTTGATGATGATGACGCGGATGTCTTTGGCCATCGCCAAGAACATCTTGCGCAGATTCTCGACTTGCGCGTCTTCCTTCGACTGATATGGAATCCGAGTGAGCTTCGTCACGCCGTCGACGAGACGAGAAACGTCTTCGCCAAACTGCTCGCTGACCTGCTCGGCGGTAATGGACGTGTCCTCGACGACATCGTGGAGCAGGGCGGCGGCGATCGTCTGATGGTCCATCTCGAGGTCGGCCAAGATTTCGGCGACCGCCAGCGGATGCTCGATGTAGGACTCGCCCGAGGCTCGACGCTGACCTTGGTGGGCCGCGTCGGCGAGCTGATGCACGCTCATCAGCCACTCCCCGTCTGCCGAGGGGTCGTAGGACCGAACGCGTTCGATCAGCTCGGAGATGGTCATACTGCCATCTATTATACAGCCTTGGACGAAACGCCCTAACGGGCTTCTAGGGTGGGCTTGGGGCGGCCGTAACCGTCTCGGTATCGAGCCGGTTCTTGAAGAAAATCGTGGCGATTTTCCCCTGCGCATCGAGTGCCAGCCACAGGTAAATGTTTCCGGATTGGCACCGCATTTGGTAGATGTAACCGCGCGCGCCGGACGGGAAACTCGAGTCGGCCCAGGGCCCGATGAAGACCGCATCCGTCAGCGCCCCGAGCTGCCCGAGGGCGCGAGACGTGTCGGCCACCTTCTCGTCGGTGAGCTTGTCCGTGACTTGCGGGGCGTAGAGATGCTGGTTCACGATCCCGGCCTGCCACGAAACGAACTGCTGGCGTGCCAGCTTGGTGATCGCCGGATCGGCTAACGGCGCCGGCGATGGCGATGGCGATGGCGTCGGATGCGTGCGCGCTGCGCTCGTTATGGTTAGCGCGGCGAAAAAGAGCGTTACGATCGCGGCGATGCGAGGCGAGAATCTCATCTTGTCCTTCAATACGAAACGAAGCTTACGATCTCCGCGCCGGGAAGCGCCTCCCGTCCTCGCAACCCGGTCAGCTCGATCAAGAATGCGAACGCATGCACCGAGGCCCCCAGGCGTGCGAGCAGCCGTGCCGTCGCGGCCGCCGTGCCGCCCGTAGCGAGCACGTCGTCGACGACCAAAACGCGCTCACCTCGGCCGATCGCGTCCGCGTGAATCTCCAGGGTGTTGGTTCCGTATTCGAGCGCGTACTCTTCACGCAGCGTATCGTGGGGTAACTTTCCCGGCTTGCGCACCGGGATGAATCCGGCTCCGATCGCGTAGGCAATCGGCGCCGCGATGATATAACCGCGCGCCTCGATTGCGACAACGTGGTCGATACCACGACCAGCAAAGCGCTCGACAAATAGGTCGATTGCCTGGCGAAACCCTTGCTTATCTTTCAACAACGGGGTAATGTCACGGAAAAGGATTCCGGAAATGGGAAAATCCGGAATCGCTCGAATCAGCGCTTCGATCTCCACGCGTGCCGGGTTTGAGTCGGGGGATCGAATGGCCTGCAGGAAAGGAGAACATGAAGAAATCGCAAGTTCTGGCTGCCGTGATGACGGCAGCGCTTGCCGCAAGCGCGGTCGCACCCGCGTTCGCCGACGGTAGCGGAAGCACAAACACGATCATCTTTGCGAGCGCCGCCGCCGCCGCGTCGGTTCCTTTGGTCATCAACTACAACCACAAAGTCCGGGAAAAACGCGCGGAACAACAAGAAGTCACGCGCCGGCAAGACGCCTACCGCGACTGGTTCTACCACAAGTACGGCTACTACCCAACCTACGATCAGTTCAAGCAGTGGTACGTACAGACTTACAATAAGAGTCCTGATTAGGAATCCCAATCACCGCAACGCCGAGCCTTTCGATCGAGATTGGCTCGGCGTTTTCTTTGGCCGGTCGAACCTGCGTCGCTTGGCGATCGCATTCGCCGCTTCGATCGCCGTCCACGAAATCGCAGCGGGGGCGATTCCCCGCAATCCAGCGACGGCGCCTCCGGAACGCGAGGTCGTAACACGCGTACAAGTCCTGCGCGTCGTCAGGCGGCCCGTCGTCATACCGACGCAGCAGCCGGTAGCGATGCCGCCCCCGGTCTCAACGCCGCTCCCGAAACGCGTTCGTAAGATTGCGAATGCGGTCGAAGGTCGAACGGGTTCGCGACACGATCCGGCGGTGCCGCCTCGCCCGGCGGCACCTAAAGGCTACGGGTCTAAACCCGTGTGGGATGTAGGTGCCGCCCGCGGCACCGGACAGCTCGCCGCCGCGCAAACAGGCACCGCTCTCGGTTCAGGTAGCGGCACGGGCACACAAGGAAGCGGCAGCGGCCCCGCGACCGGCTCAGAACCGTGCGGCTTCGTCGAATTTTCCGACCCGCACGGGAGCGCATTCGACCCTCGCACGCGCGGATTCTACGTCGACATCAGGATGCGGGTGCACTTCGCCGACGGCACGTCACAATCGCTCGTTCTCGACTATCCGTGGTACTACGCGAGCGAGAGCGCCAATCCGTGGTCGGAGGAAAACCTGCGCGATCCCAACTTCCCGACCCGTTTCCAACCCCCGCCCCAAAGCAAACTCGAAAACGAGCCGCAGTCAGTGCGATACGTGATCGACCACAGCACGGCCGAGGGTCTAACGCTCCTGCGGAATTGTCCTAGCCCGGCTCCATCGAGCTAACTACCACGGCGCAACAAAGCGAGGGTCGACGGCAGCAGTGACGATCTTACGAAAGGTTGCAAACGGACAGTCGAGCCTAGGGCAGCCGGGAACGTAGACCGGCACCCGAAGCGGGTTTTCGCCGTGACCCGCGCGCATCGCGTCGAGTGACTGTGCGGCAAAGAACGTACGCACGAAGGGCTGCATTCCCGCGCGCGGCGCCGCGTGCAACTCGAAGATCAGCGCGCTTCCCGGCGGCGTGTCGTTGAACTGATCGCCGTCGATCAGCCACGAGAGTCCGAGCAATCCCGAAAACTCGGCGAGCTGCGTGTCGTGACCCGCTAAAAAGACGAAACGGCTTCGCGGCGGCACTCGCGTTCCGGGGACTGCTTTGCCAGTGGCGCCCTCTTCGAGCGTCTGCAGAATGTGCATCATAATGTTCGACGAATGGGCGCGCGCCGAGTAACGATTGCGATGTTCTAAGTCCTTGCCGAGAACGTGAAGCGCAAGCAACTCGAGAAGACGAGAGCGATCGACTCGTCCCCATCCAACGTCCGCGTTGCCGTTCGTGTACTCCAACAGCATGTTTTCGGCAACGTCGCCCGCCATGTCGAGGCCGCCCGAGAGGCCGGCAAGGCCGCCGTCACCATCGTTGGCGACCGTCGTCGGCACTTGCGAGATCTGCTTGCACGTTGCTGGCGATTGGCATCCCAGAACGGACTCCATCGTCGCAAACGCCCCGCCGTACGCCACGGTTAGCGCGTTGAGATTGCCCCCGACGGCGCCGAGAACGGACGCCATCGACTCCGTCTTGTTGACCACGCCGGTACCCGGCAGCGGATCGAAGAGCGTGTCCGGGTCGGTGGGCGCGTGCCCGACCGCGATATTGCACCCGGGTGCCAGGCCCGCGAGTACCGCATCGCCGGTTGCGCGGGTGCGCTGGTCGACGTCGGCCCAGACAAAGACCGAGCCGGCCGGCGGGCAGCCGCGTTCCGCGATGCCAAGTGACCCACCGTACGACCTGCGATAGTATGCGCCGAACTGTTGCATGAGCAGCGCTCCTCGCTCGTTCAAATTCCCTGGCTTACCGGACCACGTAGGCCACGGTTGGGCGGCATAGGCCTGCAGTTCGGCAGGATGCGTCGGTGAGCGCACACCATGGCGACTGAGAACGATGACCATGCGCAGCTGCGATGGCGGAGGAGCCGCTGCCGCCACGGACCCAGTCCAAAGGGCTGCGACGAAAAGGATCGCGATAAATCTGATAGAGCGCACGGAGAGCCTTTCGAAAAAGCGGAGAGCTTTCTCGATTGTAGCTCAGCTAGATGACATGAAGATGAAGCGGCGCCCGTCTCGGCCCGCGACCGGATCAGACCTTGAGTTCGACCTTCTCCAGAGCGCCTTTGGTCGGCACGACGTGATGGTCGAGGCGCAGCTCCGACGGATCCATACCGAAGGCCAACCCGAGCAGTTGCGGCAGATGAAAGATCGGAACGCCGATGTCTTTCTTCAGGACGCGCGCGGCATCGGGCTGCTGGCCGTCCAGGTTGAGGTGGCAGAGCGGGCACGGCGTAACGAGAAGATCCGCGCCCTTCTCCTTCGCCTCGACGATGTGATTGCCGCCCATCGCCAGCGCCTTCTCTCGATTGAACGTCAGCATCGGAAAGCCGCAACATTTCGTTGCGCCGCGATATTCGACCGGTTCGGCGCCGAGCAACGCAATGAGCCGCTCGAGATAGGTTTTGCGCTCGGGGCGCTCCTTCAAACCAAGTGACTCTTCCGGCCGCAGAATGTAGCAGCCATAAAACGGCGCAATCTTTAGCCCGGTAAGTTTGCGCTTGATCGCGGCGGTTACGCGGTCGATGCCGATGTCTTCAAAGAGCATCCAGAGCAGGTGCTTGACCTTCGTGGTGCCGCCGTATTGAAAGCCTTGATCGGCGAGGGTCGCATTCGCGCGATCCATCCGTTCCTTGTCTTGCTTGAGGTGATAGTTATGATTCGACAGGACGCCTTGACAAGTGCTGCAAATCGTCATGAGATCGGCGCCTTCGGACTCCGCCATTGCGAGCGTCAAACCGTTGAGCGCGTCGCCAAGCTGCGGGTTTTGCTCGCTCAAGACGCCGGCGCCGGTGCACGGTGCCTCCGTTAGCTCTTTGAGCTCGAGGCCGAGCGGCTCGGCAATCGCCTTCGCCGAAACGTAGAGTTCCGGGCAAGCGCCTTTCGAGACGCAGCCGGGATAGAACGCAACCTTCACTTAAACCGTCCTCCGACGCGTTCGAAAATGGTCTTGATGCGATTGACTCCGGGTATTTTTTTGTGAATTAGGGGCGGAAGCTTACCGGCGCGTATCAAATTGAACGCGCTCGGCAGCGTCTTGATTTGTTCGACGATGTTGAAGAATCCGACCGACTTGGGCATCAGCGTCAGTTCGTTGAGGCGCCCGCTCTCTCGGACCGATTCGGCAAAAGCGTCGGCGTGGCGCGTGCCGGCGTTGTTTGTGAAACCGGCATCGACCGCCATCTTTCGCAGCTTCAGAATCTGATCGAGCGGTGCGACGCCCTTGGGGCATTGAGTCACGCATTCGTAGCAATGCGTGCAGTCCCATATGCCGCCGGGTTTGCTGTACTCCGCAAGCCGCTCCTTCGTCTCGGCATCGCGCGGATCGCCGGCATACCGATAGGCCTGTGCGAGCGCTTGAGGACCCAAGAAATCCGGGTTGACGGCGAACGACTCGCAATCCATCAAACAGGCGCCGCAACTGATGCAGCTTACTTCCTGAATCAGCTCTTCCATCGACGCGTTGGAGACGCGATACTCTTCGTTCGGCGGGGGCACGGGCTGCTTGTTCTGCAACCACGGCTTGACCGCCAGATGCTTGTCCCAGAACGGCTTCATATCGCAGACCAAATCGCGAATGATCGGCATAGACGGCGGCGACTCGACGCGCGTCTTTCCGTCTTTGGTGAAGGCCGACAGTTTGCTCTTGCAGGCGAGGTGGGAGTGCCCGTTGATCCACATCGCGCAAGAGCCGCAGATCGCGCTGCGGCACGCGCACCGAACGGCTAACGACTGATCCTGATACTCTCGAATCGCGATGAGCGCGTCCAGCACGACCGCGTGCTCCGGAAGATCGACGGTGTAGGTTTGGTAGCGGCGAGCCGGCGAGCGATCCCACGGCGCCGGAAACGGCGTACCCGGTACCGCGCTCTCGGCGTACGTGCCCTCGGGGCTGTATCGCCCGACTTCGATCGTAAACTGCATCAGTAGGTTCGCACCTCGGGCTTCCATCGAGTGATCGTGACGGGAAGGTAGGAAAGCTCGGGCTCTTCTTCTCCCCGGCAGGTTAAGAGGATGTGCTTGAGCCACTCCACATCGTTACGCTCTGGGAAATCGGTACGCGTATGCGCGCCGCGGCTCTCGGTGCGCACGATCGCGCTCCGGATGATCGTCTCGCCGCAGTCGAGCAAATAGCCCAGCTCGAGTGAGAACGTCAAGGCTTGATTGAACACGCGGCCTTTGTCGCCGACCGCGATTGTTTGATAGCGTTTCTTGAAGCCTTGCAGCTTATCGAGAGCCTCCTGCAGACCGGCTTCGTCGCGGTAGAGCCCGACCAGCTTGTCCATCATCGTCGCGAGCTCGAGGCGCAGCCCCGCGTTCGTTTCGCCCGTGTACGGACGGCTAAGCAGCTCGCGCAAGCGTTCTTGCTCGCTTCGCAGGAGGACTTCGCCGCCGCTGCTTGCCGGCGTATTTTTTCCATACTCGGCCGCGACCTTACCCGAACGGCGACCGAAGACGATCGTGTCGAGCAGCGAGTTGGCACCCAGACGGTTTCCGCCGTGAACGCTCACGCAGGCGACTTCGCCTGCGGCGTACAGGCCGGGCACGGCCGTCGCGCCGTCGACGTCGGTCTTGATCCCGCCCATCTGATAATGCATACCCGGGCGAACGGGAACCGGATCTTTGATCATATCGATGCTGAGATAGTCGAGCGCCATCTCGTGAATCTGTGGGAGTTTGCGCAGGATCACGTCGGGGCCGAGATGGCGCAAATCGAGCAAGACGTTTCCGTCGATGCCGCGGCCTTCGGCGATCTCCGTGGCTTCGGCGCGCGACGTGACGTCGCGGGCGGCAAGCTCCATTTTGTTGGGCGCGTAGCGCTTCATGAAGCGCTCGCCCAGCGAGTTGAGTAAATAGGCGCCCTCGCCACGCGCAGCTTCGGTCATCAAGAAACCGCTGCCGGCCAGCGTCGTCGGATGGTACTGCACCATCTCCATATCCATCAGCGGCGCGCCCGCGCGATACGCCAGCGCATATCCGTCGCCGGTGCAGATTAGTGCGTTCGTGCTCGGCTCGTAGAGCCGGCCGAGGCCACCGGCGCCCACGATCACGGCTTTGGAGCGCAACAGGTGCAGTTCGCCGGTAACCATCTCGAGCGCGACGAGCCCGCGACACGCGCCGTCTTCCATGTGCAGCGCGGTCGCGTACCATTCTTCGTAAACCTTGACGCCGGCTTTGAGAATCTGATCGTAGAGCGTCACCAGCAGCGCTTGCCCGGTGATGTCGCCGACGAAGTAGGTGCGCGCCTGCGAAGCGCCGCCAAAGGCTCGCGTTCCGAGCTTGCCGTCGGGCCCCCGATAAAAAACGACGCCCATGTGCTCGAACTCGATGATGTCGCGCGGCGCTTCCTGACACATCACCTCGACGGCATCCTGGTCGGCAAGATAATCGCTACCTTTGACCGTGTCGAAGGCGTGCGACTCCCAACTATCCGTCTCGCCAATCGCCGCGTTGATGCCCCCCTGCGCAGCGCTCGAATGGCTGCGAATCGGATGAACTTTCGTGACGATTGCCGCGTCGGCACCAGCGCGTGCCGCTTCCAGCGCGGCACGCATGCCGGCCAACCCCGCGCCCAAGACTACGACGTCGTGATCGATGATCACCAGCCGGTAGTTTTCCGAAAAGAGTCGGCGCCATTCCGAACGCCTGTTCGATAAATTAGGTCACGCATTTTGGCTACGCAATCAAGGATAGGGCTCCGCTGGCGGCGCCGATATGCGTTTCGTAGCCGCACTAGCCGCCGGTAGCAGTCGTCGCAGTAAGCTTCCCGACTTACCATTTCAGGAGGCCCTCATGCTACAGAACGTTACGATCACACCCGCGCGCCGCTCGCTCGAGTTCGGCATCTACCGCGACGGCGACAATAATCTCGACGCCATCCAGGAATCGACGCTCTCGCAGGCGTTGCAAACGAGCGCTCGCGACTCGCGCATCGAGTTTACGGTCGAAGACACGACGGCCCTTAGGCAGCCCTTCGACAGAGCTGCGGGTGATAAGGTCGGTCGATTGCACACCGACGAGTACACGATCTCCGACGGCGACGTCGGCAGCCTGCGCTCGCAGAAGGCTGCCGACATGAGCGACGAGGCGAACCTCGCGCGCTTCGTGGCCCGCACTCTCGACAACGCGCAGGCCAGCGGTGCGAAACAAACGTGGATCGATCTGGTCGATCACGGCGGTGGCGACGGTGGCGGATTGGAGACTGGCGACGGCAGCGTGATGTCGATGCCGGATATCGCCAAAGCAATCTCCGACGGTCTGGCGATGCACGCGGCCGCCCACCCCGACGATGCCCGGCGCTCGATCGACGGCGTCGTGGCCAATCAATGCCTGATGGACACGATGGGCTTCGCCGACGCGCTCTCCAGGACCGGCGTGCGGTATCTCGCCGCTAGCCCGGAAACGATGCTGGGGCCGGGCGTTCCAAGCGGCGTCGCACACGCCATCGCGTCGCATGAGAACGATCCCAAGGCAATGGCCACGAACGTCGTCAACGACGTCATGCGTACCAAATACGACGCCGGCGATTTCGGCGGGTTCGGGCCGGCGGCAGCGTTCGACGTGCTCGATCTCGACCCGGCAAAGATGCGACCGGCCGAATCGAGCATCAAGCGTCTCAACGACGACGTCGGCGCGGAGGCCGGCGCGAATGGCGTGCGCGGCATCGTACGTGAGGACGCCAACGCGATCCAAGGAATGGTACGCTTTCCGGGCGCCTCGAAGGACATGCCGTGGCGGGCCGATCGTCCGGCGATCGCGTTCTACGACACGCTTGCCGGCGACGGCCGTTTGGACGCGCGGCTTCGCAACGACGCAGGTGCCGCCGCGCACGCCGTTGCGGATCTCGTCTTAGCGCACCGCGAAAGCGACGAGTTCGCGCCGTTCGGCGGCGCGGATTACTCCGACGCCGCGGGACCGACCATTCACCTTCCGACGACGCGTTACCAGATCGATCCCTGGGCATCTGCCGGCGTCGTTGAAACGAAAAACGCTTTTTATAAGGACGTCGATAAAGCCTCGATGACGGGCGTCCTCGCGTAAGTTACCCCTGATTGTCATGTTAGCCCAACTCGGGTTCTCTATCTGCGTAGGTGAATATTGGAGGGGTAAATGGGCCGGTTGAGCACGCGTTCGAGCGTTTCGGCGGGCGCGAAGAGCGCGAGCTCGCAGAATCGCGAGAACGCTTCGCGTGTCGCTTCGCCTTCAGCATAGCGTTCGTTGCGCTCCATTTCGATTCGTCCGCTTACGGCGAGGAATCGAACGAAGCGCCCGTCGTCGTCTTCGCCCACTTCGATGAGCCTCGAATCGGAAAAGATTCGCAACGCGGCGTCGATCGTACGATCCCGGACTCGGTCGATCTCTAGAGTTCCCGCGATCTCGGTGTTGCTTCCGCGCACGACAACCTGCCCTGAGCCTGTCGAAGGGCGGGCGAGGCCTCGCAGACCGCGGTAAATCTCGCGCAGCCGCTCGAGCGGCGGCGCGTCGAGGTCGATCAAGAACTCGTTGAGGGTACGATCGTGCGGCCCGTAGAGCAGATGAATGTCCGCGGGGCTGCCGTCGCGCCCAGCCCTGCCGGCTTGCTGGTTGAACTCACCCGAGTCGAAGTTGAGATGGAAGAGCACGACGTTGCGAACGTCGGGCAGATCGATGCCTTCGCCGAATGCCGACGTCGCAACCACGACGCGCAGCGCGCCTTCTCGAAAGAGGCGTTCGACCTCGAGCCGCTCGGCGTTCGGCATTTTGCCATGGTAGAACATGACTTTGTTGCCGAGCTGCTTGCGAAGACGCTGCGCGACCTTGGTGACCTCCGGCCGCGAGTGGCAGTAGATAATGCCCTTCGCCTGCGGGCTCTGTCGCGCCGAAAAGAGCTCGGTCAGATAGCCTATCTTGTCCTTGGTGCCACGCGCATCGGCGACATGAAGATTCGCTCGCACCGTCGGGTCGATCACCCAGCTTTCAATGCGCAGATCGTCGACGATACGGCGAAACGTTTCGTCGCCGGCCGTCGCCGTCAGTGCGAGCACCGGTGGATTGCCCAACGACGAAATAGTTGCCGAAAGCCGCGAGTAGGCGGGCCGGTGGCGCGACTCTGCAAGATGATGTGCTTCGTCGACGACCACGAACGACGGCGTGCTGCGGCCGCGGAACGCCTCGCGGTGAAACTCGAGAAACTCCGGTGTCGCTAAAACGACGTCCCACGACCCCTCGCCCAAGGCCGCAAACAGATCCTCTCGCTCGTCGCTATCGATCGAGCCGTTGGCACGAAAGAAACGCAGGCCCAGCGGCTCGAGCGTACGCCGCAGCGCTTCGTACTGATCGTTGGCCAGCGCGCGTAAGGGATAGACGACCAGCGTCTTGCCTCCGCCGGTGAAGGCTCGCATCGCCGCGGCGTATTGAAAGCAGAACGACTTCCCGCGCCCTGTGCCGAGCACCGCCAACGTATTTTTGCCGGCTTCAACCCGCTCGAGAACGGCTCGCTGCGCCTCGTGCGGGGCCGAGGCACCAATCAGAGCGGAACGTACCAGCTCGCCGGTCTCGGCCGCATCCGCCTCGGCGCCAGGACGCTCGGCTGTCGCGGCATCCGCCCGCTGCAACGCAACGCCCAGCACTTCACGTTCGATCACGACGTTGACGCCGCGATGCTTGAACTCGCCGGTGGAGCGACCTCCAGTGAGAGAGGCCACGCGTGCGCCGTACCGGGCGCCCGCATCGATGAGGGGTGCGATATGTGCGGCGAGCCGCTTATTGAAGAAGCCGAGTTGCAGCTGCCCGTAATGGACGGCGATGGCATTAGAATCGTGCGGGTTATCGGCTTGCCGCCGCAGATCGAGCGGCGCGCCGGCGTGCAATCCGGCGATGACGTCTTGGCGTCCTTCGAAAGACACGCCCGCGAGTTTGGTGTGAAAGCGCGCCGCGTCGCCGATCGTTGCGTACGTATCGTGCAGATACGCGTCGCCCTTCGCGAAGAGGCGTTCGACGAAGGCGTCCGTCGCGTCTTCCGGTGCCGGTGCTCCGACAGACTCGGGCCTGCTCTGACCAGGCGCTTCAAAGGAGCGCAAGAGCGCTTCGAAGGCGGCCTCCGACGCGGTGGGCGCCGGCAGACTCTTAGGGCGCGTCGCCCTCGTGACGCTCCTGCGCGTCTTCGAAGTTGAGGGAGATTTCTTCGTGACCTTGCTCCAAAGCGGCATCGTGCAGACCAGCTTGTTGGGCGTCGAGCGGATCGATCTGCTCTTCACCCGCCACGAATGGTTCTTCCACCGCGACGGCGCTCTCGGCATCGCGCCGCTTGCGATAACGTGGCGTCGGACCGGGCGAAACCGACCGGGCCGCTTTGGCCTTCTGACGGCGCTCGCGGCGCGCGGCCACGATATCCTCACGCGCGACGCCGCTGCGGCTCTGCAGCGAGGCCGCTTCCGAGCGCGACCGCGCGGTTACGGTCCGATCGTGCGCGAGACCGGCATGCCTGCGTTTCGCAGCCGCCTCCAACTGGCGTTTGCGGAAGCCCAGTACGAGCGGCGCCGAGTAAAAGATCGAATGATAACCGCCCGAGCAGATGCCGACGAGCAACGCGAAGGCGAAGTTCTTGAGGCTCGCTCCGCCCAAGGCCAAGAGCGCGACCAGCGTAATGACCACGGTCGCGAGCGTGTTGAACGAACGCGTCATGGTCTGCTTGATCGACTCGTTGACGATCGTCGCATACGGCGCCCCCGCCATCAACTTGGTGTTCTCACGAATTCGATCGAGAATTACGATCGTATCCATGACCGAGTAGCCGATGACCGTCAGCACAGCGGCCAGAAACGCGTCGTCGGCGCGCCGGTCGGCCAGCGCGTAAATGCCGATCATCATCGCCGCGTCGCGTACCAGCGCGATGACCGTCACCAACCCGAAGATGTAGTTCCAACCGAATCGGAACGCGATATAGAGAAACTGAATGCTCAGCGCGATGATCAGCGCCCAGATGGCCCTGGCAAGGTACTCGCGTCCGAGCGACGGACCCACGGCCGTGATCTGTGATGCCGCGCGATCGACGGGGGCGACGCTGTTCAGCGCGTTCCAGACCGGCGCCGAGTCGTTTGCGTACGCGGTCTGCGTTTGAATCACGAAGCCTTTGCCATCCGTGCCGGCGGTCGTGACCGACTCCTCGGTCATGCCCAGGCCCGCGAGCGCTACCTTGACTTTATCGGCGGTCGTCGGCTGTGTGAACTGCACCGCGATATCGGTGCCGCCGGTAAACGAGAGCCCCAAGCGCAGCATGTGCGACGGCTGAAAACCGTTGCCACCCTTGAAACCGTTGTAGATCATCGCGCCGAAGCCCAGCGCGATGATGAGATACGAGATCGTCGAGACGATGCGGAACCAGCCGACGATATTCCAGTTCAGCCTGCGAAAGAGCACGAGCTACGCCCCCGCCTTCGCGAATATGCCGAGCTCCGCGCGCTTGACCCCGTAGAGCTCGGGCGACGTCAAGACGTTGTTGTCGACCAGCACGTCGACGAAGAAGCGCGTGACGAAGACGGCCGTCACCAGCGAAACCACGGTGCCCCAAAAGAGCGTGAAGGCAAAGCCTTTGACCGTGCCGGTGCCCAGCATGTACAGGACGCCGGCGCCGACGATCGTCGTGAAGTGGCTATCGAAGACGGCGGAAAACGCGCGCTGAAATCCGACGCGGACCGACGCGCGCATCGTCTTACCGTTCCAGAGCTCTTCCTTGATGCGCTCGAAGATCAGCACGTTGGCATCGACCGCCATGCCGATCGAGAGCACGAAGCCGGCGATGCCGGGAAGCGTCAGCGTCGCGTGCGACAGCGCCAGAATCGCCATCATCACCAGCACGTAGATCGCCAGCGCGAGATCGGCCAGAAGACCCGGCAGACGATAGACGCCGATCATGAAGATCAACACGAGTCCGAGGCCGAGCGCCGCGGCTCGCATCGATTGAACCAAGTCGAGCTTGCCGAGCGTCGGACCAATCGTCTCTTTCTCGATGATCTTGACGCTGACGGGCAACGCGCCGGCGTTGAGCTCGTTGGCTAGCGTTATCGTCTCTTCCTGAGTGAAGGTGCCGGTGATCTGGCCACTATCGTAAATCGGGCTTTGAATGATCGGCGCCGAGAGATAGCGGTGATCCAGAAAGATGCCCAGCGGCTTCTGGAGATTGGACGACGTGAGCTTGCCGAATCTAGCGGCGTCTTTGGTTTGAAAGAGGATGTCCGGCCGGCCGCCTTGATCGTAGCCGGCTTGCGCCGCCTTGAGGTCCTTGCCGGAGTAGACGACGGGGCCGCTCTTGTCATAGGCCGTTTTTGAAACGTAGAGCTCGGCTGCGGCCTTGTCCTTTGGCGCAAGGCCCGGCTGCAACAGCGCGGCATTCGCGGCATCGGCCTTCTGCATGACGTCGAAAGGCACGATCTTATATGCGAGGACGGCGACCTGCTTGAGTATTTTTTCAGCCTGATCCGGATCCTTCACGGCGGGAAGCTCGACCAGAATGCGATCGGTGCCGACGTTGCTAATGGACGGCTCGGCAACACCGAGTCCGTTGATGCGGCGGTCGATGACCTCGCGCGTCTGCGCCTGCACCTGCGAGGTGATCTGCGGTACTTCCTCGGTCGGATAGAGCTGAAGCAGAAGCCGCGCTCCGCCCTGAAGGTCGAGCCCCAGACGGATCGTTTTCTGAACGGGGATCACCGCCCAGAGTGAGATCGCGCAAACAGCGACGATGACCAGCGCCTTGAACGGCGCCTTGAAATTTTTCAAGTTCATTGGAGCCGGTGGAGCTTAGCCTTCTAAGGACGCCGGGCCTGCCATCGGCCGCCAGAGCCGGCGACCGGTCGCGAGCAAACCGATTACCGCCAACCCGGCGACCAGGCTGCAGAGCGCCCCGGCAATCGGCCGCCCATAAATGAACGAGCCGGTGGCAAAGAGGGCGCCGTAAACCGAGGCCACACCGAGCACCCAGCCCAGGAGCGCCATCGGCAGCGAGTCCGGCGACGGGCCAAGGCCGCTGCGCCGGCGGATCGCGGCCCAGCCGGGACCGGCCGGCCGCACCTTGGCGTAGAACGCCGTCAGCGTCTCTTCACCGACCGGCGGCGTGAGATACGTAACGACGAGCCAGACCGCCGTCGTAATGCCGATCGTCGTCAGGAGCGCGGTTGTCGAAGCAACGGCGTGCCCGGTGCGCGCGGCGACAAAGAATGCGAGCGCGACGCCGAACGATGCGATCATTGCACTCACTTCGCTCCAAGCGTTGATCCGCCACCAGTACCAGCGCAGGATNNCACGAAGGTCAGCGCGACGCCGACCGCCATCAGGAGCGCCGTCACGAGCCGTCCCGCGAAGACCAGCTCGCGCTGGCTCGCACCCGGCGCAATGAAGCGCTGATAGAAATCGTGGACGAGATACGACGTGCCCCAATTGAGGTGCGTTTCGATCGTCGAGCGATAGGCCGCGAAGATTCCGGCGACCATGAAGCCGGCAAAGCCGGTCGGCAAGAAGACGAGCATCGCGGGATAGGCGACATCGTTGCCGATGAGGTTGGGTGCGAGCGCCGGGAAGCGCATCTGCACGTCGTGCAGCGTGGGAAAGACGATCGTGGAGGCGAGCGCCACGACGATCCACGGCCACGGGCGC
>PMUK01000070.1 GCA_003166915.1 Candidatus Cybelea palsarum
CACACGCGCGTTGCGCCATTTCACGTAAACTTTCGCCGAACTTTGCGATGCCCGTTAGCGCCGCGGCGGCCGTCCCTAGCGCTTGGGTCGCCGCCGACTCGTTCCGCATCAAGGTTTCGTGCGCGGCGCCCAGCGCTACGGCAATGCGCTCGACGTTATCCAAGTACGCGCGCCGTTCGCGCAGTTGCTGAAGCTGCACCGGATCGAGCCGCGCATCTTCGATCTCGCGCGCCACTAAGAGCGCTTCATCGTACCGTTCGCGCGCATCGCGTTCGTCGCCGGTCAGACGTTCGAGCGATTGCGCCGAGGCTTGCGCCGCAGCATATGCCGCGCTCACAGCATCGCGCAGAGCGAGCTCAGGCTCGCCGGCGAACCGATCGAGGAGATCCAAATGATAGGCCGGCGAGAGGAGACGCTGCGCTTCGTGCTGGCCAACCAGCTCCGCAATGGTAGCGCCGATTTCGCGAACGTATCCGGCCGTCGACGGCCGTCCGTTGACGCGCACGCTCGAACGTCCGGCTTCGGTTATCTCGCGAACGATGCTGGCTTCTTCCCCGGGATCCAGCCCGAAGCCATCGGCCTCGAGTCGCGCCCGCAGCGAATCGTCCGGCTCGAATGAAATCGTAACCACCGCGCCGAGCGCACCGCGGCGCACCGCGTCGGGAGCGGCTCGCGCGCCTAGCGCGAAGTCGAGAGCGCCGAGCACCATCGTCTTGCCGGAGCCCGTCTCGCCGGTGAAAATCGTCGCACCTTTCGCGAACTCTACGCCGGCGCGCGCGATCAGACCGTAGTTCTCAATTTCGAGCCGCGTCAGCATTCAGGAGCCTTGGGATTCGTTAACGACGGGGATCCTTGATGGAAACGCCCCACAGCATTTTAGATTCGAGGCGCTCGAGAAAGTGCAGCGGTTTCGTTCGCGCAAAGCGGACGCGCTTGGGATGGCAGCGTATGACGACGCTGGAGCCAGGCGCGACTTCGCTCAGAACCTCTCCGTCGCACTCGAGGTGGGCCTGCGCGCCTTCGAGATCGGAGGTAATCTCGATCGTCGAGTGGGTCGGCACGATGAGCGGACGCGAAAATAGCGTATGCGGCAGCAGCGGCACCACGCCGAACGCGTCGACGTTCGGTGCGATGAGCGAACCACCGGCCGAGAGGAAGTACGCCGTCGACCCGGTGGGCGTTGCAACGCAGATTCCGTCGGCCGCGATGCGCGTCGTCTCCCCGTCGTCCACGCGCAAACCAAAGGGCACAATGCGCGACACTTCGCCTTTTCTGACGACGACGTCGTTCAGCGCAAAGTAGCGCAGTTCTCCGTACTCGGCTTGCAGCGCGGTTCGCTGGTCGATGAAGAGCCCTCGCTCGACCAGGGCCGGCAGTTCGGCGAGACGGGGATCGTCCTCGTCGAGCTCCGTCAAGAAGCCCAATCGCCCGGTGTTGATGCCAAAGAGCGGAAGGTCGTACTCCACGGCGATGCGCGCCGCTCGCAGAAGCGTCCCATCACCGCCTACGGTAATGATGAGCGCTGCACTTGCGGCGTGCGGGCCGTCGACGACGTCGAATCCGCCGGCGCGAAAGTCGTCCGCAACGCGGCGCGCAATCGATCGCGCGTTCTCACGCGTCATGTCGACGAAGAGCGCGACGACCTTGGACTCGATGGCGAGCAGGGTCATGATTCGGGTGTTTCGTCGAGGACCCGTTCGATTCGTGCGTCCTCAAACGGCTCTCCGGTCCGGCGAAGCAGCATAAAGAACTCGCGATTGCCGGCCGGACCTCGGAGCGCCGAACGCGAGAGCGCCACGGGAACCAGTCCTAGGCGCAGGGCAGCCTCGCGCAGTTCTTGCAGGACCGCGCGGTGGGTCTCCCGCTCGCGTACGACGCCCCCGGCACCGAGACGCTCACGCCCGGCTTCGAACTGCGGTTTGGCGAGGGCGACGATCGTGCCGCCTTCTCGCAGATACTGTACGGCGCGCTCCAAGATCGTCCGCAGCGAGATAAACGACGCGTCGATCGCGATAAGGTCGAAGCCGCCCGGAAACGCATCGTTGGGGAGCCGGCGAAAGTTGGTCCGCTCGATGACGACTACGCGCGGATCGTTCCGCAAGCGCCAGTCGAGCTGACCGTAGCCGACGTCGAGCGCCGTCACGCTCGCTGCGCCGCGTTGTAAGAGGCAATCGGTAAAACCGCCGGTCGAAGCGCCGACGTCCAGCGCCATCGCGCCACGCACCTCGATTGCAAATGCGGCCAACGCGTGATCGAGCTTCTCACCGCCGCGGCTGACGAACCGGCGGGGTTGCTCGATTGCGATCCGAGCCTCACGCGCGACACTCTGTCCCGCCTTGGTCGCCGGACTTCCTTCAACGCTGACGCGCCCTTCGAGGATGAGGCTGCGCGCCTGCGATCGCGTTATGTCCGCCTGATCTGCAACTGCATCATCGAGGCGGCGGGAAGTGGATCGCCGGCTAGAGCTTGGCAAGTTGGCGCAGCGCCGCGGCGTAGGCCGTCTCCAATGCCGCCCCATTCACGTCGTGTGCTGAGTCGTTTTCGGTCGCTGAGAAGCAAAGCTTCGTCCCACGCTTCGTCGTCACCATCGTCGTTAGGTTCACGACGCCTACGTCCGAACCGCCTTTGAAGGCTACGCGCGCAAAGTCGCCGGGCGCGGCAACTCCGGGATTGATCGACATCAATGGCAGAGCGGCCACTGGGTCCATGAGCTTGCAGAGGTCTCGAACGCTGTAGTGCCATTCCACGGCGAGATTGGGTCTGCTCAGTAATCCGCCGATGGAAGGCAGCGGCAGAGCATCGACACGCCGCAGCACCGCCGCTCGTGCCGTGGGTGAATCGACGGTGAGGTACATCCCGCGCAGGCTTGTGCCTTCGTCGGATTTCAGCGTGAACACTTCGCGCGTCGTTAGAAACGGGTCGTTGCTGCCGCCATAGCGCTTGAGCGCAGCGGGTCCAACGATCCGCACGAGTGCGTCGGCTGCCGTATTATCGCTAATGGAGATCATCTCCGCTGCGTAGGTCGCCAGCGTCAGCGGCGTTCCCGCCGGCCACGTGCGCAGCACGCCGCTCGGCAGACTCTTCCATCGTTGCGCAAGCGGCACGACGTCGTTCCAATGTCGAGAGCCCCTCGTAATTTCGTCGAGAAGGGCGTTGAGCACGGCGAGCTTGAACGCCGAGCCTACCGCCAGCGGTTCGGATGGATTGAGGGCCGCTCTATCGGAGCGGCCCTCTTCGACGATCACGTAGGAGACCGTACCGACTACTCGCTGCAGCGCTCGAAGTGCGTCGTCGAGCGAGAGCAGCGGCGGCTTGAAGAGCAACCCGTCGATCTTATTCTCCGCATCGAGGTGGATCTGGACGTCGTCCGTCCCTTTAGCGAAGTGGGCGATAAACTTCGTCGGAGTGTATTCGACGCTTTGATAAGCGCCCAGCGCGGACGTCAGACCCGCGAGGACGGCATTTACTTGGGAGACGGAGACTTGTGCCAAGAAGCTGGCGCTGAACCACGACGCATCGGCGTGACCGGTTCGCAACATCGTGTCGACGCGGCTGCGAGCAAGTTCAATTCCCGGTGGCACCGCGGTCGGAGAAACTGGGGGCGCCGGAGACGGGGAGGAGCTCTGAGCGACGGCCGGCGGCGCCGAAAGCGACAGCATCGAAAAAGCAAGTGCGGTTAAGACTATTGCACGCATGGCGTTAGAACGGAAGGTCGCCGTCGAGCTCAGCAGCCGTTGCGGCGCGAGCGTCGCCGGCGCCCGATTGCGGTTCGGCCATTGCTTCGTCGATCTGTTCTTGCGCATTTTTTAGAAATGCTTCGCACTCCCGTGCCAGCTTCTTGCCCTCTTTGAACAGTACAATAGATTCTTCCAAACTGGGTTGCCCACTTTGGAGCAGCTTTACGATCTCGTCGATCCGGTTTAGCTTGGCTTCGAAGTCTCTGGGATTCGGATCATCCATTGGCATTCACTTTTTCAACGCGAGCCTCTAAGGTCCCGCGGAATAGCCGGGCTTCAATGGCTTCGCCGGGCGAGACCTCAGTGGCGGACCGCAGCGCGCGTCCGGCGCGGGTTACGATTGCATATCCTCGTTCCAGCGGCTTTTCCGGATCGGAGGAAAAGAGCCGGCCCGACGCTAGCGCAAGCTGATTCTCGCGCTGACTTAGAATAGACTTCGAGAGCGACCCCAAGCGTTCAAGTCCCGCGTCGACGGCGCGCTGCAGCTTTGCAAGCTGGTGCGCGGGCAAGCCGATCAAGCGAGTTTTGATCTCCATGAAACGCTCGGCCTGTCTGGCAACTTTTGCGACTGGATTGTGCGCCGAAAGGCTCCGATCCAAGAGGATGAAGCGATCGCGCCGCCTCGCGACCGCACGTTGCCAAGCGCCGACCAAGGCGTCGTCGGCGCGATCCGCACGCTGCATCGAATCCGTCAGTATCTCTCGCATCTCGCCGACGAGATGAATTCGCAGCCGCGCAAGTCGCTCTTCACCTGCCTGCCAGAGGCCTGCGATAAACTGCGCCGCATTCGATGGAGTTTCGCACTCAAAATCGGCGACTTCGTCGGCGAGATGGTGATCGGCGGTGTGCCCAATACCGGTAACCACGGGCGTCTTCGAGCGCATTATAGCGCGCACGACAGGCTCACAGTTGAACGCAAAAAGATCCTCGTACGAGCCCCCGCCGCGCGCGAGCACGATCACGTCGGCATTCAGGGCCGCCGCCCGGCCGAGCGCCTCTGCGATCTCAACGTCGGCGCCGAGGCCTTGAACTCGCGTTTCAATAAAGTGGACGCGCACGCGCGGCGCGCGCGCTTCCATCGTTTTAAGAAAATCCTCAGCGCCTTTCCCGCTCGCCGAGACCAACGCCACCACGTTCGGAAAAGACGGAACTCTGCGCTTTCGGCTGCGTTCGAAGAAGCCGAGGGCACGAAAACGAGCCTTCAACTCCTCATATTGCTTGAAAAGTATACCAATGCCGGTGAGTTCGATGCTATCCACCACGAGTTCGTAACGGCTGCGCCACTGCGCAAGCCTAACTTTTCCATAGGCAACGATAGCCGATCCGCGAGGCAGCTCTGGAAATGCCTGGGCACGGCTATGGTGGGCGAAGCATTGCAGGACGGCCTGCGCATCCTTGAGAGTAAAGTAAACCCCGTTCGGCCTCGGGGTCCATTCCGAGATCTCACCGCTGATCCCGATGTACTCGAAGGCGTGTACCCGACGAAAAACTTCTTTCAAGCGCTCCGAGAACTCGCCCACCGTCACGACCACCGACGCCGGCTTGGCGCTCCCGTCGTCCGCTGAGGCTTTCACGCGAGTCTACGGTTCGTCCGAGGGCGGGGGTTCGGCAGTCGGCGGAACGAGCGTCGCGGGCGTCGCCTGAACCGGCGGTTGCGGCGGTTCGATTATACCCGCGGCCGCAGGCGCGACGTCGTCGGGCTGCGTTTCGTCAATCGAGCCGCCGCAGCCGGATTGAGGCTCGGTCCCCTTGAGAAAATACTCATATCCGCGGCGGCAGCCGGCAACTTTTGCGACCTCTTCGGAGGGGAACGGAAACTCGTGCGGCGGCGTGCCTGTCAGCGCGGCTGTCATAAACTTTGCCCAGATGCGCGCCGGTATGTTCCCACCGTACGATTCGTTCATCCGAGAATAGTCATCGTTTCCCAGCCAAACCGCCACGACCAAATCGGGCGTGTAGCCGACGAACCAGGCGTCGCGGAAATCCGTGGTCGTGCCGGTCTTGCCGCCTGCCGGACGCCCGATGACGGCGTTGGGGTAGCCGGTACCGTGCGCGATGACGTCCTCGAGCATCGAGGTCATGATGTAGGCCGTTCCCGCGCTTACGACGTCGGTCGCCGCGGGAAAGCGATCGTCCAAAATGACGGTGCCCAGCGAATCCTTCACCATTCGAAACGGTGTGGGATCCACGTGCAACCCTTGGTTTGCAAGCGTCGAATAGCCGCTAGCTTGATCGAGCACGGTGACGACCGACGAACCAAGGGCGAGCGAGAGATTGGCCTCGAGAGGCGACGTCACTCCCATGCGATGGGCGTAGTCGATGATACGATCCAATCCAATGCGGTCGGCAAGCTTCACCGCAACGATGTTGCGCGACATCGTCAGCGCTTCTCGCAGCGTTATCGCACCCATATAGCTGTGATCGTCGTCTTCCGGCGACCATTGCGTGCCGTCGCCCATCGGATAGCTCACCGGAGTATCGTCAACGATCGTGCTTGCCGGTAGCCCCGAATCGATTGCGGCCGTGTAATCGTAGATCTTGAACGACGAACCGGGTTGTCGCCGCGCCTGCCACGCGCGATTGAACTGGTTGTCGAGCGAAAAATGCGCTCCGCCAACCATGGCGAGGATCTCGCCGGTGGACGGGCGCAAGGCAACCAGCGCCGCTTGATGCGCTCCGATACCCTCGGCGATTGCCTGGTGGACGCCCCACGCTATCGCTTTCTGTGCGATGTCTTGCATCCGCTGATCTAAGGTGGTGTAAACCTGAAGGCCGCCCTCCTCAACTGCGGTCGCGCCAAAAAGATGCTCTAGCTGCGCGATCGCATATGTCGTGAAGTAGGGGTAGCGATAGCCCTGCAAACCGGGAAGGCGCTCCGAAACCAAATCGAGCGACTCGTCATATGCGGCGCCGGCCTGATCGGAAGTAATGTCGCCATGCTCGACCATTCGATCCAGAACGTGGCGCTCGCGATCGCGCGCGAGGCCCAAGTTCACCAGAGGCGAGTAAGCCGAAGGAGCGGCCACGACGCCGGCGAGTATCGCGGCCTGCGGCAGCGTGAGCTTGTCGACGCCGCGCCCGAAATAGGTGTGTGCCGCGGCGTCGACGCCGTACGCTCCGGAGCCCAGATAAATGATGTTGAGATAACGCTCGAGGATCTCATCTTTCGTGTAGAAGCGCTCGATCTCGATCGCGAGCAGCGCCTCTTGAATCTTGCGCGAGAGCGAGACCTGATCGTTGAGAAAAAGTCTGCGGGCTAACTGCTGTGTGATGGTCGAGGCACCCTGAAACTGCTGGTGCGTGAGATCCGCGAACGCCGCGCGCACGATGCCGCCGAAGTCGACGCCGTGATGGGAGTAGAAGTTGTGGTCCTCGTTGGCGATAAAGGCCTCGCGCACGACCTGGGGAATGCGCGAGAGCGGAACCCAGACGCGATTCTCTTTATAAACCGAAGCGAGCTGCGTGCCGTCGCGGGCGAAAATGCGGGTCGTGCTTGCCGGCTGATAATCGGCCATGCGGCTGATGTCGGGGAGATTGCGCCCGTACGCGGCTACCATCCCGGCAACGGTACCGATGGCAAAGAGCGCGAGCAAGAAGACGGCGATCCCAAGGTCCCGCCAGATGCGGGCGCCTCGGCTGCGGCGCCTATTCTTTGGCATTGGCGACGGCGCTGAGCACTCCGTTCACGAAACGTCCGGAGTCTTCCGTGGAGAAACGTTTGGCGAGCGCGACGGCCTCGTTTATCGCGACTGCGGCCGGCGTTTCCGGGCGGCAGTTCATTTCAAAGGTCGCCATTTCGAGCAGCAGACGATCGATCGTGGGGAGCCGTTCGAGCGCCCAGCCTTCCAAGAGCGGGCTCACGATGCGATCGGCCTGCTCGGCATATTCCAGCGTGCCCAGCGTCAGCTCCTTGACGAAAGCCCGTTGCTCGCCATCGGCATCTTCGCCAATTACTTCGCGCAACGCGTCCTGCGGCTCTCGGTCACCGATTACGATGCTGTAGAGGACTTGGAGCGCCTGCTCGCGCGCGGCGCGACGCGACGTTCGCGACGTCATCGAAGCACGAGCTCGTTAGAAAGAAACTCGACGTCGTAGCGGCCATCCCGGAACGCCGGCGCGGCGAGAATTTCGATGCAAAGATCGATCGTCGTTTGAACTCCTTCGATCACCGTCTCGCTCAACGCGCGCTCCATCCGCGCGATCGCGATCTCTCGTGTGTCGCCGTACGCGACGACTTTGGCAATCATCGAGTCGTAGTATGGGGGGATCGTCGCGCCGGCGTAGAGGTGGGTGTCCACTCGGATTCCCGGACCTCCCGGGAAGACCAGTTTAGAGACGGTGCCGGCGGCCGGAGCGAAGTGATTGCGCACGTCTTCGGCATTGATGCGACACTCGATCGCATGTCCGCGCCCGACGAGATCGCTTTGCCGATAGCCGAGGGGCTCGCCGGAGGCGATGCGGATCTGCTCCTTGACAAGGTCGATGTTGTAGACCATCTCCGTCACCGGATGCTCGACTTGGATGCGCGTGTTCATCTCCATAAAATACACGTCGTCGCCGTCGGCAAGAAACTCCAGCGTGCCGGCGTTTGTATACCCGACGTGCCGGCATACACGCAGCGCCATCTCGTGCAGTGACGCGCGGATCGCGGGTACGAGATTCGGCGCCGGAGTCTCCTCGACGATTTTCTGGTGGGCGGGCTTTTGAATCGAGCAATCCCGTTCCCCAAGATGGACGACGTTTCCAAAGTCGTCGCCGAGCACTTGGACTTCGAGGTGACGAGGAGTGCGAATCAGCTTTTCAACGTATAGGCGGCCATCTTTGAAGCTCGCCTCCGATTCCGCCGTTGCACCGGCATAGGCTCGCTGCAGCTCGTTGGGCTCCTCGACGACGCGCATGCCTCGGCCGCCTCCGCCGGCGGTGGCCTTGAGCAAGATCGGATACCCGATCGACGCCGCCGCCTCGTACGCTTCCTCGAGCGAGCGCAACACGTCGCTGCCCGGCGTCGTCGGCACGCCGGCCTCTCGCACGACCTTCTTCGCCGTCGCCTTGTCGCCCATTAACGCGATAACTCTCGGTTCGGGTCCAATAAACGTCAAGCCGTGATCCGAGCAGATCTCGGCAAAGCGCGCGTTCTCCGCGAGAAATCCATAGCCCGGATGAATCGCATCGCAGCGCGTGATCAGCGCCGTGGAAATGATGTTGGGAATGTTTAAGTACGAGCGCCCCGCCGGACCAGGCCCCACGCAGAACGCCTCGTCGGCCTGCCGCACGGGCAGCGAATCCCGGTCGGCTTCAGAGAAGATTGCGACGGTCAGAACACCTAGCTCTTGACAGGCACGATTAATTCGAAGGGCGATCTCGCCGCGGTTTGCGATCAAAACTTTTTGAAAAATTGTCTGGCTTCCTTACGTTCGCGCGATCGAGAAAAGCGGCTGCCCGTATTCGACCGGCGATCCGTCGGTGGCTGAAATACGCACGAGACGCCCCGCGCCCATACTATGAACCGGCGTTCGAATTCCGAGTGCTTCAATGTATGCCAGCTCTCGGTCGCCATCGAAAGTTTCGCCTTCGGACGGGGCCGGGCGGCTGAGATTAAATATCCCGACGAGATCGGCCTTGATCGTTTCGAACCGAAGCGCCGCCGTGCCGGCAACTGCTCGATCGTTCGCACGACGGGGTCGATCGACGTGCTGTCGCGGTCTGGCCAGCTCGATCTCGTCGCTTCCGCGCTCGATCCGCACGCGCACCGCGTCGCCGCTACTCAAGAAATTCGCAAGCGCGCGCACCCGCCTGCTAATGGCCAAAGAGATCTCGGACGACATCACGGTACCGCCTTCGCGCTCGACCCGTATGACGCCCGCCAGTTCGGACGGCGGCAGCGCATCTCGCATCGCCGCAAAGCGATGGTCGAGCTCCGCGAGCGGTACGAGGACGAAAGCCCGCTCGGCAAGACGCTCGTGGGGCACGTGCAGCCTCTCGTCGACAATCGTCAGGTCGTCATAGAGCAATAAGTCCAGATCGATAATCCGCGGTCCCCAGCGTTCGCCGGCGGTGCGACCGACCCGCCGTTCGATCGCGTGCAATGCATCGAGCAGATCGTGCGGCGACAACTCAGTCTCAACAGAGACGACTGCGTTGAAGAACTCGGCCTGATCGAGACGCCCCCAGGGAGCGGTTCGATATGTGGAAGAGCGCGCCAAGAGCGTGCCGACGCTGCGCAGTCCGCAAAGAGCGCGCGAGACGTTCTCCTCACGATCGCCGGCGTTCGTCCCAATCCCGACGTAGGCCAGGTGCGCGCTCACGTGCCTTCGTAATGCGGATTGGCCCGATCGAACGTAACCGAAGGCGTCGTGCCGTCGAGAATCGCGGGCTTCGCGATGGTTACGATCGCGCGTGCGACGCGAGCGTCCTCGAAAACCGCCTCGAGAATATCCGAGGCTAAGCGCTCGAGCAAAGCGTACGAAGTGCTCTCGACGATGGTCACGAGGCGGCGGTGCAGCGCGGCATAGTCGATCGTCTCGGCGAGATCGTCGCTGAGTTGCGCCGCGCGCAGATCGATCTCGGCGTCAAGGTCGATCACGAACGGTTGCGGACGATCGCGCTCGTCGGGCTCCCAGCCGTGGCGGCCGTAAGCGCGCACGCCGCGCAGCGTTACTCGATCCATCCGTCCGGCCGCCAGCCGCGCACGAGCGCGTCCGTGACTGCGGTTGCATCGCACGCCGCGCGCACGTCGTGAACGCGAACGACGTCCACTCCAGCCGCGATTGCAAAGGCGGTCGTCGCTACCGTTGCGTAGATGCGATCGTTGGGCTCCCTGCCGATCAGCTTGCCAAGCGTAGATTTTCGCGACGTGCCGATCAGCGTGGGGAAGCCGAGACCGACCAGTCGCGGCAACGCCTCCAAAACGGCGATATTCTGCTCGGCCGTCTTGCCGAAGCCGATGCCGGGATCCAGAATGATTCGGTCCGGTGCGAGCCCGCGGGCGACTGCCCTCGATGCGCAATCTTCGAGATAGGTCAGGACCGCATCGACGACCGGCCCGTCGTACTGCGTGCCGTTTTGATTGTGCATCGCAACGATGGGCATCTCCAGCTCCGCGACGACGTCGAGCAGCGCGGCCGGCGCTCCCCACACGGAGTTGACGAGATCCGCGCCGGCCGCGTGAGCGGCGCGCACGACGGCGGGCTTGTACGTGTCGATGGAAATAGGAGCCGCCGGAAAGGCCGCGCGAAACGAACGAATGACCGGAGCCACGCGCGCGATTTCGACATTTTCGTCGAGCCTACGATGACCCGGACGCGTCGACTCGCCCCCGACGTCGAGGATATGCGCGCCCGTGTGCCACTGTTCCGTCGCATGCGCGGTTGCATCGGAAACGCTCTCCAAACCATCTCCCGAGAACGAGTCGGGCGTCACATTGACGATCGCCATGATATAGGTTCGCGCGCCCCACCGAAGCTCGCCGCCACGCAGACGAAGGGCGCCCGTTACACGGTCGCCGGTATGAACCACTCGCGCAACTCTCCGACGACAAACGTCGAGCCGGTTACCACGACGACGTCGTCGATCGTCGCCAGACGCCGCGCCACCGTCAGCGCTTCGACTGGATCGACGATGGCGCGTCCCCAACGTCCGATCGATTCGGCGATCGTCGACAATCGCGACGGCGCAATCGCGCGGCGGCCGGCCGCAACGTACGACGTAAACGTGAAGGTGCAGGGCAACGTCGCCAGGATTTCAAGGATGCGACGCGCGTCCTTCGGCTCGCCGATCGCCACGACGTAATGGACGCGGCGGCCTGCGAAGCTTTCCCGCAACGAGGCGACCAGCGATTCGGCCTTTTCGGCGTTATGAGCCATGTCGAAGACGACCGGCGGCTTTGCCGGCACCAACTCCATTCGTCCCGGAATCGAAAGCTCGGAAAAACTTCGCAGGATCGCATCTCGGCTCGGGCGCAACGTCTCGTCGAGCTGCTTCAGAACGGCGATTGCGGTTACCGCGTTCGTGCGTTGAAAGATTCCCAGTACCGGCAAAGACGGCACCTCGTCGATTTGCACGACGTCGTGCGCGTAAACGACCCGCGCTCCGGCCTGCGCGGCGTATGTTTCGATGACCGCTGCCGCGGCCCCCGAAACCGGCCCCAGAACCAGCGGTATGCCCGGCTTTGCGATGCCGGCCTTTTCGAGGGCAATCGCCTCGATCGCCGTGCCGAGGATCTCGGTGTGGTCGTAGCCCACGGAGGTGATTGCGGCGACAACCGGGTGCAGAACGTTCGTCCCGTCGAGGCGGCCGCCCAATCCCACCTCAACCACGGCCACGTCGACCTTTTCTTGCGCAAAGTACGCAAACGTCAAGGCAAGCAGCGTCTCGTAATACGTCGGACGCCCGTACGCGGACGTCGTGCGTTCGATCGCGGGCATTGCGCTTTCGAGCATCTCCGCAAATCGCTCGCGCGAGATCGCTAGGCCGTCAATGCATGCGCGCTCGGTCATCGAGTGTAAGTGCGGCTTCGTATGAAGGCCGGTTCGCTTACCCGAGGCGTGCAACGCGCCGGCGATCATCGTCGAAGTCGAGCCCTTTCCGCTCGTGCCACCGACGTGGATCGTCGGATAGGACCGATGCGGATCGCCGAGATAACGCAACAACGCGCGCATACTGTCGAGCTTGTACGACGTGCGCGGCGAGGTGACTTCGTCGATCGTGCCGAGCAGATAGGCTTCGGCTTCGTCGTAACTCGAAATCCGGATCATCCGTCGACGACGCAATCGTTCAAGAGCTCCAACGCGTGAGGAATCACGGGCAGCACGATATCGAGCGCCTCGCCGACCGCGCGGGGGCTTCCGGGCAGGTTAACAATCAGCGTGCGATGGCGCACGCCGGCGAGCGCGCGCGAGAGCATAGCGGTTTTTACGTTGGCGAACGAGACCATCCGGATCGCTTCGGCGATCCCGGGGACCTCGTAGTCGAGGATCGCGGCGGTGGCCTGCGGCGTGCGGTCGCGCGGCGAGAGACCGGTGCCGCCGCTCGTAAGCACCAGATCCACTTCGTGCGAATCCGCCAGCTCGATGAGCTCGGCCGCAAGCGCTGCCGGATCGTCGGGCATCACACTCTCTCGTTCGATCGAATAGACGTCCCCAAGCCGCTCCTTCATTACTGGAATGCAGGCATCCGCGCGTTCGCCCGATGCAGCGCGGTCCGAAAGCACGATCAGTGCAACGCGAAAACTCACTCCTCATTCCTCAACTTTGTCACCCTGAGCCCTGTCGCCCTGAGCCTGTCGAAGGGTTCCGCCGGTCTTCTCGAGCAGTCGAACCGACTCGATCGTGATATGCTTGTCCAAAGCCTTCGTCATGTCGTAAATAGTCAGCGCCGCAATCGTCGCCGCAATCATGGCCTCCATTTCGACGCCGGTCTGTGCGTCGGTGCGCGCGGCAGCCTCGATTTCCAGCGCGCCGTCGGCACGCCAGTCGAAGCGTACGCTTACACTCGTCAACGGCAGCGGATGGGCCAATGGAATCAGCGCGCCGGTCTGCTTTGCCGCTAAAATGCCGGCAATCTGCGCGGCCACCAGCGCGTCGCCTTTGGCCAACGTGGCATCGCGAATCGCCGTCTGCGCGGCGGCGTTCATGCGTACCAACGCTTGCGCCCTCGCGAAGCGCGTCGTGACGCTCTTACCCGATACGTCGACCATCGCGACGCTTCCGTCCGTAGCGACGTGGGAAAGCTTCATCGCCTCGGCGCGCTCGCAAAGCGTGCCCAGATCAGGGAGAGCAACGCCAAAACCCAGAGGATGATGAGATGCGTGATGTGATGTGCGTGCGCGGCGCCCGATTCCGTGAAGTAGTTGATCGTACCGGTACCGTACAGAATCCCAAGCACGAAAAAGACGACTGCCAAAACGATGGCGACAGCTCTCATGTGATGACTCCTTTTCTCGCGAGCACGAAACAGATGGAACCAACGACAATGCAATACCACCCGAACGGCCGCAAATCGTTCGAGCGGAAGTAGCGCGTCAAGAAAGCCACGGAGAGGTACGCAGCGACGCCGGCCGCGATGGCGCCGGCGATTGCTTGAACGAGCACCAGATGCGCCTGCGGCGCAAAGAGCCTCGGGAGTTCGAGGAGGGCTGCGGCGAAAATGACCGGCGTTGCGAGCAGAAACGAGAATCGAGCCGCATGTTCGTGGTCGAGGTCGCAGAGCAATCCCGCGACCATCGAGCTTCCCGATCGCGAAATCCCAGGCAGGAGCGCAAACGCTTGCGCGACACCGATGAAGACGCTCTCGGGATAACTCAGACGGTCGATCGGCTTGCTCTTTCTGGCCCGGACTCGCTCTTGGGCCCGGCGCAGAGCCTCGCCCGCAAACATTATTAGCCCGTTGATCAACAAGAAAAACGCGGCCGGGGCCGGCGAGCCAAAGAGGCGGCGCACGGGATGCTCGAGGACGACGCCCAGCAGCCCGACCGGGATCGTCGCAACCACGAGCAGCCATCCGGTTCGCTCGTCGCGGTCGGAACTCAGTCGTCCGAGCACGATGCTGCGCGCGAGCGCGCGCACGATCGCATACCACTGCGCTCGATAGAAGACGATCAACGCAAGCGCGGTTCCCAGGTGCAGCACGACGACGAATGCGAGAAACGAAGCGCTCGACCGATCGATGTTATTCCAATGCAGCACTGCCGGAACGAGGATCGTATGACCGAGGCTCGAGATCGGGAAGAGTTCGCTGACCCCCTGCAAGAGAGCCAGTACGAGCGCCTGAAAGAAGGTCACGGCCCAGCGTTTGCCCGACGGTGCCTTACGGCCTGCCGGCTACCATGCGACGAACTTCACGCTAAACGTGGCATTTCCGGCGACAGGTTTGCAATCGTGCAACGGCGCGCTGTATCGAGCGTCGCGCGCCATCGAGACCGCGACGAGGTCGAGCGACGAGTTGCCGGTGCTCTGTGCAACGCTCGCGCCGCTCACTTCTCCCTGCGCGTCGAGCGAAACCGAAACGAGTGCGACGCCGCTGGTGTGGTCGGCACGGACCGCCGCCGGAATATCGGGCGGGGCCGGGGTGGCGACGACCGCCGCGGCGGCATTTGGCTCCGCGCACCCGGCGCCGGCCGCCGAAGGAACCGCCGTGGGAGCAGGCGGCGGCGCGGGCGTTGAGCGACCGGGACCACCGCCTTCGGAGCGCGCGACAGCGGCGCCGCTGGCACGAGGCCTCGGCGGTGCGAGATTTCGAGGTGCGGGGGTTTGCATGCGACGAGGAGGCGGCGGTGTGTTGCGCGCCACGATCATCGTCGAACGGCGCACGACCGAGACGGCTTCAGGCTGAGTTTGAAAATCCGCAGTCGCCGGACGCAGAACCAGTGCAACGATCGCATGCAGCACCAGCGAGAGCGCAAAGGCGACGAGCAGTACGCGCCGAGCGCGTCTCATACCTCATGGGGCGCGCAACGGCCGGCAGCGCGACTAATCTGGTTGGAAGTCGGCGCGGAAGAGATAGTCGCCTTCTACCGGCTGGCAATCGACGAGCTTCGGGGAATAGCTAGACTGTCGAGCCGCGCGCAGAGCGGCTTGATCGATTGCCATATTATTCGAGCTCTTATAGATCTTCGTGCCGATCAGATTTCCGGAGGGTCCCACCGTCACTTCCACCTGCACGGTGGTCGGCCCGATCCCGATATCTTTTGCCGACTCCGGATAATCCGGCTGCACGGCGTTGGTAACCGTCGCGTCGACGTTCGGGTTTGCGCAGGCCGGCTTGGGCGTTCCCGGGGGTGCCGTCGCTGCGACGGGCCCAGCGGTGCCTTGACCTGCCGGAGCGCCGTTTTCAGTACCGTTCGCCGGAGCATTATAGGTGTTCTCCGTCGAGCTGCTGCTCTTACTGGAGCTGCTCTGGTGCATGACGTTGATTTTCAGCTTCGGCTGAGTCTGCTGCTGCTTGGGCGGCGGCGTGGCCTGCGGCGGGGGAGTCGGTGTCGGCGGGGGGGTGGGCGTTGGCGGCGGCGGCGTGTGGATGATCGTCGGCTTCTTTGTAATCTGGACCTTCTCGGTTTCCTGTTCCTCGGAATGCTTGTTGATGTTCGGAAAGACCGAACCTACCGCTAAGTGTATGATAAGCGAAATTACGATGGCCCAGCCGATAAAGCTGCGGACTCGTTCGCCGGTCGAGATATAGCGGTTGCGCTTCGCCATCGACTACGGATTCATTCCCGGGGGCGCGCCTTCAATGTGGTTGGCGAGCCCAAAATTGGTGAGATCCTCCTGCTTCGCGGCATCCATAACCTGCAGAATAACCCCATAGCTGGCCGCAGGATTCGCCTTGATGATGACGCTTGTAAACTTGTGGTCGGTCGCGTCTTGAAGCTGCGCGAAGGCCGCTTTCGCATCCCCGATCGTCACGTCGTTCGAGCCGATTTCGATGTGGTTGTGTTCGTCGATATTCACGACGATCTGGGACGGCGTCACCCTGAGTTTGTTATAGGCATCGGGCAGCTTCGGTTCTTTGGTGACCGACGCTAGAATGATGAAAATAATGAGGAGCACCAACAGCACGTCGGTAAACGGCGTGATGTTGATCGTCGACATTACCTCATCTTCACCTCCGCCGATGGAAACGGCCACGTTCTACAAACCTCCCTTTATGCGCTTATGACGTGACGAAGCCGACGTCTTCGAGGCCGGTTTGCCTTGCCGCATCGAGGATCCTTATGATGATCCCGTACGGCGCCTTTGCGTCGGCGATAATCGAAACGTGATGATGCGGTTTCTTCTTGGATGCCTCGTACATCATCCGGTAAATGCCGGTCTCGTCCGTCTTCGCGCCGTCGACGAAGATAACGCCCTTGTTGTTGACGTCAACTTCGATGTCGTTCTTGTTCTTATTTTGGGTCGCGCTGTTGGGGTTCTTGTTCGGCAGCTCTTTTTCGAAGCCCGGCGGCGCGACCAGTGCGGCGAGGATCATGAAGATGATGAGCAAGACCAGCAAAACGTCGGTAAACGGCGTGATGTTGATCTCCGCCATCACCTCTTGATCTTGCTGCGAGGAGAGCAGTGACACGGTCGTGCCCTACGCGCTTTACTTAGCGCCGGTCTTGGTAGGCTGATAGAGATCCGTCGGAATCGGCGAGCCGGTATTNNTGATGCCGAGCACGGTTCCGAAGAGACCGACGAAGGGCGCGATGACGGCGATGGTGCCGATGATCGGGAGATTGCGCTCGAGTGAGTTGAGATGCTCCATCAGCGCGATCGAGAGCGCATCGGTGATGTCGGCGCGATTCTTTTCGCCACGGCGAAGCCCGAACTCGAGAATGCGTGGAAGCATCCCACGGCTCTTCTTACAGATGGCGATCGCTCCGTCGAGGTCGTCGGCCGAAACCTTCGTACCGATCTGGCGCAGCAACCCCTTCGTGTCGCCGTGCTGCGTCTGAAAAAAGACCATCCGTTCGATGACGACTGCGACGCCGACGATCGAAATGAGCAAGAGCAGCCACATATCCCAGCCGCCCTGTTGC
>PMUK01000201.1 GCA_003166915.1 Candidatus Cybelea palsarum
CCATCGAGATGACCCACTTGGGATCCGCCATCTGATCGTAGAGGCGTTTGATGACGGGCCCCATCTTCTGCGCGACTCGCCCCGAAACGATCATGAGATCGGCTTGACGAGGCGAGCTTCGAAAGACCTCGGAACCCAAACGAGCGATGTCGTACTCCGAGGACGTCACGGTCATCATCTCGATGGCGCAGCATGCGAGTCCCATCGTCAATGGCCACACCGACGAGCTCTGCGCCCAGCGCGCGACGTCGTCGAGCCGCGCCAGCATGAACTGTCCCGGACTTACCGCCACACGAAGCCGCCCTTCTTCCAAACGTAGGCGTAGCCGATTGCGAGCACCACGATGAACACGACCATCTCCAGGAGCCCAAAGACGCGCAGCGCATGCATTTGCACGGCCCATGGATAGAACGACGCCGCTTCGACGTCGAAGACCACGAACAGCATCGCGATTAAATAGAACCGCACCGGAAACCGCCCCACGACCGCCGAGGTTGGCTCGACTCCGCATTCGTAGGCTTCACGTTTGTGCGCGTTCGGCTTGGCACGTCCTAGAAGGCCCGGCAACACGCTAAAGAGCAACGCCGCCGCAAGCGCTACGCAGAGGAAGATCGCGACTGGCCCGTATGGATTCATGGCTCACGAACGTTTTTGCAAATCGCGGGCCATACCTGTCCTCCGCGTCCGTCGGCCGCCTGCTAAATGCCGATCGCCAAGGGGGACGCGGCGACGTCTTAAACGTACATCCGCTCATGCGGTTTGCGGTTTTGGGGATGCTCATGCTCTTCGCTCTCGGCGACGGATGCTCGCCACCGCCAAATGTCGTAGGCGTCCAAGACTTCGGCCACGTCACGGGGCGCGTATTGGACGCGATGACCAATCGCCCGATTGCAAATGCTCTGCTCTCCGTCGGTTCGCTTTACACGACACGAGCGGACGTGAACGGGGCCTTCACGCTCCACGCCGTAGCAGGCGACCAGACCGTTACCGCCCGGGCCGCCGGTTACGCGACGGTAACCGCGGATACGACCATCACCAAAGACTCGACCGTGTCGATCGGCTACATCCGCCTGGTGCCGCTCATCGTCCCGCAGGGCCAGCCGACGCTGCAGCCTCCGGCGATTCCGACGCCGTCGGCCTCGCCAAGCCCGGCCGCCACAGCGACGCCCCGCGCCGCGACGAGCCCATCGGCAACGGCATCCCCCACGCCTTCTTAATCGGCGGGCTCGCAGTCGATCGGCTGACCGATGCGACGTAAATCGAGCGCATATCCGGCGACGACAAGGTAAACATTATCGGCCTGCTTGGCCAACCGCTGAACCATCCGCCCCATCGCGTCGCGGAAGAGGCGGGCCGAGGCCGCGACCGGGACGACGTCCCAACCGAACTGTTCGCTGACGGCGATGACCGACGAACGCGAAGCGAGCATCGCGTCGACGAACTGGGCCGCCTCGCCATCCAACTGCGACGCGAAGACGTTATAGTCAATCTCCAGCAGATCGATACGGGCCGCAATCCTCGCGGCTAACCAGGTCCCGAGCGCATCGACGAGGAGGCATGCCGTCGCCGGTGCCCCTCGAAAGAGCGCGAGCTGCGCCTCAAGCACCATGGAAGCGGTTTCGACGGTGCGCCACGCCTTCGGACGGTCGCGCACGTGCCGCATCAAGCGGGCACGCCATTCGACGTCCTCGGGTTCGCCCGCAGCGGTCGCAATATAGGTCACCTCGCGGCCGCTTTCGAGCGCGAGGCGAACGGCGAACGCGCTCTTGCCAGAGCTCACCGGCCCCGTGATGAATATGAGCCCCATCTCGCACGCCATTCGACTTTGAGCGGCTTACCGCCCCGCCGCGACGAAACGCGAGAACCTACAAAATGGTAAGCAACATCCTCAGCATGGCCGCGGGCATCGCTCTCGTCGTGATAACGCTCAACGACATCTTTCAGGTCGTCGTCGTCCCGCGCTCCACCGGACGGCGCTATCGCGTCAGTTTTCTCGTGTGGCGCTCGATGTGGCTGGTATGGCCCGCGCTGGCGTGGCGCTTCTACCCTGCCGACTCGGATCGACGCGAGGAGTTCCTGGCGACGTTCGCGCCGTTCATGCTGATCATGCTGCTTGGAGTTTGGGTCGCCTTGCTGATCCTCGGTTTCGCGTTGTTAAGCTGGGGTCTGCGCTCGGGCATAACGCCGGCCAACGCGTCGTTCGGGACTATGCTCTACTTCGCCGGAACGTCGTTGCTGACGATCGGATTTGGCGACGTCATCGGTCGAACCGCCGGGCCTCGGCTCGTAGCAGTCCTCGCGGGCCTCGCCGGGCTCTCGCTCCTTTCGATCACTACCGCGTATCTGTTCGCAATCTTCGGATCTTTTCAGCGACGCGAGACGTTTGTCGTAACGGTCGCCGCTCGCGCGGGCGCGCCGCCAAGCGGCGTCGATCTGCTCGCGATCGCGGGGTACTCGATGACGCGCGACGATCTGCCCGGGCTGATGATCGACGCGCAGCGCTGGGCCGCGCTCGTGATGGAGAGTCATCTGGCTTACCCAGTCTTGGCCTTTTTCCGCTCCAGTCACGACGATCAGTCCTGGATCGGAACGCTGGGGACCCTGCTCGACGCGGCCACGCTCCTGATGACCACCGTCGCCGGCGCGAAGGACGGCCAAGCTCGCATCATGTATAACGTCGGCCGCCACGCGACGCGCGACCTGGCGGTATACTTCCGTGCCGGAACGGAGGACAAGGCGGTCGGCATCGAGCGATCGGAGTTCGATCACGCCTGCGATCGACTCGTTGCTGCCGGCTACGAGCTCCAAGACCGCGAGGAAGCCTGGTTGCGCTTCAGCGATCTGCGCGCCAAGTATGCCACTCACTTGAACGAGCTGGCGCGACTCTTTGCGATTCCGCCGATTGCGTGGATCGGCGACCGCTCGGCGATCACACTTTCGCCTCATCATTGATCGCTGCAACTCGCTGATGGATTGCCGCGCGCAGCGAATCTAGACCCTCCCGAGTTTTTGCGCTGACGTAGAGTGCGTCGGTTTGGCCCAACGCTTCCGCCACGGCGCGATCGCATTTATTGAACACCGTAAGCGCCGGCACGCCGTCCAGCTCCAACTGCGCCAGAATCGCTTCGACCGCGCGCCGCTGCCGAAGCCACTGGGCGTTGCTTGCGTCCAGCACGTGCAGCAGCAGATCCGCTTCCTGCAGCTCTTCGAGCGTGGCGCGAAATGCCGTGACGAGCTCCTTGGGAAGGTCCGTAATGAACCCGACGGTGTCGGCCATTCGAACGTACGAACCCGGGGCAAGGTAGGCGCGCCGAATCGTCGGATCGAGCGTCGCAAAGGGTCGGTCGGCGACGTACGCGTCGGTGCGAGCCATGGCGTTGAGCAGCGACGATTTTCCGACGTTGGTATATCCGACCAGTGCGACGAGCGGTTCGCGCTGCGCTCCGCTCCGTCGCTGCGCGCGCTGAGTCCGAATGTTTTGCAACGCGACGTTCAGTGCGGCGATGCGCTGTGCGATCCGGCGCCGGTCGACTTCGAGTTTGGTCTCGCCGGGTCCGCGCGTTCCGATGCCGCCGCCGAGTCGCGAGAGGTCGGCGGCAGCGCCGATCAAATTCGATTGGCGGTAGCGCAGCTGCGCGAGCTCGACCTGGAGCTTTCCTTCCCGGCTGCGCGCGTACCGCGCAAAGACGTCTAGAATCAGCATCGTGCGATCGACGATCGGCAGCGGAATGATCTTCTCGAGATTCTTTCGTTGCCGGGGGCGCAGATCGTTGAGAACCAAGAGCAGGTCCGCGCGTTGCTCCTGCGCCCGCTGCGCAATCTCACTCGCCTTTCCGCTTCCGACGAGCGTCGCGGCATCCACGGCGTCACGTCGCTGCACGATGCGCTCGAGGATCTTCGCTCCGGCCGCCTGCGCGAGCGCCTCAAACTCGTCGAGCTCTACGTCGATCGCGGCGTGCAGGGCGCGGGTCTCGACCGCGACGACAATCGCTCGCTGCGTCAACGGTCTGGCCGCGTCGCGATGGGGCTCAAGCGATCCACGAGCCAGCGGATCGCATCGTTATAGCGCGGTCCGGGTCGCTCCAAGAGATCGGAGTCAACCGAATAGACGCGATGCAGGCGGACTGCTCGCAAACTGCGCCACGGCTCACGATCGAGCGCGGCGTCGAGATGTGCGGCGCGATCTGCGATTAGCACGTCGGGCCGATCTTCAACCAGCGTCTCGCTGCTGTACGATGCGTATGCCGCGCCAAGATCCGCCGCGGCGTTGCGGCCGCCGGCAATCGTAATGAGCTTGGAAATGTACGAAGCGGAGCCGGCGGTCCATACCGGCGCGCTATCCAGGACGATAAAGACGCGAGGATGCCACGCGAACCGGTACGTGCGGGCGTGCAGTTTTGCGGTCTCTCGCGCCAAGCGCGCCACGAGCGCGGCGGCTTCGCCCGGGCGGCCGGCGAGCGCCCCGATCGTTTGTACGTTCGTGAAGATCCGATCGTAGCCATCATCGGAGAGCAGCACGACGCGGAGATGCGCGCGATGCAAAGGCTCTACTAACCGCGCCTGCGACGGAATGCCGATCACGAGGTTGGGGCGCAATGCGACGATCTCTTCGACGTCGACGCTGCTCGAATCGGCGACGCGGGGCAGCGCCGCGGCTCGTGGATCGTCGGTAAAGGCGGAGACGGCAACGAGTTGCCGCCCGGCGCCCAGCGCGTAAAGGTCGTCGGCAAATGACGGCACCAACGTGACGATGCCGCCGCTCGCACCCGCGCCGGAATGGGACGCGCACGCCCCGCCCAAAAGGGCAATGAAAAGGGTCGCCGCTCGGATTTGCACAAGTGACGATTCTACGTTTTGCGCGGGAAGCCGGTGTGAGGCCGGCACGGTCGCGCCACTGTATGCGGGGAGACCCGCGAGTCAGGATGCGCGCAAAACGCTCGAGCAGGTCCACCTCGCGCCAAGGAGAGGATTGCTATGCTTCCAGTGCTCGCCGCGCTCGTCGCGGCCATGCCGTTGCCTTCCCCCACCCCAACGGTCGTCCCCCAGATCGCCCACGTCGTCACCAGCGATCGGGGCATCGAATCAGCGCAGCGTACCGCACGCACGACCTACGTCGTAACGGCCGCCCAGATCGCCCAAGACGGCGATCGCACCGTAGCCGACGCCGTCGAGTCCGTCCCAGGGGTCGACGTAATTCGTTACGGAGGCTTCGGCGCCACAGCGGGCGTCGGCATTCGCGGCAGCTCATCGGAGCAAGTTCTCGTTCTAGTCGACGGGCTGCCAGCCGCGGGCAATCAGATCGACGACGTCGACCTCGAGCAGATCCCGGTGAGCGGCATCGACCGCATCGAGGTCGTCGAAGGCGGCGGGTCGACGCTGTACGGCTCCGGATCGATCGGGGGCGTCATTAATATCATCACGGCACCAGCGAGCGCCCGCAGCACCGCGACGATCTCGACGGGATCCTTCGGAGAGCAAACGTATCTCTTCCAAACACCGTACCTCTCATTTCAACGCACGTATGCAACCAACGACTACTCCGTCGCAAATGCGGCGAATCGCGAAAACGCGCAAGCCGGACTGACCGGCCTCTCCGCCCGCTACGGACATGCGGTCGGGGCCATCGACCTCACGCTATCCGGAAATTTAGCCGACGCGCTCGCCGGCGCGCCGGGTGAGCTGGGCTACTTCTCGCCGACGAGCGAACAAAGCAGCGTCGGCCGCAACGTGCGGCTCGTCGCGCAAACGCACGGCACGCGTTCGACGGCCACGCTCGAGCTCGGCGACTCGTCGCAAGATCTTTCGTATACGTGCGACACGCCCGTCGATTCGAACTGTCCGAACTCGTTCTATCCAACGCCGGCACCGGGCCAGACGTCAAATCCACCCTACGCGCAGGTGCTCTACGACCAGCACTGGATGGCGAGCCTGCGTAACGTGGTCGGTGACGCCCGCGAACGGCTCGTCTATGGCGTCGACCTCATGCGCGGGGTCGCGCGCGTCGACGAAGGCACCGGCGGTGGATCGCCCTTTGCCGCCGATAACTCGCCGATCTTCGACGCGTACGCGCAGACTGCGGCCTACGCGCAATCGCAGTGGTTCGGCTCCAACGGCAATCAGATCTACGCCGGACTGCGCGCCGAGCGCGACGGGGGTCTGGGCGGCGCGTTCTCTCCCTCCGTGGGCGGCATCGCGCAGATCGCCGGACCGCTGCAGCTGCGCCTCAACGCGGCGACTGCGTTCCGCGCGCCGACGGCTGAGGAGTTGTACTATCCAGGATTCTCCAATCCCGATCTCGTCGCCGAGCGAACGCGGGTCGGAGATGCAACGTTTTACGATCCAACGCTCTGGGGAGGCGTAGGCCTTGGGTGGTTCACGACGAGCGGCTCAAACCTGATCGTCTCGCCGCCGCCGCTCTACATACCCGAGAATATCGGGCGCGCGTCGATTGCGGGCCTCGCGTTTTCGGTGCAAACGCCCTCGGAGCACGGGTTGACCGCGACCGTCGGCATCGTCAACCTCTATCGCGCGCAAGATCTCGAAACGGAACAACGGATCTCGGGGCGCGGACCGGTCTTCGCGGTGACGACTGCGTTGCGTTACCGTGCGCCGGCAACGAGCCGTTTCGATGGATTTACGATCGAGGCTCGAGCGCAAGGGCCGCAAGAAGCGCCCGATCCATACCTCTCTCCCGTCTACGCCACCTATCAGCCGGCAGACTTCACACAGGTTGACGTGTACGCCGGTTATCGGCTCGCCCCATCGCTGCGCATCGAGGTGCGCGGCTACAATCTCGGCAACGATCGCTACGCGCTCTTCGCGGGATATCCGATGCCCGGACGGTCGTTGCAGGTCGANNCTGCTTCATCCGCACGCCACCGGCGTGCTCCACACCATTGTTTGGCAGCTTCGATTGCCGCGTGTCTGCATCGCCGCGACGGTTGGTGCATCGCTTGCGCTCTGCGGAGCCGTCCTGCAAGGCATGCTGCGTAACCCGCTTGTGGATCCCTATCTCACCGGCGTCAGCGCAGCCGCTGCCGCCGCAATCGCGATCGCAATCGGGGCGGGAGTGTCGGCCGCCGCAACGCCCGGAATCGGATTTGTCGCGGGTCTCGGTGCGGCACTGCTCGTCGCAGCGCTCGCGCGCCGCGGCGGCGGAATCGATTCAAACCGTCTGATCCTGGCCGGTGTATCGCTCTCAACGCTCTTTGCAGCAATCGTTACCTTGGCGTTAGTTCGCGCGCAATCCAATCAGTACGCCAGTACGGTCGTGGCGTGGTTAGCCGGTTCGATGGCCGGCCGCGGCTGGCCCGAACTGGCAATGGCGGCGCCCTACGCGGCACTCGGGGCTCTGCTCGCGTTTGCGGTTGCGGCGCCACTCAACGCGTTACGAGTCGGTGAGCTTCGCGCGCGTGCCGTCGGCCTCAACGTCGACCGAGCACAATGGATAATGCTGGCCGCATCGTCGCTCTTGGCGGCGAGCAGCGTCGTTCTTGCGGGACTGGTCGGCTTCATCGGACTGATCGTTCCTCACATCGGGCGGCGCATCGTCGGTTCGGACGCTCGAGTGCTGCTGCCGGCCTGCGCGTCGATCGGGGCCGCGCTTTGCATGTTTGCCGACGCCGTTTGCCGGTGGATCGTGGCGCCCGCGGAGCTTCCCATCGGAGTCTTACTGGCCTTTATCGGCGTCCCCGCATTTCTCTATTTGTACCTTCGTCCGGCAAGCGCGTTGCGCCGGGACGCCGCCTGAGGAGCCTATGATCGAGTTGCGCGGCGTCACGCTCGACGTCGGCGAGCGTGCGATTCTCAACGATATCGAGGTGCGCGTCGCCACCGGAGAGTTCGTGGCGCTCCTCGGGCGCAATGGCGCCGGCAAGACGACCCTCCTTCGTGCAATCGCCGGATTGCATCGCCTGCGATTGGGTGCGATATGGATCGACGGCGCGCCCAGCGCGCAGCTGCGAGCGCTCGACCGTGCAAAGCGGATCGCGTTCGTAACCGGCGACGAAATCTTTCTCGAGTCGCTGCTGGTTCGCGACGTCGTTTCGATCGGAAGGTTCCCGCACCATCGCTGGTGCCAGTGGAACGCGGCGCCCAACGACGATGCTGCCGTGGATCGTGCGCTTGCCGCCGTGCGGCTCGAGTCCTTCGCGCAACGCCTCTTTTCTACGCTGAGCGCGGGCGAGCGCCAACGCGTTTGGATTGCACTGGGGCTAGCACAAGAGACTCCGATCCTACTGCTCGACGAACCAACCAGTCATCTCGACGTCGGCGTCGCGCACGAAATCCTCGCGTTACTTCGGCGATTGACCCGAGAGGGAAAGACCGTCGTCTGCGCGCTTCACGATATCAATGAAGCAGCATGCTACGCCGACCGCATAGCGCTCTTGGGCGATGGAG
>PMUK01000133.1 GCA_003166915.1 Candidatus Cybelea palsarum
TGACGCGGAACACCGTATCTTAGGTGGTTGTCTTGGATCGGAGTTCCGGCACCCGGCCGGGAGTATATAGCCGCGCCGCGATGGCCTCCTGACCCTGTGCGGTCCATCGCTCGAAATTCTCCGGCTCGCGCGCCGGCGCTGGAGCTATTTGCGACCTCTTTCTCGTTGAACACCTTCATTTCGTTCATGGCGTGCAAAAACCCCAAGGGTATCACGCCATGAGCCCGCGATCTGCTCGTGAAAAAGCTGAGAAGTATAAGTTCATGAAGCCTTCTCGGCGCCATGATAATATGGCACTGTGCAAAACATGCCGTCTAGTCTGGGCGCTGATGGACAGGTCTCGGCGGTCCGACTGCTCGAGGTTACTTCAGGCGACTACGACTGTTTCTTCAGCTGTGTGGCCAGCTTCGTAGAGGGCCCGGGTGCTCAACTTGAGGGGGCCCTCAGCGCCCAGCTTTTCGGCAGCCTGGACGCTCGCCGAATCCTGATCGTGGCTCAGTTCCGGTCATATCGGGACTGGGTTCGGGCCCAGTGGGACGCGGAGCTCGGCACGTTTCTTGAAACTATTTACACGAGGGCGCGTGTGATCGAGTTTAACCTATATCGTCGTTATCATAGCGACCGCAGCGAGAAGATAAACGCTTCCGGACATTCCTCATAGCGCATGACATCGGGCGCTTTCACGCAAATCGGTGCCGAACGCCTTGCACTGCTGCTGGCTCTTGCGTTGTTCTTCGGATTTGCCTTTGAAGAGTTCTACGTCGGCGAACTGCCGCACCGCCCTGGAGGAGTACGTACCTTCCCGCTCCTCGCGCTCGCCGGCGGCAGCCTTTATCTGCTCGACCCTTCGAACGGGGCCGCCTTTATCGCAGGTCTTGTCGTTGTAGGATCCTGGATCTACGCATACGTTCGCCGGCAAACAGAAAATGGGACGTCCGCAGAGGGCGAATTCGTCGTGCCGATTTGCAATCTGTTGGCCTATGTGCTTGGACCGTTGGCGTTAACGCAACCACCCTGGCTCTCCGTCGCGGTGGCGGTCGTGGCCGTCCTTCTGCTCGGAGGAAGGCGTACGTTGCACGACTGGGCAGCGCGCGTCTCAACGCAAGAAGTAATCACCGCGGCTCAATTTCTTATTCTCGTCGGCGTGGTGTTGCCGTTGCTGTCGGGAAAACCGCCGATCCCGTACACGACGATCACGCCGTTTGGGGTGTGGCTCGCGGTCGTCGCCGTCTCGTCGATATCGTATGCTAGCTACCTGCTTCAACGGTTTGTCTTTCCCAACGGCGGGACGCTGCTGACAGCCGGCCTAGGCGGCCTCTATTCGTCGACTGCGACCACCGTAGTACTGTCGCGCCGATCGCGCGATGAGGGAATGACGCCCGAGCTGGAGGCGGGAATTGTAGCCGCTACGGCAATGATGTATGTGCGGGTTCTCGTCGTTTGCTCACTGTTCAATCTTTCACTTGGTCGAATACTCGCAGGTCCGCTCCTTGCGCTCGCTGCGGCAAGCGCGCTTCTTGCGATGCAGCGCGCCCGCGTACGTACGAGTTCAAGGACGACGAGCGAGCTTGCAAATCCTCTTCAGCTCTCCACGGCCCTCGTCTTCGCTCTGTTCTTTGTCGTCGTTTCGATGCTTGCGACCGTTGCGCAACTCTATTGGGGACGCGCAGGCGTCTTCGCGTTAGCAGGCATAGTCGGCGTAACCGATATCGATCCATTTGTCCTGAGCCTCGCGCAAGGCGGCGCGGGAGCAATCGGCCTCAGCACGGCCGCGATCGCGATCATTCTGGCGACATCCTCTAACAACGTGCTCAAAGCTATCTATACAATTGCTTTTTCACGGCACCGTGAAAGCGTAACGGTAGCCGCCCTACTGGGATCGTTAGCGGCGCTGGGGTTCGTAATAGCGTTCGTGTTTAGCCGGTGATCAAACCGCTTTCGCACGGTGGCTCACAGCTGAGCCCCGCGCCCTCGGTTCGCTCGGGCGTCCTAACGACGAGAACAGGCGCCGAAGAACCGCGCAAGATGTCGAAATGAAGCCGGCTGAGGCGCAGCGATGCGTCAATGAACTTGCCGGCCCGCGCCTCCGAGCGGTCGTTGCACGATGGACTTACCATCGAGCTCTGACTTCCCCGCTTTTGAGAAGTCCGTGGAAGGGACGTGTGAACATCTGGAAAGCCGAAAGTCTGCGCAATTTCAACCGGCTCGCGTACAAGATAAGGCGAGGAGGTATCGCTCTGGCATGCGGTATTCTAATTTTCCGCTCGATAAACGAAGCGCTCAAGGCGGGTTTCGAGCTTTACGACCGCACCGCCGACGGTTCGTCGCATGGATGAGGGTCGACGGCCGTTGGGCACTGGTCAGGTGCTGTGGCGGCGTACGTGAAGACGATCGTCGTTCCGATGGATGGATCGGCTTGCGGCGAGCATGCTTTTGGATATGCTCTCGGACTCGCTAAGTCGTTTTGGCAATTACGTGAGTAGCTTCGTTCATGGGATCGAGCTTAGCGACGCCGGTTATTGGAAGCTGACCGGCGTCTAGCTGCTCTCCCGAAGAGCCTGCGAGCGTAAGTGGTATCGTTGGCGTCGCATCGCTGCAGGCCGCCAGCATCGCCGCGCCCATGCAGATCGCCAATACCCGCGATGGTAGGTGTCCGACTGGAGAATTTAGCTTTGCAATGTTTAGAAAAGCCACCAACGCATCATCCTTGTCTGTTGGTTCCAGTTCGTCATTGAGGCAAAGCTGGGCGATCGGGCAAAGTCTGCCAGTCAAGATATTCCGACGAGCCGGTCGTCTGCAGCCGATGCGTACGTGGTGTCGATCGTGGCGTCGGCTGGATACGAGCCACAACTTTCGGAATCTTTTGGTGGCAGGCAGAGGCATGTGATTCTGCAGCATACGGAACAGTGAAAGCCACACCGACCATACCAAGCATACAGATTAACGTCAAGCCCAAACGCATACCTCTGAGTCTATGCGGGCAATGAGAAGAACAGATGAGCAGGGCCTTCTCGATCGCTTCTCAGGTCGAGGCTAGCATTTGCATGGAAGTTTGCAAGACACATGCCGGCGCGGCAGCAACCGCTGGTTGAGCGCGCTCTGGACGCAATCGCCATCGTGGATGCGTTAGACGCTCAGACCAAGCATCTTTTCGGATACTCTCGCGAGGAGCCGCTCGGGCATTCCATACAACGGAGGACTCGGGAAGACGACGAGCATTTTCGCTCATGAGTTCTTCTCGCGGCGGGATTAGAATTACTATATAACAACTTTTAACGTTCGATAGGCAAGAAAGGAACTCGTCCATGTCCTCTTTGCAGAAGATAAACGAAAATATCGACCTGGTGGTGCTCGACCGTATGTTCGACAGCTGGCAGCTGCCTGCGCCTCGCTTCAATGCGGCGCCGCTCGACCTGTATGAGAAGAACGGAAAATACATCCTCGAGCTGGCAACGCCCGGCTACGACGCAGGGGAGATAAACGTCGAAGTTAGCGGGGGCACCGTCACGGTGAGAGGCGAGCACGAGGAAAAGACCGAGAAGAAAGACGTCCGGTATCATCGCCGCGAGATGCGGCGCGGCTCGTTCTCCCGAACGGTAACGCTGCCGCAAGACCTGGATGCCAACTCCGTCTCGGCGACGATCGACAAAGGCGTTCTCAAGGTCGAGCTAACGCCGGTCAAGCCGATCGCGCCCAAGAAAATAGAAGTTAAATCGGCCTAGAATACATCGGAAAGGCGGGCGGCATTCTGCCGGCCGCCTTTCAAGCTTACAAGGAGCACCTATCGTGCGCGGGATTTGGAAGCCCTTGACCCTCGCTTTGTTATCGCTTACGTCGATGGGGCTGGATCGGCGGCCCGCTTTTCGACGCCCGGCGATCTAACCTACGACCCGAGCGAAGGCGCGCTCTATGTCGTCGACTGGGGATCGAACAACGTTCGCAAAGTCGTAGTGGGGCCTCTACATCCGTAATTCGCTGCGAAGCGGCCTGGAGGTTTCGCAATGACGTCGCAATCGGACCGGATAATGGAAGTCGCAGTTGAGATCGACGAGGGAATCACCGCCCCGGCGTTCCTAGGCCTGCCCCAGAAACCTTTTGGTCTCGTTCTCTTTGCGCATGGAAGCGGCAGCAGCCGGCACAGTCCCCGCAATCAGTTTGTGGCCGACATCCTCAACGACGGGAAAGTTGCGACGCTGCTGCTCGATCTGCTAACGCCGCAGGAGGAATCCATCGATCGGAGGACAGCAGCGTTGCGCTTCGATATCGGTTTGCTTGCACGGCGTTTGGTCGCCGCGACGCGATGGCTTCGGACGCAGCCGTTGCTGGAGAGCCTCTCCTTGGGATACTTCGGCGCCAGCACGGGTGCGGCTGCGGCGCTTGTGGCCGCCGCCGCGATGCCCGGCGAGATTGCCGCCGTCGTTTCGCGCGGCGGCCGCCCCGATTTGGCGGGCGAACATCTGCGCGGAGTTAAGGCTCCGACACTGCTTATCGTGGGCGGCGCCGATGACGTCGTCGTCGGCCTCAACCGCCAGGCATTGACCCTAATGAGCGCGCCGCGAGAGCTCGTCATCGTTCCTGGAGCAACGCACTTGTTCGAGGAGCCCGGAGCCCTTGCCGAAGTCGCACGGTTCTCCCGTGCGTGGTTCCGGCGCTACCTAACGAAACGGTGAGCAGGCGCTAGCACCACATAATCCGCGCCGGCTCACGGCCGTGCGACTCCGGGCGCTCAGCCGCGATGCCTATCACAACCGGGAAGACGGGAACGAAATCCTGTGGGATTCCCAACTCGCGCTTGGTTTCCGTAAGACGCAGCCAAGGACGCGAAAAACCGATGGGACAGGTGCCATAGCCGGCTCCAAATGCGGCGAGCATGAACGTCTGAGCCGCCAGGCAGCAGTCCTCCTGCGCTTGTTCTTCTTCGCCAGTAGCACAGACGATGAGCAGTGTCGAAGCGTCATGAAAAATGTTGACGTGTTGCTCCAGCAGGCCGCGCGCGTGATCCGCAAGCGCACCGGTCCCTTGCAGCAAGTGGGTCTTCGCGCGCTCGGAGTACCCCCGCAGCCGATCTTCGCCTTGAACGATGGCGAAGGCCCACGATTGCAGGTTCATGGCGCTGGGCGCGTGCGTCGCGATCTCGATCAATCGCTCGAGAACGGCCCGCTCGATTGGATCCTTAGTATATTTGCGCACCGCGCGCCTGTCATAGATCGCATTCAAAAGGTTCGTCGATGTCAGGGTATTCATATGTTACTCCTTCGTAGCGAAAGAATGGCGAAACTTTTTGCTCAAAGAAGGCGCCGCCAATGCATGACGACGAGCAAGAGCGCGCGCTAATGGCGACTTCGATGGCGATGATGATCCAGAATGCTCCCGGCGCGCTCGAGAGCGGAAGATGTAACGAATGAGACGGCAGCCGAGCTCGGCTGGGTCTCAAAGGAGCGCTGCGTTGAAGCTGGCCGGCAGTCGTGTAGCCACGTGCGTTTCCCGCACGAACTCCTTTGTGAGAGAAGATGCGTCGCAGCCTTGCGTTCCCAGTTCGATGGCCTGTTCTGTTGGCAATCGGGCTAAGAAATGGTCGCCGCGGTAGAGGTTGAATTCGAGCGTTTGCGAATTGGCGGCGATTTCCTCGAGTAATTCACCAAGTTGTACATCCCACTGGGCGTGAACCCAGTCCTGATGCGAGCGAAACTGTGCGAGTATCATAATCCGCGTAGCCTCTATGCTGCCGAAGAGCTGCGCATCAACCATCCCGGGCAGGTTGGCGCCGGGACCGTCCATAAAGCTTGCGATCTCGCCATACAGCCGTTCGAAATCATCGGAGCTAACCTCTATCAACCGAAACGAGAACACCGGCGCGGTGGAATCGCGCGTTACTACTGGCGCCGCGACTCGTTCGACAGCGGCCTTCTCGCGGACGACCACAACGGGACATGGCGCCGAACGCAAGATCTTTTCTGCAATGCTGCCCATAAAGAAGCGCCTAAAGCCGGAACACCCGTGTGTTCCCATGACGATTGTGTCAGCCTCAATCTCGGTTGCGTGGGCCACGATCTTATTCGTGGGTTCGCCAAGCTCGACGTACCCCTCGGCTCGCAGGCCTGAGCTGATCGCGTTAGCAACAGCCAGTTTGACGAAGCGCTCCGCTTCAGCCTTGGCCGCAGCAATGTGCTCGTCTTCCAGAGGATTGGCCGGATTCCGCCCCAGGACTGCGATGGGGTCGACCAGTGCGTAGATATAAAGCTTCGCGGCTTCCGCCTTCGCCAATCCAACGGCGTATTGTAAGGCGTGTTCGGCGCAACGCGATCCATCCAATGGAACCAGAATTCTCGCTAACATCGGCGGCGTGCTCTCAAAGCATTGCTTCTCAGGCAGCTGGTTGCTTTGAGGTCCGCACGCCGTTGGGAGCACGATCGTAAATGCCACCTCCAACCTCCTTGCTTCATTCTATAGACGCGTGTAGAAGTTGAGACGAATTTTGCCTTCCCAAACTTCATACGCCCTTCCGCGGATCTTCTCAAAGCGCTCGGATATAGCGTTTGGGGACTGAGCCATGGATTTCGTTTCCAATAAGATGCCTTTTGATTTTCCGGCAAGCCAGTCGCCTGCCGCCTGAATCTCGTCGATGCTGGCTAAGGGCCGCGCTCTTGCGGCCTATGCCGTCTTTGGCTGTCGTAAAAACTAGAGACGAGGGCCACCCGGTCACGCCATGCGGCCCACCGTAGCGAACGGCTGGAACATGGAAAATGCCCGTTTTTGGCATGGGGAGACACCAAGGGTGCAGGCAAGTCGACGCTGATCAAAATGCTAACGAACTCTCCTTCCCCCGAGCGCTGGTACTGCCCTGGTCGACGGGTGTGACATACGAACGGAGCCATATGAGGTCCGGCGCCGCGTCGGTTTATGTTCCTCAGATGCTTTCGGCCGACGGAGAGCTCACGGGTCGGGAGAACCTGCTGATCTTTGCCAAGCTTTACGGTTTGGGACGAGCGCAACGTACATCGGCAAATTGCCGACGTACTCGAGTTAATGGACTTAGACGGCGCCGCGGATGTGCTGGTCAAGACGTATTCGGGAGGTATGATTCGGGCGCTGCCGTCTTCCGCAGCTTTTCGCTTATCGTCGCTTGTGTTGTTAAAACGCGGGACCGCTTTATGGGAATCGGCCAGGTCTTGACGATGCCCCTGTTCTTCGCAAGCAACGCGATCTATGCCATCGGCCTGATGCCCCACTGGTTGCAGTTTGTCGCGCGCGCGAATCCGCTCAGTTATCAGGTCGATGCGCTGCGCGCCGTCATGATTCATGGAAGCTCGAGCGCATTTGGGCTTGGTATGGACCTATCGGTGATGCTTGCGGTGCTCATCGCACTCTTGGCGATTGCTTCTCGAATGTATCCTAATTTTTGTACTAAATGGGAACTCGACTCTCAAGCGGAGGGTCTTGTTCTTTGGTCCGCGATTACGCCGGTCGGAGCGGCAGTTGACGAAGGCGCCCGCTCGTCGCCGCGTAAAAAGCGTTAGCCAATGCCGCGGCAGTCGGCACGAATCCCGGTTCTCCGATACCGGTCGATGGACATGCAGAATCAGTAATCAGGCTTACATCGATCGCGGTTGGCGCATCCAGACTCGTCGCAATCGGATAGTCGCGCCACGTCGCGGTGCGGACGCCGTCGTGGTCGATTGTCAGTTCTTCGAGGAGTGCACAGCTTGCGGCTTGCTGGATTCCACCCTCGATTTGATTGCGCGCACCATCGGGATGTACGAGCCTGCCGGCATCTACTGCACACCACACCCGCTCGAGTCGAATCAAATTTTCTCGGATCGCGACCTCGACGACCTGCGCGATATATGTGCCTTGGTAGACAGCACAGGCAACGCCGAGCGCCCGCCCGCCACGGTCATTCCAATGGCTTTGTTCGCGAACAATTTCCAGTACGCTAACGAGTCGCTGATCCGTCAAATGGCGAACGCGGAAGGCTATCGGGTCTTGCCCGTTCAGCGCCGCAAGTTCGTCCATAAACGATTCACTAGCGAAGATATTTGGTGCGGCAGCCAACGATCGAAACGCCCCGGTCTTGATCGCGCCGCTTCGCACGGTTAGCGACACGTCCACGTTGCCGAGATCATAGGCCGGAATTGCATTTCGGCCTGAGGTTTCCGCAAGGACGCGAGCCGGCGCCCCGGCGATGTAGGCGAACTGGTTTGTTTCAATCGAGGAACGCCATGCCACGATCCGTCCTGTCGCATCCAAACCTGCAACGATGGTTGCTGCTAGCATAGGCCGAGCTGGACTTAGACGGAACTCCTCTTCGCGAGTCCATTGCAAAAGAACCGGACACCGAACCGCTCGCGAGAGGCGCACGGCTTCAAGCGCGGCGTCGTTCATCCCGCCCCTTCCGAACATACCCCCCATGCCCTGTGGGTGCACGTGGACCATTTCCGTCGGGACAGCCAGAATCTGCGCGACCTCGTCGCGAAGGCCGAACGGCCGCTGCGTTGCAACGTAAAGGTCGATGCCATCGTCACGCACGTCGGCGACAGCCGCGCTCGGACCCAATGCCGCGTGCGCTACGTGCGGCGCGCGATACGATGCCTTGAAAGTGCGCGTGGCAGCCGCGAGCGCGCGATCGGTGCCCTCGTCCTTACGTAGCATGAGGTTGGTTGGGGCGGTCTGCGTTCGTTCCGACCGACCCCAGATCGCGCGCATCGCGACCGTTGCCGCGCGGGCCTGCTCGTCGCGTTCCGCCACGACTCCTACAAAGTCGCCGTCACGGACAACTGAAACTACGCCCGGCATCTTGCGCGCACCGCCTTCGTCAAGCGAACGCAGTCTCGCATCGAGCGTAGGCCCGTGTAGCACGTGTCCGCGCAACATACCGTGAAGGCGAATGTCAGCCGGGTACGTTCGTCTACCAGTCACGACCTCGATCGCCTCAAAGCGTTGGGGAAGGTCTGACGATGTAGCGGCGTGCGGAGTACCGTCGATCGGATCTGAAGGAACTTCGCCCGTCAGCGGATTCTCATGCACGAGCTCGGCGAAGGTGACGCTTCGTCGATCTCGGGCCTTGATATATCCCCCTTCGATTCGCAGGGTACAAGCGGCAACGCCCCACCGTTGGCTTGCACGATCAAGCAGCAGTGTACGCGCGAACGCCGCGGCCCTGCGCAGTTTGGCCCCATCGACGGCCGTTGACATGCTGCCGAATGTTCCCATGTCCCAAGGAACGATGTCTGTCTCTCCAAGCAGGACATGCACGCGATCGATCGGGACGTGGAGCTCATCGGCGACGATGCGCGCGAATCCCACTCGGATTCCTTGCCCGTATTCGACCTTTCCGGATTTGACGGTTATCGCACCGTCCGGCTCGATTGCAATGCGGTCCTCAACGCGCTCGGGCGCAGTTGCGCCCCATATGGTCATGTCATCCCCTCCGCCGCCTTCTTCACGGCCGCAATCGCGCGGATGTAAATGCCGCAGCGGCATAAATGGCTCGCAAGAGCCGTGCGGATATCCTTGTCGTTGGGGCGGCGATTGCGCCTGAGGAGCGCCGCCGCTGAGATGATCATGCCGCTCGTGCAGTAGCCGCACTGCATAGCGCCCTCCTCGAGGAAGGCGCGCTGCACCGGGTGGAGTACGTCTCCAACTGCGAGGCCTTCGATCGTCACGATGGATCGCCCGGCGGCGTCGTCGATGCTCAACGTGCATGCCGGGACGGGATGGCCGTCAACGAGTACGACACAGGCACCGCACATGCCATGACCGCATCCGAATCGTGCGCCGA